>VBJR01000259.1:0-26441 GCA_005880175.1 Chloroflexota bacterium
CTCATGTTTCCGCAGGAGGACATGCTTGGCATCGACCTGGTCCTGCCGGACATCTCCTACCTGCTGCACGGCGGCCGCGAGGTGCTCGGGATCTTCCTCACGCACGGCCACGAAGACCACATCGGTGGCCTGCCGTTCGCGCTGAAAAAGTTGAACGTCCCCGTCTACGGCACGCGGCTGACGCTCGGACTGCTCAAGCCCAAGCTGAAAGAGCACCGCATCCTGCGCGAATCGGACCTGCGCGAGGTGAGGGTGGGGGACTCGGTGCAGCTCGGCCCCTTTCGCGTGGAGACGATCTCGGTCTGCCACTCGATACCGGACGCGGTCGCGCTGGCGATCGACACGCCGGTGGGCCGCGTCGTATACACGAGCGATTTCAAGCTCGACCCGGCGCCACCGGACGGTCTTCCCACCGACATGGCCCGCTTTCGCCGCCTCGGCGATGAAGGCGTGCTGCTGCTCCTCAGCGACTCGACGAATGCGGAGCGCGAGGGCCGCTCAGGCTCCGAGCGCGACCTTCACGCCCCTTTCGAGAAGATCTTCACCGAGGCGCCTGCGCGCATCGTGGTCGCCAATTTCGCTTCCAACATCCATCGCATCCAGCACCTGGTCCGCATGGCGACACAGTTCGGACGCCGCGTGGCCGTCGTCGGCCGCAGCCTTCGGGAAAACTTCCGGACCGCGCGCGAGCTCGGCTTCCTCGACGTGCCGGACGGGGTCACCGTCCCGCTGGCCGATGTCGACAGGATTCCGCCCTCGAAGCTCTTGCTCCTGACCGCCGGCAGCCAGGGCGAACCGATGTCGGCGCTGACCCGCTTTGCAGCTCAGCGCCATCCCTTCCTCAACGTGCGCAAGGACGATTGGGTCGTGATCTCGGCGCGGCCGATCCCTGGTAATGAGCGCATGGTCCACCAGACCGTGAACAACCTCTACCGCCACGGAGCGCGCGTGTTCTATTCCGAGGTGGGCAACGTGCACGTCACCGGCCACGCCCAGCGCGGCGAGCTGCGCGAGATGCTCGACGCGGTCAGGCCGCGCTTTTTCATCCCGGTCCACGGCGAGTACCGCCAGCTGCTGCTCCACTCGGAGCTTGCCAAAGAGGCGGGGCTGCCCGCCGACCATGTCGTGGTCGTGGAAGACGGTGAAACGGTGGAGCTCGATGCGGAGTCGATGACGCGCGGAGAAAAGATCGGCACCGGGCTGGTCTACGTCGACGGTCTCGGTGTGGGCGATGTGGAGCAGGTGGTGCTGCGCGACCGGCGTCACCTCGCCGAGGACGGCATCCTGGTCGTCACGTTGACGCTCGACCGGGACACGGGCGCTCTCCGTGTAGGCCCTGACCTGATCTCCCGAGGCGTGATCGAGCCGGAGCTGTCGACCACGCTGATGGCCGATGCCCGGGCTGCCGTGCTCGACAGCATCAAGCGATTCAGCAATTCCCATCCCGAGCTCGCCTTCCTCCAGGAGGCGATCCACGACGCCGTGTCGAAGACCATCTACAAGCAGACCCGGCGCCGCCCTATGGTGATCCCGGTCGTGACGGAGATATGAAACTTCCGCCGTTGGCGCTGATCGCGCCGAGCCTTTGCCCGCGCTGCGATCAGCCGGCGATGATGCTCAACCATTCTGAGGAGGCGCGGTGCGCGCACTGCGGGCTGCAGATCCACCAATGCGCGAACTGCCGAGGCATCGCGGGTCCGTTCGACCGCTACTGCGGGTTCTGCGGGTTCGAGATGGTGCAGGGCGAGAAGCGCCCGCTGTGGTGGAGGCTGTGGTTCCTCGCCGCGCTGCTACCGGTGGCACTAGGCCTCGCGTACGGAATCGCACAAGCCCAAGTGCACCACTAGCGTGGCGTAAACGCGTCAGGCCCGGTTAGTCCGGACGAAGCGACTTGACGACCGAAGCAACCCCCGGATAGTCCGGACTATCCGGGGGTGTCGCCTAGCGGTTCAGCCTCTGCCCACACTCCACGCAGAAGCTGTGCCGTCCCAGGTTGTGATGTCCGCACGACGGACACACGAGGCGGCGCGGCGGATCGGCCTGCAACCAGCGCTCGTTCTCGCGCCGGTACCAGATGCCGTCCTCCGGTCCGAGCATCCATCGCCGGCCTTCGCTGTCGAGCACCGCCAGGTCGCGCACGGCGACGCGATACGAGCGCGGCTGGAGATTTCCGGTGCGCCGCTCCTCGACCAGGAACTTGTATCGGATCTCTGCTTCCGCGAATGGATCGACCGCCACGCTGGAGAGTATGCGGCCCGCGAAAGCGTAGAATCCACTCGGCTCAAGGGCCCGCAGCATGCGTCGCACCACCTCCCGAAGCTCAACTCGAACTGGCGCCCGTCGCGCTTCCTCCTCCCGTTCCAAACGGAGCAAGCGCGCCGCGCGGCCGCGCCTGACGTCGCGTCAGGTGCGGGAGATCCTCGGCGTGCTGCTGATGCTCGCCGCCCTGCTGGGCCTGCTCGCCATCGCCAGCCACGCGGGCTCGATCCTCGCCGGGATTCGGGACGGTCTGATGTTCGCCTTTGGCAGCGCGTGGTTCGTGCCGGTGGCGGCCGCGATCGCACTCAGCGCGTACATGCTCTGGCCGAAGGCAAGACCGCGCGGCGTGGATGTGGTCGCGGGTGCGGTCGCCGCAGTCTCCCTGATCGGACTGTTCGGTCTCGCCGGCAATGCGGGCGGCGCGGTTGGATCCGGCATCGATGCGAGCCTCACGGGCCTCGTCACGAGTGTTGGCGCGTGGGCTTTGCTCGTCGCGGGCCTCGTCATCGGATTGATCGTGACCATCCACTTCAGCCCTGGCGCCCTGCTCGTCACCGCGGTCGGCGCCCTGCGCGCCGCGAATGCTGAGCGCGCGCGGCTCCGCGACCTGGTCGCCGCGCCTACCGCGGAGAAAGCCAGACCGGTCAGGTCGGCGTCCGCTTCGTCCGATCTCTTGACGCGCTCGGCTGCCAGCTTCGCCACCGCGCCGGCCGCTCCCGATCAAGCGAACGTGTGGGACGTCGACGAGCCGGTGGAACGCCTGGAGAAGAAGCCGCCGGCGGAGCCGGCGGCCTTCAACGGCGAGGGACTTCGCGAGCTACCCGCATCCGCGCCCGCCGCCGTCCTGCGTGTGGTGGCCGAACCCGTGGACGACCTGCCCGAGATCGATTGGAAGCTTCCTTCGATCGCCCTGCTCGACACGGTGACGGCACGGCGCGAGCGAATGGCGGACGAGATCAAGCGCAACGTCAAGATCATCGAGACCACGCTGCAGACCTTCGGCGTCGAGTGCAAGGTGGTCGGAGTCAACCCAGGCCCGGCCGTGACTCAGTACGAGCTGCAGCCGGGTCCCGGCGTGCAGGTGAAGCGCATCACCGCGCTGCAGAACGACCTGTCGCTCGCGCTGGCGGCCGCGCCGCTGCGCATCGAGGCGCCGATCCCGGGTAAATCGGCCGTCGGGATCGAGGTGCCGAACAAGTCGGCGAGCCTGGTGACCATCCGAGAGGTCATCGAGACGGCAGCGTTTCGGGAAGGCACCAACAAGCTGGCGCTGGGCCTGGGCAACGACGTGTCAGGCCAGTCGATCGTGGCCGACCTGACGCGGATGCCGCACCTGCTGATCGCCGGAGCGACCGGGCAGGGCAAGAGCGTGTGCATCAACGCGCTGATCACGAGCCTCCTGTTCCAGGTCACGCCGGACAAGATGCGCATGCTGCTGATCGACCCCAAACGTGTCGAGCTCACCGGCTACAACGGGCTTCCGCACCTGGCGCTGCCGGTCCTGGTCGAGTCGCACCAGGCCGCGGCGGCCCTGCGCTGGGCCGTGGCCGAGATGGACCGCCGCTACAAGCTCTTCTCGGCCGAAGGGGTGCGCAACATCGCGGCCTACAACGAGAAGGCCACGCAGAAGCTCGCGCGACCGCTCCCGTATGTGGTGATCGTGATCGACGAGCTGGCCGACCTGATGATGGTCGCGGCCGGCGAGATCGAGGAGCTGGTCTGCCGCATCGCCCAGCTCGCCCGCGCCGTCGGCATCCACCTGGTGATCGCCACGCAGCGGCCGTCCACGGACATCATCACCGGCCTGATCAAGGCCAACGTGCCCTCGCGCATCGCGTTCGCGGTCGGCTCGCAGGTGGACAGCCGGGTGATCCTGGACCGGGTCGGCGCGGAGAAGCTGCTGGGCCGGGGCGACATGCTGTACCAGCCGGTGGACGCGGGCAGCCCGACCCGGCTGCAGGGCGCGTTCATCTCCGACCGCGAGGTGGAGAGCCTGGTCCAGTTCTGGACCGGCCAGGGCGAGCCGCGCTACCTGGAGGGGGTCCTGGAGGCCGCCGCCGGGCCGGTGAGCGAGGAGGGCCGCTCCGAGCGCCGCCTCGACCCGCTGTTCGCCCGGGCCGCGCGGGCCGTCGCGGCCGAGGGAGCGGCGTCCGTCTCGCTGGTGCAGCGCAAGTTCAACGTCGGCTACTCGCGGGCCGGCCGCATCGTGGACCAGCTGGCCGAGCACCGGGTGATCGGCTCGTACCAGGGCTCCAAGTCGCGCGAGGTGCTGATGAACCTGCCCGACGTGGACGAGCTGCTCGAGCAGCTGGGTGTGGAGGGCTGAAGGGCAAGTGGGGGGCAGGCCCCCCCCTTGAGGCCCGGTCGCCACGCGGCCCCCGTGGCCCGGCGGGCGAGAATGGGCGGTGAGATGAACCTGCCCAACGCGCTGACCATCCAGCCACGACCAGATCGCGGCGGCCGTGTTCGTGGTCGCCTCGCTGACCGACACGCTCGACGGCAACCTCGCCCGCCGCCGGGGCCAGGTGACCGAGCTGGGCAAGTTCCTGGACCCCCTGGCGGACAAGCTGTTCATCCTCTCGGTCCTGATCGTCCTGGTCCAGGAGGAGGAGCTGGCCGCCTGGATCGTGGTCGTGATCTTCGGCCGCGAGCTGCTGATCACGGTGCTGCGCTCGCTCAGCGCGAGCCAGGGCCGGGTGATCGCCGCCACGCCGTTCGGCAAGACGAAGACGGTCCTCCAGGTCGCGGCGGTCCTGCTGCTGATCCTCCAGCGGCCGTACCCGGTGCTCAGGCTGCCGGCCGACGTCGTGGTCGCGCTGGCGGTGATCTTCACGGTGGCGAGCGGCCTGGACTACCTGTGGCGCTTCCGCGGCGTCTTCGGGCGGGTGCAGCGGCCGCTGCCGACGGGCGGCGGCGCGCCGGGCGCCGAGTCGCCGGTGGACCCGCTGGTCCGGCGCCTGCACGAGCACCTGCGCGCCGGCGGCCGGACGATCGCCGTGGCGGAGTCCTGCACTGGCGGAATGCTGGCGGCCGCGATCACGGACCAGCCGGGCAGCTCCGCCTACTTCAAGGGCGGGGTCGTCGCGTACTCGAACGAGATCAAGGAGCGGCTGCTGGGGGTGCCCGGGGAGGTGCTCCAGGAGCACGGCGCGGTGAGCGCCGAGGCCGCCCGCGCGATGGCCGAGGGGGCCCGGCGGGCGCTGGACGCCGACCTGGCGGTCTCCATCACCGGGATCGCCGGGCCGGACGCCGACGGCACGGACAAGCCGGTCGGCCTCACGCACGTGTGGCTGGCGGAGGCGGACGGCGGCGAGGGCCGCCGGTTCGTCTTCGCGGGGGACCGCTGGACGAACCGGCGGCAGGCGGTCGGCGAGGCGCTGACGCTCCTGCTGGCCCGCGTCGAGGACTGATCACCGCGCCCCGATGCTGAGGTGGCTGGCGCCGCCGGCGACGTCCACGTCGTATCCTGCGGCGGCCGCGCCTTGACTCCTCGAACGCACGTTCGTAAGATTTAGGGACTCCGTTCGTCCCTCCGGGGACCCGCGAGAGGGCATTGTTAAGCGCTTTGACCGCGAGCCAGCAGGAGTCCACACTCACATCCAGACGAGCAACGCAGCCCAGCCCCAGCGGCAGGAGGAACCGTGGAGAAGGAAAAGGCACTCAGCACCGCGATCCAGCACATCGAGCGCAGCTACGGCAAGGGCTCGATCATGAAGCTCGGGGAGCAGGCCGCCCAGCGCGAGGTGACCGTCATCCCCACCGGCTCGCTGCCGCTCGACCTCGCGCTCGGCGTGGGGGGGATGCCCCGGGGCCGGGTCGTGGAGATCTACGGGCCGGAGTCGGCCGGCAAGACGACGCTCGCCCTGCACGTGCTGGCCGAGGCGCAGAAGCTGGGCGGCGTGGCCGCGTTCGTGGACGCCGAGCACGCGCTCGACCCCATCTACGCCTCCCGGATCGGCGTGAACATCGACGAGCTGCTGATCAGCCAGCCGGACACCGGCGAGCAGGCGCTCGACATCGTCGAGGTCCTGGTCCGCAGCGGCGCGGTGGACGTCATCGTGATCGACTCGGTGGCGGCGCTCGTGCCCAAGGCCGAGATCGAGGGCGAGATGGGGGACAGCCACGTCGGCCTCCAGGCCCGCCTGATGTCGCAGGCGATGCGCAAGCTCACCGCGGCCATCTCCAAGTCCGCCACGACCGTGATCTTCCTGAACCAGCTCCGCGAGAAGGTCGGGATCATGTTCGGCAACCCGGAGACGCAGCCGGGCGGCCGGGCGCTGAAGTTCTACTCGTCCGTGCGCCTGGACATCCGCAAGGTGGAGGTCATCAAGTCGGGGCTGGACAGCATCGGCTCCCGGGTCAAGGTCAAGGTGGTCAAGAACAAGGTGGCGCCGCCGTTCCGGGCCGCCGAGTTCGACATCCTGTTCAACGAGGGCATCTCGCGCGAGGGCGCCCTGATCGACACGGCCGTGGAGTACGGGATCGTCGAGAAGAGCGGCACGTGGATGTCGTACGGCGAGACCCGGCTGGGCCAGGGCCGCGAGAACGTGCGCAACTTCCTGCGCGAGAACCCGACGCTCGCCAGCGAGATCGAGACCGCGGTGCGGGCGACGGCGGCCGGCCAGGCCAGCGCCCGGCTGGAGACGGCGGCGAAGGTCCGCACGGGGGCCGGTGTCGAGGGCTGATGCGGCTCCTCCCGACGCGTTCGAGACGGCGCTCCGACTGCTGACGCGGCGCGCGCACAGCGAAGCCGAGCTGCGGCGCAAGCTGGTCGGCCGGGGCTGCCCGGAGGACGAGCTCGACCGTGCCGTGGTCCGGGCGCGCGGGCTGGGCTACCTGGACGACGCCGCGTTCGCTCGCGCGCTGGCGGGCGAGCGGGCCCGATCGCGGGGCCCCGCGCTGATCGCCCGCGAGCTGGCCGCGAAGGGCGTCGAGCGGGCGGTGGTCCGGAAGACGGTCGAGGCGGTGCCGCGCGAGGAGGTGCTGGCGGCGGCCCGCCGCCTGGCCGAGCGCGGCGCGGAGGCGGGCGCCGACCGCCCGGTGGTGGCGGCCCGCCTCCTGCGCCGCGGCTTCCCGCCGGACGTGGTGCGCGAGGCGCTGGGCCGGGACGTGGACTGAGGCCTCCGGCCGTGAGAGACAGTCACGGCAAAGCCGCAACTGCCCCGAGCCCTAGCTCGCCGCCGACGTCACCTCGCCGCGCTCCCACGCGCGGACCGGGTGCTCCTCGCCGTGCAGCTCCTCGTACCGCTTGACCCCGCCTCGGATCAGGCCCCACGCCCGCTCGTCCACCGCCGCGACGTAGTCCTGGCTGACCGCGGCCGTGCGCAGCCGCTTGGTGACCGAGTCCACCACGAACGACCACTGCTCGCGCGGGTCCAGCCGCATCGTCGGCGGCACGTCCTGCGGCCGCGGCAGCTTCACCTCGGGGTTGCCGCCCACGCCCACGCAGTCCGGCAGCACGCGGTCGACCACGGTCCGGATGTCGGCCTCGCGGCCGGCCCGCACCGCCTCGCGCAGCGCCCACACGCCATAGCTCACGTGCCGGGACTCGTCGCGCGTGACCGCGGTGAAGCCGGCGCGGAAGCCCGGGAGCAGGTCGTTCAGGCGCGTCAGCCGCAGCAGGCGTCGCTGGCCGGGGAGCGCCAGCACGCCCTCGATCATCAGGTGGTACAGCGCGACCGCCTGCACCCACAGGCCGTAGTCGCCCGGCTCGACGCGCACCTTCTCCGTCACCACGGCCAGCTCGCCGGTCACCGGCTCGAAGATCCGGCCGTAGCCGCCGCCGATCTGGCGCGCCTGCGCCGCGTGCGCCAGCGTCTCGCGCAGGCCTCCGGCCACGCCCAGCGCCTCGGAGAAGAAGCGGGCGAAGAAGTACGAGTGTCGCGCCTCGTCCACCAGCTGGGTGGACAGGAACAGCCGGTTGTCCTCGTCGGGCGCCGCGTGCACCAGCGGCGACAGCGTGTCGGTCACCGCCTGCTCGCCGTAGAAGAACGCCAGGAACGCGCCCTCCAGCTGGTCGTGCATGCGCTCGGACATCCCCTGCCACTGGCGGCGGTCCACCTCGAAGTCGATCTCGGTCGCCGACCACTGCTGGCGCTCCCAGCGCTGGTACAGGTCCACCGGGCCCGGCAGCTCGCGGCCGAGGTAGTCCACGTGCGCGTACACCACGTCCGGGCTCAGCGTGCCGAGCGCCTGAAGCGACGACTTCTCGACGATCTCGACCGCTTCCTGTTCCTGCATCTGCATAACGCCGTCTCTCCTTGGCTCACGGCGGCCGCCGGGCAGCTGCGGCCTGGAAGAGAGAGTACTCTCTCCTCTGGGCGGACGCAACGGGTAGAGTAGAGGAGGATGAAAGCAGCCTCGCGCCGCGTCACCGCGCCCGCCGCGACGACCCGGGAGCGGCTGATCGAGGCCGCCGCCGACGTGATCGCCGAGGCGGGCTACGACCGCGCCGGCGTGCAGGAGATCGCCCGCCGGGCCGGCCTGACCAACGGGGCGATCTACGCCAACTTCCGCGACCGGTCGGAGCTGCTGGCGGAGGCGATCGAGTCCGGCCTCGAGCGCCTGCTCGGCCAGATGGACGAGGCCGAGCCGCACCTGGCCGGGGCGACCGCCGGGCAGGTGATCGAGCTGGTCGGCCGGACGCTCGCCCTCCACACGCCGGACCGCAGCCGTACGCTCGTCAGCGAGGCGCTGGCCGCCGCCCGGCGCGACCCGGACGTGGGCGAGCGCGTCCGCCAGCTGCTCGGCACGCTCGAGACCCGGGTGGCGGGCACCGTCGCCGAGGCCCGCGCGGACGGCGACGTGGCGGACGACGTCGAGCCGGAGGCGCTGGCCCGGTTCGCCGTCGCGCTCGCGATCGGCTACCACCTGACGTACGCGACCGGCATGGCCGAGCCCGACCCGGCGGCCTGGACGCGGCTGATGACCCGCGTCGTCGGCTCCCTCCGCGCCTGACCGGGTCCCGGCGCCGCGCCCGTCAACTATGCGACCATCGTGGTGGGCATGGCCTGGTGGGAGGATCCGGGGAGACCGTCGCGCGGCGCCGTCCTGCGCGAGGCGGCCCGGATCGCCGCCGTCGTCGTCGCCGCGCTGGCGGCCGGCGCCGGCCTGGTGTTCCTGATCACCCAGGTCGTCGCGCCCGCGCAGCCGCGCGTGAGCCTGCCGGCCCAGGGCCGGGGCGTCGCGGCCAGCGCCAGCCCGACCGCCTCGCCGGCGGCCGTGCTGCCGACCCTGCCGCCGGTGCCCGTGCCCGCGGCGCCCCCGACCGCCGACGGCAGCACCGTCCCCGACCGCTACCTCGGCGACCTGACCACCGTCCCGGGCGCGAACTCGGGCGAGATCGACGGGCCGGACTACCGGTTCGCGCACGGGCTCGGCCTCGTGCTGGGCGTGAGCACGCGGGTGGCGTTCGTCGTCCCGGCCGGCTACCAGAGCCTGACCGCGACGCTGAAGGGCGTGGGCGGGACGATCCAGTTCACGCTGACGGTCGGCGGCCGGCCCGTCCTGGACCGGACGCTGTCGCCGCTCCAGCCGCCGGTGAGCGTGACGTGCGCCGTCCCGGCCGGCAGCACGCTGGTCCTGTCGGCGCTGTTCCAGGGCGGCGGCAGCCTGCGGGACGCGGTCGCGCTGTGGGGCGACGCCCGGTTCTCGCCGTCGCCGGCCCCGGCCCCCGGCTGCTCCTGAACCGACGGATCAGGCCAGCGCCGCCACGAGCGCCAGGCTGACCGCCGGGTCGTCGCCCTGGTCCAGGTCCCAGTACACGTTCTCCGCCGACCGGACCAGCGCCCACGCCCGCACCCGGCCCGCGTCCACGCCCAGGCCGCCGCCCACACGGGCGGCCAGCCCGCGCGCCTGGCCGGCGCTGAGGTCGCGGAGCAGGAGGTCGATCAGCAGCCAGCCGCCGTCGAACGCGGCCTCGCCGACCAGGGGCTTCGGGTCGATCAGCAGCCAGGGCTCGCGCTCGGCCGCCAGGATGTTGAGCAGGTGCGCGTCCCGGTTGACCAGCACGTCGAGGCCGGCCGGCACCCGCAGCGACTCGACCGCCGCCAGCACCGAGGCCAGCTCGCGCGCCGGCACCGGTTCGCCGTGGCGGGCCTGGCCCGCCGGCAGCGTCGCGGCCCAGTGCCGCACCAGCGCCGGCACGCGCGGGAAGGGGTGGTCCGCCGGCACCGGCCGGCGCAGCCGCCGCAGGAGCCCGCACGCGACGTCGATCGCACGCCCCCGGTCCGGGTGGTCCATCAGCGGCGTGCCCGGCTCCAGCCGCTCCATCAGCAGCGCGCCGCTCTCCGGGTCGGCCGCGTACAGCAGGGCGGCGCCGTCGCCGGCGTAGGCGCGCAGCGCGTCCGCCTCGTGCCGGTTCTCGTCGTCCAGCACCGGCACCTTGAGCAGGGCCGGCGAGCCGTCCGCACGGGTCGCCGCCAGCACCAGCGAGTGGGTGCCGCCGCCGTACGAGCGGCTGTCCCAGCCGGAGCTCCCACCGCCGGGCCAGGTCGGCGACCAGCGCGGGCAGCCCATCGATCCAGGCCCGGCCGCGGTCGCCGAACACGCGCAGGACGTTGGCGCGGACCTCGCAGGGGAGCGCCCGCAGGACGTCGGCAGGGATCCGATCAGCACACACCGCCACACCTCATCGGGAACGAACAGGAACGAGCAGCCCGACGGCGGTGTCCCGGCCAGCGTACCAGCCCGTACGCGAGCGAGCGTATGCCCCGGTACGCCCCTCGGCGGACGCGCCCGGGCCGGCCCGGCGGTATCGTCCACTCGATGGGCCTGGTGAACCGGGTGACCGGCCGGCAGCTGGCGCTCGACGGGCTGCTCGCCCTGGTGCTTGGCTCCGTGATGGTGCTGGGGATGATCGAGGTGGCGTCGTTCCACCCGGCGCGGCGGCCCGTGGACGGGCTCGCGATCGCGCTGGTGGTCGTGGCGGCGGGCTGCCTCGCGGCCCGCCGGCTGGCGCCGCTGCCCTCGCTGGCCGGCGTGACGCTGGCCGCGGGCGCGTACCTGGTCGCCGGCTACCCGTTCGGCCCGGCCCTGCTGTCGCTCCCGGTCGCGCTGTACTCGGCGGGCGGCCACCTGCCCCTGCGCCGGTCGCTGCCGGCCGCCCTGGTGGCCATCGCCGCTCTGACCGCGACGCAGGTGCCCGGTGCCAGCGGCCTCCAGGGCCTGCTCACGCTGGCCGTCTGGCACGGCTGGCTCCTGGTCCCCTGGGCCGCCGGCGCCGGGCTGCGCGGCCGCCGCGAGAGCACCCGCCGCAGCCGCGAGGACGCCGACCGCCGGCTGGCGTACGAGGAGCGGCTGCGCATCGCGCGCGAGGTCCACGACGTGGTCGGCCACGGGCTCGCCGTCATCAACATGCAGGCCGGCATCGCGCTGCACGTCGCGGACCGCCGGCCGGAGCAGGCCCGGCTGGCGCTGGCGGCGATCAAGGAGACCAGCAAGGACGCGCTCGACGAGCTGCGGTCCACGCTCGCCGTCTTCCGCCGGCCCGAGGAGCCGCGGGAGCCGGCGCGGCCGGCGCCGGGCCTGCGTCAGGTGGGCAGCGTCGTCACCGCGATGGCCGAGAGCGGCCTGCCCGTCCGCCTGGAGGTCACCGGGCGGGCCGTGGACCTGCCCGCCGCCGTGGACCTCGCCGCGTACCGCATCGTCCAGGAGTCGCTGACGAACGTGATCCGCCACGCCGGTCCCGCCACCGCGACCGTGCGGGTCCGGTACGAGCCGAGGGACGTCGTGCTGGAGATCACGGACGACGGCCGGGCCCGCGTCAACGGCGGCGGGGCCGGGCTCCCCGGCGGCCAGCGGATCGCGGGCATGCGGGACCGGGCGGCGGCCGTCGACGGCACGCTGGAGGCCGGCCCCCGCCAGGAGGGCGGGTTCCGCGTCCTGGCCCGGCTGCCGGCCCGGGCGGCGCACGAGTGATCCGGGTCGCCGTCGCCGACGACCAGGCGCTGGTCCGGCTCGGCATCCGCGTCCTGCTGGAGTCGGAGGACGACCTGGACCTGGTCGGCGAGGCCGCCGACGGCCGCCAGGCGCTGGCGCTGGTCCGCGAGGCGCGGCCCGACGTGGTCCTGATGGACGTGCGGATGCCGGTCATGGACGGCCTGGAGGCGCTGCGGACGATCGCGGCGGACGCCGACCTGGCCGGCACGCGCGTCATCGTGCTCACCACGTTCGAGCTCGACGAGTACGTGTTCGAGGCCCTGCGCGCGGGCGCCAGCGGCTTCCTGATCAAGGACTCCGAGCCGGCCGACATCCTGCGCGCGATCCGCGTCGTGGCCGCCGGGGAGTCGCTGCTGTCGCCCGCGGTGACGCGCCGCGTGATCGCGGAGTTCGCCGGCCGGCCGGCGCCCGCCCTGGCCCGGGGCCCCAGCCTCGACCCGCTGACCGACCGCGAGCGCGAGGTGGTCGGGCTGGTCGCCGAGGGGCTGTCCAACGACGAGATCGCCGAGCGCCTGGTCGTGAGCCCGGCCACCGTCCGCACGCACGTCGGGCGGGCGATGTCCAAGCTGGACGCGCGCGACCGGGCCCAGCTGGTGGTCATGGCGTTCCAGTCCGGCCTCGCGACGCCTCCACACCGCGCGTAGCCGGCGTACGTCGGGGCGCGGACGACGCCGCACCGGGTCAGCCCCTACCCTGGGCGCCATGAGAACCACCGCCACCGTCGCTCAGTGGCTCGTCCGGATCACGGGGCTGATCCTGATCGTGCTCGGCCTGCTGTTCTGGACGGGCAACCAGCTGGCCCTGGTGCCCGTCCACATGCTGCTCGGCCTGATCCTGGTGCTGTCCCTGTGGACGCTCGCGTTCGTCGGCGCCCGCTCCGGCGTCCAGCCTGGCCTGGTCGCGATCGCGTTCATCTGGGGCCTGGTCGTCCCGATCCTGGGCGTGACGCAGGACTCGATCCTGACCAGCGGCCCCCACTGGCTGGTCCAGGTCCTGCACCTCCTCGTGGGCCTCGCGGCGATCGGCCAGGCGGAAGGGCTGGGCCGCCGGATCCGGGAGTCAGCGCCGGCGGCCGCCGCGTAGCGCCCGGATCGCCCCCTCGCGGCCGGCGACGCCGGGGACGATCCCCCGGCCGGCCGCGACCCGGAGCAGGAAGCACGCCCACATCCGGTACGGCCGCAGCCGCTCGGTCAGCCGCCGGAGCACGTCCGGCGCCGGCTGGTCGCCGTGGCCGTGCAGGTGGCCGAGCGCGGCGATGGCCAGCGGCTCGTCCGGGAACGCGTCCACGATGCCGCAGCCGCGCAGGTAGATGCCCTGGGCCCAGAACGGGCCGATGCCGCGGATGCCGAGCACCGAGGCGGGCCCGGCCTCCGGGCCCAGGGCGCGTAGCCGCTCGGCGTCGAGCCGGCCGTCCAGCGCCGCCCGCGCCACGCCGTGCAGGCGCTCGACCTTCTCGGCGCCGAGCCCGGACACGGCCGTCACGCGGAGCAGCCGCTCGGGCGCGGGGAAGGCGAGCACGTCCGCGCCGGCCACCCGGAGCCGGTGGCCGTGCTCGGCCAGGACGCGGTCCTGGAGCACGATGGCCCGGGCCATGCTGGTGCCGCCGCAGAGGACGGCCCAGGCCGCCGTCTCGTACGGCGACGTGAAGCAGACGGGGCGGAGGCCGGGCAGCTCGGCCATCACCCGGCCCAGCTCGGGGTCGCGCTCGCCGACGGCGGGGAACCCGGTCCCGTCGTGGTCGAGCGAGAACGTGCGGGCGACCTGGCGGGCGACCGCGTCGAGCCGGTCGCTGCCGCGGGTGACCTCGTCGCGCTCGCGCCGGTGGCGGCGGACGGGTTCCCAGCGCTCCAGCACGTCGAGGCTGGCGGCCCACGAGAACGGGCCGCTGATGTCGATCTGCGTCTCGGTCGTCATGGGGCCAGGATCGCGCTTAAATAAGACACATCACGTCATGATTTCCAATGCGCTCTGACCGGCTCGTGTCGGTCCTCCTGCTGCTCCAGGCGCACGGGCGGCTCAGCGCCCGCGACCTGGCCGGGCGGCTGGAGGTGTCCGAGCGGACCATCCACCGCGACGTCGAGGCGCTGAGCGCGGCCGGCGTGCCCGTGTACGCCGAGCGCGGCCGCCATGGCGGCATCGCGCTCCTGCCGGGCTACCGCACCGACGTCAGCGGCCTGACGAGCGCGGAGGCGCGGGCGCTGTTCGTGTTCGCCGGCCGGGGCACGCTCGCCGACCTGGGCCTGGAGGGCGAGCTGCGCTCCGCGCTGCGCAAGCTGCTCTCGGTCCTGCCCGAGCCGCACCGGCCGGGGGCCGAGCGGGCGGCGGACCGGGTGGTCGTGGACCCGCGCGGCTGGATGCGGTCGCGCGACGACCTGCCCCACCTGGCCACGGTCCAGGAGGCGGTCTGGCGCGACCGCCGGCTCCGGATCCGGTACCGGCGGCCGGGCGCGCCCGACGCCGCCGAGCGGGTGCTCGACCCGTACGGCCTGGTCGCCAAGGCGGGCACGTGGTACCTGGTCGGCGCCGGCGGCGGCGAGCCGCGGCTGTACCGGGTCTCGCGGATCGAGGCCGCCGAGGTCACCGGGGAGCCGGCGGACCGCCCGGCCGGGCTCGACCTGGAGGCGCTGTGGGAGGAGCTGCGCGGCCGCGTCGAGGAGCGCGGTCCGGGCGTGACCGTCCGGGCCCGCGCGCGGGCGGAGCGCGTCGAGTTGCTGCTGCGCGTGGTCGCCTCGCAGCTGACGGGCCCGATCGTGCGCGGCGAGGCGCGCGACGGCTGGGCGCACCTGGAGCTCCGGTACCCCGCCGAGGGCGCCGCGCAGGCCAGCCTGCTCGGGTTCGGACCCGATGTCGAGGTGCTGGCGCCGGACACGCTGCGGCGCGATCTGCGCCGATCGGCGGCCGCGATCGTGGCGCTGTACGACCGCGACAATGGATCTTGACAGGGGCTCTGGCATCGATTGCCAGCATCCCCGGCCAGGCTTAGAATCCGACTTTGAGCTTGTTCGCGCGCGAGCATCGCGCCGGGCAGGCCATAAGAGAAGTCGTCCTGACCCACCACGGGGCGTTGGTGCCTCGTACATGGTTCAGCACCTTCACAACCGAATAAAGAGGTGAACCAACGAATGCCCGTATACGTCGTTCTGCTGTTGTTGGTGGGCACCGCGATCCTCAGTGGCGGCGTTGTGTTTCTCGTCGCCAGGAGCCGCTTCGACGATCTGCAGCGCAACGAGCTGCGGGAGGTCGAGACGAAGGCTCAGCAGCGTCTTGCCGAGATCGAGAGCCAGGCCAAGGAACGCGTGCTGGAGGCCAAGGAAGATGCGGTCCGAATCCGTACCCAGGCCGACGAGGAGGCGCGCGAGACCAGGACGCAGGCCCAGCAGACTCAGCGCCGCCTCCACCAGAAGGAGGAGAGCCTGGAGCGCCGGATCGAGGAGTTCGGCCGTCGCGAGAAGGCGATCGGCGATCGCGAGCGTGGCCTCGACGAGCTCCGCGCGGAGCTCGAGGACGCCGCCCGGCAGCAGCTCAGAGAGTTGGAGCGGGTCGCCGCCATGACCCGCCAGGAAGCACAGAACATCCTCATCGGACAGGTCGAGCAGGACACGAAAGCGAGCGCCGCGCCCGCGCCATCGTGACCGAGGCGATCCAGCGGGTCGCGGCCGACCAGACCGCCGAGACGTCGGTCTCGGTGCTGCCGCTTCCGAACGAGGAGATCAAGGGCCGCATCATCGGTCGCGAGGGCCGCAACATCCGCGCGCTCCAGCAGGCGACCGGGATCGACCTCATCATCGACGACACCCCCGAGGCAATCGTGATCAGCGGCTTCGACCCGGTCCGCCGCGAGGTGGCCCGGACGGCGCTCAACAAGCTGATCGTGGACGGGCGCATCCATCCCGCCCGAATCGAGGAGACCGTCGCCAAAGCGCGGCAGGAGGTCCTGCAGCGCATCAAGGAAGAGGGTGAGGCAGCCGTCCTGGAGGTGGGCCTCCAGGGCCTCCACCCGGAGATCGTCCGCAGCCTGGGCGTGCTCCGCTTCCGGACCAGCTACGGACAGCAGGTCCTCAGTCACTCCAAGGAGGTCGCCTACCTGGCGGCCACCATGGCCGCCGAGATCGGCGCGGACGTCAGGATCGCCAAGATGGCGGGCCTGCTCCACGACATCGGCAAGGCCATCGACCACGAGATCGAGGGTTCCCACGCCGTGATCGGGGCCGACCTGGTCCAGCGGCACGGCGTCCCGGCTCAGGTGGTCCACGCGGTCCGCGCGCACCACTACGACGAGGAGCCGCACACCATCGAGGCGTTCCTGCTCATCGCCGCCGACGCGATCTCGGCCGCCCGGCCGGGCGCGCGGCGGGAGACGCTGGACGCCTACATCAAGCGCCTGGAGAAGCTCGAGCAGATCGCGAACTCCTTCCAGGGAGTGCAGCAGTCGTACGCGATCCAGGCCGGCCGCGAGGTGCGCATCCTCGTCCGGCCCGAGCAGGTGGACGATTCCTCCGCGCAACTCATGGCTCGCGAGATCGCCAAGCGGATCGAGAGCGAGCTCAGCTACCCGGGCCAGATCCGGGTCACGGTCGTCCGGGAGACCCGGGCGATCGAGTACGCGAAATAAGCAACAGGCCGGTCCCGTCCGGGGCCGGCCTTTCTTTTTGCCCGCCTCCCCTCGCCTGTTGTGCTTTCCTTAATCACCCCACATGACGACCGACGGTGCCGACGACTTTCGCATCCTCTTCGTGGCCGACGTCGTCGGCCGGCCCGGCCGGGCGGCCGTCGTGGCCCTGCTGCCGCGGCTCCAGGTCGAGCTGGAGCCCCACCTGACGATCGTCAACGGCGAGAACTCCGCCGGCGGCTTCGGCATCACCGCCGCCACCGCGCGCGAGCTGATCGGCGCCGGCGCGGACGTGATCACGACGGGCAACCACGTCTGGGACCAGAAGCAGTTCGTGGACGAGATCGCGCAGGTGGACCGCGTGCTCCGGCCGTACAACTACCCGCCGGGCGCGCCGGGCGTGGGCGCCATGGTGCTGGAGGCCGACGGCGAGGAGGTGCTCGTGATGAACCTCCAGGGCCGCATCTTCCTGCCCGACCTGGACGACCCGTTCCGGGCGGCGGACGCGATCCTGGCCGCCAACCGCGGGCCCAGGATCGTGTTCTGCGACATGCACGCGGAGGCCACGTCGGAGAAGGCCGCGATGGGCTGGTACCTGGCGGGCCGCGCGAGCGCCGTGGTGGGCACGCACACCCACATCGCGACCGCCGACGCGCGTGTGCTGCCGGGCGGCACCGCCTACGTCACGGACGTCGGTATGGTAGGTCCGCGCGACGGCGTCATCGGCGTGCAGAAGGAGGCCGCGCTGCGCCGCTTCCTCACCGGGATGCCGCACCGGTTCGAGACCGCAACGGGCATCGTGACTTTCAACTCGGTACTGGTTACGATTAGCAGGCGCTCTGGACGGGCCACAGCAATACATCGCATCGATCGAGAACACACGTGACGGGGGTTGTTCCAGCAGACATGACCGGGGAGGGGCGCACACCGGTGGAGGTGCTCAAGGTATCGGCTACCTCGAAGCCGGTGGCGGTGGCAGGCGCCATCGCGGGGGTGATCAGGAACAAGGGTCGGGTGGAGGTGCAGGCCATCGGCGCCGGCGCCATCAACCAGGCCGTCAAGGCGATCGCGATCTCGCGCGGATACGTCGCGCCGGGCGGTATCGACATCGTGTGCATCCCGTCGTTCATCGACATCTCGATCGACGGCGAGGAGCGGACCGGCATCCGGCTGCTGGTGGAGATTCGCTGACCGGCGCTCTCGCGGGCTTCCTGGCTATCCTGGGCTGACCCTTTGAGAACCTTCCACGTCTGGACGATCGGCTGCCAGATGAACCTGGCCGACTCGGAGAACCTGGCGCGCCAGCTGCTCGCCGCGGGCTACCGGGAGGCGCCGGACCTGGAGCGCGCCGACGTGGCGATCCTCAACACGTGCGTGGTGCGCCAGACGAGCGAGGACAAGGTCTACTCCAAGCTGCACGAGCTGCGGCGCTGGAAGACGCCCGAGCGGACGATCGCCGTCACGGGCTGCATCGTGCGCAAGGAGGGCGACGCGCTCCGGGAGCGGTTCCCGCACCTGGACGCGGTGGTGCCGATCGGCGAGTACGAGCCGTTCCTGGCCGACCTGGAGACGCGCTACGACTACGCGCTGGGCGAGCCGCTGCCGGCCGCCGGGCGCACCGCGGTCAGCCACTACGTGAACGTCATCCAGGGCTGCGACCACAGCTGCACGTTCTGCATCGTGCCGAAGGTGCGCGGCCGCGAGGTGCACGTGCCGCTGCCGCGCGTGCTGGCCGAGTGCCGGCAGGCGGTGGCCGACGGCGCCCGCGAGGTCGTGCTGCTGGGCCAGAACGTGGACGACTACCACGACCCCGAGGGCGCGGGCGGCCTGGCGGCGCTGGTGCGCGCGGTCGAGCGGATCCCCGGGACTCGCCGGTCGCCGCCCACGAGCTGCAGCTGCCGATCCAGTCCGGCGACGACGTGGTCCTGAAGCGAATGGCGCGCGGCTACAAGGTCGACCGGTACCGCGAGATCGTGGCGCGGGCGCGGGCGCTGATGCCCGACCTGGGCCTCTACACGGACGTGATCGTCGGCTTCCCCGGCGAGACCGAGGAGCAGTTCCTGAACACGCGCCGGCTGCTCGAGGAGGTCGAGTTCGACGTCGTGCACCTGGCCCAGTACTCGCCCCGGCCGGGCACGCACGCGGGCGAGCGGTGGGCCGACGACGTGCCGGCCGAGGAGAAGCGGAGGCGCATCAACGACCTGCTGGCCCTGCAGCGGGAGATCGCCGGGCGGCGGACCGCCCGGTGGCTGGGCCGCACGGTGGAGGTCCTGGTCGAGGGCGCCGACGAGCTCGGCCGCCCGTACGGGCGCAACCGGCAGGGGAAGCGCGTGGTCGTGAAACGGGCGCGCGTCGAGCCGGGCGAGCTCGTGCGGGTCCTGGTGGAGGAAGCCTCACCGGGCCAGCTGGCTGGCCCGGTCGCGGCGGCTTGATGCCGAACGCCGGCGCGACCACGCCGGCGATGAAGCAGTACTGGGCCGCCAAGCTCCGGCACCCCGACGCGATCCTCCTGTTCCGGATGGGGGACTTCTACGAGATCTTCTTCGACGACGCCGTCGAGGCCGCGCCCATCATGGGCGTGACCCTGACGTCGCGGCCGATGAAGGAGGGCCGCCAGCCGATGTGCGGCGTGCCCCACCACTCCTGGCAGGGCTACGTGGGCAAGCTGCTCCGCGCCGGGCGCAAGGTCGTGATCTGCGACCAGGTCGAGGAGGCGGCGGGCCAGAAGCTGGTCAAGCGCGAGATCACGCGCGTGCTGACGCCGGGCACCGTCGTGGACGACGCGTACCTGGAGCCGGCCCGCTCCAACTGGCTGGTGGCGGCGTGGGCCCGGGGCGCGGCCGGCGGCCTGGCCGCGTGCGACGTCTCGACCGGCGAGCTGCTGCTGTGCCAGCTCCCCGTGGAGCGCCTGCAGTCCGAGCTGGACCGCCTGGCGCCCGCGGAGCTGCTCCAGCCGCCGGGCATCGACGCGTACCGCTTCGACCCCGAGCGGGGCCGGCGCCGCCTGGCCGACCAGCTCGGCATCACCTTCGCCGCGTCCGTGGGCGCCGACGACGCGCCGCTCGCGATCGGCGCGGCGGGGGTCGTTCTGGAGTACCTGGAGGAGAACCAGGTCCGCGTCGAGCCGGGGCTGTTCCGGGTCCGGACGTACTCGCCCGACGCCACGATGCAGCTCGACGCGGCCACGATCCGCAACCTGGAGCTGCCCGGGCTGCTGCAGCTGGTGGACCGCACCTGCACGCCGATCGGGGCCCGCCGGCTGCGCCGCTGGCTGTGGGCGCCGCTGCGCGACGTGGAGGCGATCGAGCTGCGCCTGGGCGCGGTCAGCGAGCTGGCGTCGCGGCGGCGGGCCGAGCTGCGCGCCGCCCTGCGCGAGGTCGGCGACCTGGAGCGCCTGGTCTCCCGGGCCGCGCAGGGGCTGGCCTCGCCGCGCGAGCTGGTCGCGCTGCGCCGCTCGCTGGAGGCGCTGCCCGGGGTGGTCGAGGCCAGCGCCGGGGTCGAGTCGCTGCTGGTCCGGGAGCTGGCGGGGTCGGTGCGGCCGGACCCGGCCCTGGCGGACGAGCTGGCCCGGGCGCTGGTCGAGGACCCGCCCGCGGTCATGCGCGAGGGCGGGGCCATCCGGCCCGGCTACGACGCGGACCTGGACGGCGTCCACGAGGCGTCCCGGTCGGCCCGCGAGTGGATCTCGGGCCTGGAGGCGTCCGAGCGGGAGCGCACCGGCATCAAGAGCCTGAAGGTCGGCTACAACCGCGTGTTCGGCTACTACATCGAGATCAGCCACGCCAACCAGGCGCTGGTGCCCGACGACTACATCCGCAAGCAGACGCTGACCGGGGCCGAGCGGTACCTGACGCCGGACCTGAAGGAGCGCGAGGCGGTCGTGCTCAACGCGCAGCAGGACCGGGTGGCCCGGGAGCTGGAGATCCTGCGCGAGCTCCAGGGCAAGGTGGCGGCGGCCGCGCCCGGGCTGCTGGCGTGCGCGGAGGCGGTCGGCGAGCTGGACGCCCTGGCCGCGCTGGCGGAGGCGGGCGTGGACCTGCGCTGGGTGCGGCCGGAGGTGACGGCCGGGCTGCGGCTGCTGATCGAGGCCGGGCGGCACCCGATGGTCGAGGCGTCGGTCGGGTTCGACCGGTTCGTCGCCAACGACACGCTGCTCGACCCGGACGCCGAGCAGGTCGTGGTGCTGACGGGCCCCAACATGGCCGGCAAGTCCACGTACCTGCGCCAGGTCGCGCTGATCGTGCTGCTGGCCCAGTGCGGCAGCCTGGTCCCCGCGACCGCGGCCTCGGTCGGCGTCGCGGACCGCAATGGTCGAGATGACCGAGACCGCGAACATCCTCAACCACGCCACGCGGGCGTCGCTGGTGGTCCTGGACGAGGTGGGGCGGGGGACGTCCACGTACGACGGCGTGTCGATCGCCCAGGCGGTGGTCGAGCACCTGCACGAGACGCAGCGGCTGGGCTGCCGGACCCTGTTCGCGACGCACTACCACGAGCTGACGGCGCTGGCGGACCAGCTGCCGCGGGTGCGCAACGAGCGGGTGGAGGTGGTCGAGGAGGAGGGCACGATCCGGTTCCAGCACCGGGTGGTCCCGGGCGGGGCGGACCGGTCGTACGGCATCCACGTGGCGGCGCTGGCGGGGCTGCCGCCGCAGCTGATCGCCCGCGCCCGCCAGATCCTGGGCGACCTGGAGCGGCAGCGGCCGCTGGAGCCGGTCGAGGTGCAGCTGGGCCTGCCCCTGGCCCCGACGGAGGACCCGATCCGCGAGGAGCTGGGCGCGATCGACGTGGACCGCCTGAGCCCTCTGGAGGCGCTGCAGAAGCTCTACGAGCTGCGCCAGCGGCTGATGTGACCAGGTTCGGGGCCGGCGTGCGAACGGCTCGGGTTCGAGGACTGGGCGCGAACGCCGCATATGTACAAATGCGCAGCTCCCGCGCCGCGGGAGCTACGCATTGGTACGAATGCGTAACTCCCAGGGCCGGCCAACTGCGCATTCGTACGAATGCGCAGTTCAGCGCGCCGCGGATCGGCGTTCTGGCCGCGTGGACGGTCGGCGCCCGATCGCGCGATCCGAGCCGGTGGCGCGGCGCCGAACCAGGTCGGACGCATCCCAGGCGGTCAGCGTGACCACCATCCGGGTCCTCTCGCCGCAGGTCGCCGACGCCATCGCCGCCGGCGAGGTCGTCGAGCGGCCGGCCGCCGTCGTCAAGGAGCTGGTCGAGAACGCGCTGGACGCGGGCGCGCGGCGCGTCGGCGTCGAGGTCCGGGGCGCCGGCCGGACCCTGGTCCGCGTCGCCGACGACGGCCGCGGCATCCCGGCCGAGGAGCTGCGGCTGGCGTTCCAGCGCCACGCCACCAGCAAGGTGGCCACGCTCGCCGACCTGGCCGCGATCACCACGCTCGGCTTCCGGGGCGAGGCCCTGGCCAGCGTCGCCGCCGTGGCCGACGTCGAGTGCCGGAGCGGCGGCGGCCGGGTCCGGCTGCGGGCCGGCGAGGTGGTCGAGGAGGGCGCCGCCATCCCGGTGCCGGGCACCGTGGTCGAGGTCCGCGACCTGTTCGCCAACACGCCGGCCCGGCTCAAGTTCCTGAAGAGCGAGGCCACCGAGTCGGCCGCGTGCGTCAAGACCGTGCACGCGTACGCGCTGCTGTACCCGGAGGTCCGGTTCGAGCTGACGGTCGAGGGCCGGTCCGCGCTGCGCACCAGCGGCGACGGCGACGCCCGGGGCGCGGCCGCGGCCGTGCTCGGCGCCGCGGTCGCCGCCGAGCTGCTGCCCGTCGAGGGCGATGGGGTGCGCGGCCTGGTCTCCCAGCCGCGGCTCAGCCGGGGCAACCGGGACGCGATCCTGCTGGCGGTCAACCGGCGGCCGGCCGTCTCGCGCGCGCTGCAGTTCGCGATCGAGGAGTGCTACCTGGGCTCGCTGGAGCGGGGCCGGTACCCGGTCGCCGTGCTCGACCTGGCCGTCGATCCCGAGGCGGTGGACGTGAACGTGCACCCGACCAAGCGCGAGGTCCGGTTCCGCGCGGAGCGGGCGCTGTTCGGCGACGTGCAGCGGGCGGTCCGGGCGGCGCTGACCGGGAGCGGCCCGTACCAGCTCCGGCCGGCGCCGGCGGCCGCCGCCGTGGCCCGCGACTGGCACACGCCGCGGCTCCACGTGGCGCCGGCGACGATCGCGCCGCCGGCGGCCCTGCCCGCGCCCGCCCCGGTCGCCGGCCTGCTGGAGTCGCCGCTGCGGCCGCTCGGCCAGGTGATGGACGGGTACCTGGTCGCGGAGTGCGAGGAGGGCGTGGTCCTGGTCGACCAGCACGCCGCCCACGAGCGGGTCCTCTACAACCGCTTCCTCGCCCGGCTGGAGGCGCGCAGCCTGGCCACGCCCAGCCAGGCGCTGCTGCTGCCCGAGACGGTGGAGCTCGACCCGGCCCAGGTGGCGGCCGCGTCCGACCACCGGGAGCGGCTGCGCACGCTGGGCTTCGAGGTGGAGGAGTTCGGCCCCCGCACGCTGCGCCTGACCGCCGCCCCCGCCGAGACGCCGCCCGAACGGGCCCTGCCGGCGCTTCGGGAGCTGCTGACGGTGCTCGCCGACTCCCGGCCCGACGAGGCGCTCAAGGAGGCCGCATCGTCGCTCGCCTGCCACTCGGCGGTCCGGTTCGGCGACCGCCTCGACCCGGCGGAGCAGCGACGGCTGCTCGCCGAGCTCGAGGTCGCGGACAGCTCGATCACCTGCCCGCACGGCCGGCCGACCCGCCTGGTGCTCTCCTGGCAGGAGCTCAAGCGCCACTTCAAGCGCAACTACTGACCGCTACGGCACGCCCGCTGCCCGGATCGGCGTCACGTCGATCTCGCCGGCGTTGCACGGAGCCATGTTCCAGCCGGTGACCGGGATGGTCACGTGGTCGAACTCGTCCGGCGGCGTGATCTCCAGCCGCGCCGCCTGCGCGCACGTCGTCTCGGAGCCGTGGGGCACGTCGGACCAGGCGGCCCGGAACGATGCCGCCGTCCCCGGCTGGAGCAGGAACTGGCTCGGGCCCGCCTCGGTGGACCAGATGCCCCCGTTGCGGACCACGCGCGTCGGCATCGACCCGCCCGACCCGTCCAGCATCAGCATCCCGACGTACCCGTACAGCGTGCACGCGCTCGTCTGCGTGTTGGCGACGCGGAACGTGTCCACGATGGTTCCCCGCGAAGCTGATCTGCACGCCGCCCGTGTGGCAGCGGCCCGGCCCGGCGGGGGCGGGGGTGGCGGTCGCCGCCGGCGTGGCGGAGGCCGCCGGCGTCGGGCTCGCGGTCGGGACCGGCGTCGGCGTGACGTGGTTGACCGCCACGGGGGGCTGGGGTCCTGGCGTCGCGCAGGCGGCCAGGAGCAGCGGGACGACGACCAGCAGCGCACTCGGTGGTTTCACGGGACCGCATTCTGGGGGCGGTCCCTGAACCCCAGCTAACGGTTCGCCGGCGTTCAGGAACGGCCCCTATGCTTGCCCTCGATGCGGCTCCTGCTGGTCGAGGACGACGCCGAGCTGGCCGCCAGCCTCCACCGCGGCCTGGAGGAGCTGGGCATGGCGGTGGACACGGCGGGCACCGGCGACCAGGCGCTGGCCGCCGCGGCGGTGGCGCGGTACGACGTCATCGTGCTCGACGTCATGCTGCCGGGCGGCCGCGACGGCTTCGCGCTGGCGCGAGAGCTGCGCGGCCGCCGGAACACCTCGCCGATCCTCATGCTCACCGGGCTCGGCGCCGTCGAGGACCGCGTCACCGGTCTGGAGGCGGGCGCGGACGACTACCTGGTCAAGCCGTTCGCGCTGCGCGAGCTGGTGGCCAGGGTGCGCGCGCTGAGCCGGCGCCACCTGCCCGACCGCACGGCCGTGCTGGAGGCCGGTCCGCTCCGCCTGGACACCGGCGCCCACCGTGCGACCGTCGACGGCTTCGAGGTCGCCCTCACCGCGAAGGAGTTCGCCGTCCTGGAGTTCCTGATGCTGCACCGGGGCATGGTCCTCAGCCGCGACCGCATCCTCGAGAACGTCTGGGACTTCGACCTGGAGGACGGCGACAACCTGGTCGAGGTGTACATCGGCCGGCTCCGCCGCAAGCTGGCCGGGGCGAGCGCCGGCGACCCCATCACGACGATCCGGGGCGCCGGGTACCGGTTCGACGGCGGCTGAGCGGCGTGCGGATCCTGCGCTCGACCCGGTTCCGGCTGGTCCTCGCGCAGACGGCCGTCCTGGCCGTCGCGGTCGTCCTGGCCGCCGCCGCCGTCTTCGAGCTGGCGACGGTCCCCGCCCGCAACCTGGAGGACCAGGCGCTGTTCGACCAGTGGAGCGCGGTCGGCAACGCGCTGGACCTGCGGGCCGGGCAGGTGGCGTACCCGCCGGGCCGGCTGCCCGAGATCGCGGCCGCGACGGGGCAGCCCGTGGAGGTGGACGTGTTCACGCGGTCCGGGCTGCTGGTCCAGACGCCGGCCCAGAGCCTGGCCCCCGCGTACCTGGGCCAGGTCGCGGCGCGGGTGCTCGGCGGCGCGACGGTGGGCCCGCTCGACGTCCGCGACGCGGCCGGCGGCCCCCGCCGGCTGTACGCGGCCGCCCAGCCGGTGGGCGACCAGCGGGCCGCGCTGATCGTCAGCCTCTCCTCCGCGGACCTGGAGACGCTGACGCGGCGGCTGCTCGCGACGCTGCTGCTGGGCGGCGGCCTGCTGGTCGCGATCGGCGGGGCGCTGGGCTGGGCGCTGGTCTCCCACCTGCTGGGCCGGGTCGAGCGCAGCTTCGAGACGCTGCGCCGGTTCACGGCCGACGCCTCGCACGAGCTGCGCGCGCCGCTCACCCTGATGCGGACGGAGGTCGAGGTGGCGCTGGCCCGGGAGCGGCCGCCGGCCGAGTACGTCTCGGCGCTGGGCCGCGTGGACGCCGAGCTGGAGCACCTGGGCGGGGTGGTGGACCGGCTGCTCCTGCTGGCCCAGGCCGACGCCGGCCGGCTGGTGCCGCAGCGGGTCGCGGTGGACGTCGCCGACGTCCTGGAGGAGGCGGCCGCGCGCTGGCGCGGCCCGGCGGCGGCGCGCCGCGTGGCGGTCGCGGTGGAGGCCCCGGCCACGGGGACGCTGGCCGCCGATCCCCACCTGCTCCGGCGGGTGCTGGACAACCTGCTCGACAACGCGGTCCGGCACAGCCCGCCGGAGGGCCGGATCGACCTCCGCGCGGGCCGCCAGGACGGGAGCTGGGTGTTCGAGGTGGCCGACCAGGGCCCCGGCGTCCCGACCGCGCAGCGGAAGCGCGTGTTCGAGCGGTTCACGCGCCTGGACCCGGCCCGCTCCCGCCGCTCGGGCGGCGCCGGCCTGGGCCTGGCGCTGTCGGCGGCCGTGGCGCGCGCCCACGGCGGCACGCTGGACGTGGTGGACGCGGGCGGGCGCGGCGCCCGGTTCCGGCTCCGCCTGCCGGGCTAGGGCCCGGTTTGGCTCTTGCGGACCGATGTGCGAGTTCAGTCCGTGGCGTACGGCTCGAACCGGTGGGCCAGCTCGCGTGGGGCCCGGCCCCGCACGTACGTCCCCTGCTCCCGGTACTCCACCCGCTCCAGGCCGCCGTACCGGCGCAGCTCCTGCAGCACCCCCTCCCGGCCGTACGGGATCAGGACCTCCAGGGCCACGTAGCGCT
>VBJR01000259.1:26493-35740 GCA_005880175.1 Chloroflexota bacterium
GTCACCGGCCCCAGCAGGTCCACCTTGTTCAGCGCGACCACCCGCGGCTTCTCGGCGGCGCCCAGCTCGGCCAGGATCTCGTCCACCGTCGTCGCCTGCTCCTGCGCCGCCTCGGCGGAGGCGTCCACCACGTGGAGCACGACGTCGGCGAACGTGACCTCCTCCAGCGTGGCCCGGAACGCGGCCACCAGGTCCGTGGGCAGCTTCTGGATGAATCCCACCGTGTCGGTCAGCAGCACGTCGCGGCCGCGCGGCAGGCGCAGGCGCCGCGTCGTCGGGTCCAGCGTGGCGAACAGCGCGTCCTCGGCCCGCACCCCGGCCCCGGTCAGCGTGTTGATCAGCGTGGACTTGCCCGCGTTCGTGTAGCCCACGATCGCCACCGTCGGCAGGTCCGACCGCTGCCGGCCCGACCGCTGCTGGACGCGCTGCGAGCGCACCTGCGCCAGCTCCTGCTCCAGGTCGCGCATGCGCTTGCGGATGCGCCGGCGCTCGACCTCGATCTGGGCCTCGCCGGGGCCGCCGCGCGTGCCGATGCCGCCCATCTGCCGGTGGTAGTCGTACGCGCCGATCAGCCGCGGCAGCAGGTGCCGGAGCTGGGCCGCCTCGACCTGCAGCCGGCCCTCACGGGTGCGGGCGTGCTGGGCGAAGATGTCCAGGATCAGCTCGGTCCGGTCCACCACCCGCAGGCCGAGCTCCTTCTCCAGGTTGCGCTGCTGGCGTGGGCTCAGGTCCTCGTTGCAGATCACCAGGTCCAGCTTCAGGTCCTGGCGGCGGTCGCGGATCTCGTCCACCTTGCCGCGGCCCACGAACAGGGCCGGCTCGACCTCGCTCCGGCGCTGGACGTCGGTCCCGATCACCTCGCCGCCCGCGGTCCTGGTGAGTTCGGCCAGCTCCCGCATCTGCTCGCCGAGCGTCTTCGACGACGTCCCCGGCAGCTGGACGCCGATCAGGTAAGCGCGCTCGCGCGCCGGCGTCGTCTCGGTCAAATACCGTGCTCTCGCAGGAATCCAAGGATACCCGGCACCGGGTCCGCCGTCGCGTCGAACCACGTGATGCCCGGGTTGCGGCGGAGCCACCGCAGCTGGCGCCGCGCGTACCGCCGGTTGGCCCGGGCCATCACCTCGGGCAGCTCCTCCAGCGTGACCTCGCCCCGGATGTGCATCAGCGCCTCGGCGTAGCCGATGCCCGTCAGCACCGGCGCGGTGGCCGGCACCCCGGCGGCGAGCGCCGCCCGCGTCTCCTCGATCAGGCCCCGCTCCACCTGGCGCCGCGACCGCTCGGCCAGCCGCTGGTCGACCACCTCGGGCGGCGCCGTCAGGCCGATCCGGAGCGGCGTCCACGGCGGCGGCTGCCGCGTCCGCCGGCTGGCCAGGGGCGGCCCCGTCACCTCCAGCACCTCGATCGCCCGGACCAGCCGCACCGGGTTGCGCTCGTCCAGCCGCGCCTCCGGGTCGAGGCGGCGGACCATGCCCGCCAGCTCGGCGACCGGCAGCCGCTCCAGCTCCGCCCGGCGCTCGGGCCGGGGCGGCACGCCGGCCAGCGAGAAGCCCTCCGCGAGCGCGTCGGCCCAGAGCATGCTGCCGCCCTCGACCACCGGCAGGCGGCCCCGCGCCGCGATGTCCGCGATCGCGGCGTTGGCCGCCGCCACGAACTCGAACACCGTGTAGGTCGTGCGCGGGTCGGCGACGCCCACCAGGTGGTAGCGCACCTCGCGCAGGTCCTCGGGCGGCGGCTTGTTGGTGGCGATGTCGAGCCGGTCGTAGACCTGCCGGGAGTCGCAGACCACCACCTCGCCGCCCCGGGCGCGGGCGACCTCGAACGCGGCTCGGCTCTTGCCGACACCGGTCGGCCCCAGGATCAGCGGGACGGTGGTGGACACGCCGCCCATCGTAGACGGGCCGCCGGCCGCCTCCATCCCGGCTCGCAGTATCGTTTCGGCCATGCGGGCCGGCCTGCGCTTGACGAGGCGCCGGGTGCTGACCGGCGGCGTCGTCCTGGCGCTGCTGGCCGGCCTGGTGGCGTGGGCGGCGTGGCCCGACGTGCCCGACTACACGGCCACCGCCCGGACGATCACCGTCCGCACCGGGCCGGGCGGCACGACGCCGGTGCCGCTGGACACCACGTACTACGTGCCCGACGCCGCCTCCGCCGCCCACCCGGTGCCGGCCGTCCTGCTGGCCCACGGGTTCGGCGGCACCAAGGACAGCGTCGCGTCCGACGCCGAGGACCTGGCCGGGCGCGGGTACGCCGTCCTGACCTGGACGGCCGAGGGCTTCGGCGCCAGCGGCGGCCAGATCCACGTCGACAGCCCGGACTGGGAGGTCCGGGACGGGCAGCGCCTGATCGACTGGCTGGCCGCCCGGCCCGAGGTGCGGAAGGACGGCCCCGGCGACCCGCGGGTGGCCGCGGTGGGCGGCTCGTACGGCGGCGCGCTGGCGCTCCTGCTGGCCGGCGCCGACCACCGCGTGGACGCCATCGTGCCCCAGATCACGTGGAACGACCTGGCCGGCGCGTTCCTGCCCGAGGCCACGGGCGCGGGCCCGGAGGCGGGCGTGTTCAAGCGGGCGTGGGCGGGCCTGTTCTTCGGCAGCAGCGGCGCCGCGCGCGTCCCGGGCCGGGCCGACCCCGCCTGCGGCCGGTTCGCGCCCGACGTCTGCCAGGCCTACCTGGCCGTGGCCACGACCGGGCGGGCCACCGCCGACCAGGTGGCGCTGTTCCGCCGCTCCAGCCCCGCCACCGTGCTCTCCCGGATCGCGGCGCCGACCCTGCTGATCCAGGGCCAGGCCGACTCGCTGTTCCCGCTCGCGGAGGCCGACGCCAACGCCCGGGGCATCGCGGCCGCGGGCACGCCGGTGCAGGTGGCGTGGTACACGGGCGGGCACGACGGGGGCGCCGGGCCGCAGTCCGACCAGGACCGGATCCGCTTCCTCACCGTCCAGTGGCTCGACCACTACCTGCTCGGCACCGGCCCGGCGCCGGGCGCGACGTTCACGTACTCGCGCATCGCCGGCATCGCCGCGAGCGGGGACGGCGGCGTGGTCGCGCTCGGCTACTCCGTCGCGCGCTATCCCGGCCTGGCCGGGCAGACCACCACCGCCGTCCCGCTGCAGGGACCGCCGCAGCCCGCCGCGAACCCGCCCAACGGCACGCCGGCGGCCGTGTCGTCGCTGCCCGGCCTGAGCGCCGGCGCGGCCGTCCTGGCCGGCGCCGGGCCCGTGCGCGAGGTGCCCGGCCAGCACGCCGACTTCATCTCGGCGCCGCTGCGCGCCACGGTGGACGTGGTCGGGACGCCGGCGCTCCGGATCCGGGCCGCCAGTCCGACTGGCGACGCGGTGCTGTTCCTCAAGCTCTACGACCTCGACCCCAAGGGCGGCCCGGCCCTGCCCGACGGTCTGGTCGCGCCCGTCCGGCTGACCGGGCTGCCGGCCTCGATCGCCGACGCCCGGCCGGTCACCGTCACGCTGCCCGCGATCGTCCACCAGTTCCAGGCGGGGCACCGCCTGCTGGTCGTGGCGGCCACGTCGGACCAGGCGTACGCCAGCCCGCCCCAGCCGGCCGTCTACACGGTGGCGGTGGACGGCGCCGTGGACCTGCCGAGCGTGCGCGGCGAGCCGATCGCCAGCCCGGGCGTCCTGTGGTGGTGGGCGCTGGCTGGCGTCGTGGCCGCCCTCGCCCTGGCGCTGGCGGCCGCCGTGTGGATCGGCCGCCGCCGGCACCGCCGGGCCGACCGCTCGGTCGAGGTCGCGTACGCCGACACGCCGCTGGTGATCGAGGGTCTGCGCAAGGAGTACGCGGACGGCTTCGTCGCCCTGTCGGGCATCGACTTCACGGTCCGGCGCGGCCAGGTGGTCGGCCTGCTCGGCCCCAACGGCGCCGGCAAGACCACGTCGCTGCGCGTCCTGATGGGCCTGATCACGCCGACCGCGGGCCACGTCTACGTGTTCGGGCACCGGCTGCTGCCCGGCGCCCCGGTGCTCTCGCGGCTGGGCGCGCTGGTCGAGGGGCCGGGCTTCCTGCCCCACCTGTCGGGCCTGGCCAACCTGCGCCAGTTCTGGGCGGCCACCGGCCGGCCGCTGGCCGACGCCCGGCTCGACGAGGCGCTGGAGATCGCCGACCTGGGCGACGCGATCCACCGTCGGGTGCGGACGTACAGCCACGGCATGAAGCAGCGGCTGGCGGTCGCCCAGGCGATGCTCGGCCTGCCCGAGCTCCTGGTGCTGGACGAGCCGACCGACGGGCTCGACCCGCCCCAGATCGTCGAGATGCGGCGCGTCCTGCGCCGGTACGCGACCGGCGGCCGGGCCGTGCTGGTGTCCAGCCACCTGCTGGCCGAGGTCGAGCAGAGCTGCACGCACGTCGTGGTGGTCCACAAGGGGACGGTGGTGGCGTCGGGGCCGGTGGACGACATCGTGGGCGACTCCCCGTCCGTCCAGTTCGACGTGTCGGACCCCGCGGCGGCCGCGGCGGCGCTGCGGGAGGCCGGCGTCCGCAGCGTCGCCCACGAGGGCGGCGCCACCGTGGTGGCGGACCTGGACGGCACCCCGCGCGCCGAGGCGGTCGCCGCGCTGGTGCGGGCCGGGGTCGGCGTGAGCCGGGTCGTGCCCCGGCGCCGGCTGGAGGACGCGTTCCTGGCGCTGGTCGGGGGCGGCGACCGGCCGACCGGAGGCGGCGGATGACGACGGCGGTGGACGGGGCGGCGCCAGGCTACCGGTTCACGACGACGCTGACGTTCGCCACCGAGCTCCGGCGCCAGGCCGGCCGGCGCCGGACGCAGCTCGCGCTGGGCTTCATGGTGGCGCTGCCGCTCGTGATCCTGCTCGCGTTCGAGTTCGGACGGTCGGGCCGCGGGGGCGGCGGCGGCGGCGGCCGGGGCCAGTTCGCGATGCTGGCCGACATCGCCACCAGCGGCGGCCTGAACTTCGCGCTGTTCACCCTGCTGGTGTCGTCGTCGTTCCTGCTCGTGGTCGTGGTGGCGCTGTTCTGCGGCGACTCGGTGGCCAGCGAGGCGAGCTGGGGCTCGCTGCGCTACCTGCTGGCGGTGCCGGTGCCGCGGGCCCGGCTGCTGGGCGGCAAGCTGCTGGTGTCGCTGCTGTACAGCCTGGTCGCGCTCCTCACGCTGACCACCACGGCGCTGCTGCTGGGCACGCTCCGGTACGGCTGGCACCCGCTGCGGACGACGGTCGCCGGGGAGATCGCCAGCGACCAGGCGGTGCTGCGGCTGGCCGGCATCGTCGCGTACCTGGCGGTCACGCTGCTGGTCGTGGCGGGGCTGGCGTTCCTGCTCTCGGTCTCGACGGACGCGCCGCTGGGCGCCGTGGGCGGCGCGGTGCTGCTGCAGATCCTGTCCGACATCCTCGACCAGGTGACCGCGCTCGGCCAGCTCCGCGTGGTGCTGCCGACGCACTACGCGCAGGCCTGGCTGGGCCTGCTCTCGAACCCGGTCCAGACGGACGACCTGGCCCGGGGCGCGATCTCGGCGGTCCTGTACGCGGCCGCGTTCCTCGCGTGGGCGTGGTACCGGTTCCTGCGCAAGGACGTGGTGAGCTGACCGCCGCCCCCGAGAGCGTGGCCGAGGGCGCCCGCGTCTCGACGCTGGAGCTGTTCTTCGACCTGGTCTTCGTCTTCACGATCACCCAGCTGACGTCCGTCCTGGCCGGCGAGCCGAACGGGCGCGGCCTGCTCGCCGTCGTCCTGATGCTGGGCGTGATCTGGTGGATGTACGGCGGCTACGCGTGGCTGACGAACGCGGTGCCGCCGGACCGGCCGGAGGCGCGCCTGCTGCTGATGGTCGGGATGGCCGGCTTCCTCGTGGTCGCGCTCGCCATCCCGCGATCGTTCGCGGGCGCCGGCCTCGCGTTCGGCCTCGGCTACCTGGTCGTGACGGTCGTCCACGCCGGCCTGTTCACGCGCACCAGCACGCGCTCGGCGGTCCGCGCGATCCTCCGGCTGGCCCCGTTCAACCTGGCCTCGGCGCTGCTCGTGCTGGCCGGCGGGGTGGCGGGCGGCGCCGCCGAGTACGTGCTCTGGGGGCTGGCGTTCGCCCTCCAGGCCGCGACGCCGTTCCTGAGCGGGATCGGCGGCTTCCGCGTCGAGCCGGCCCACTTCGTGGAGCGCCACGGGCTGGTCGTCATCATCGTGCTCGGCGAGTCTGTGGTGGCGGTCGGCATCGGCGTCGCGGGCGAGCCGATCGACCTGGCGCTGGTCGGCGTGGCCGTGCTCGGCCTGGCGCTCGCGGCCGGGCTGTGGTGGCTGTACTTCGGCGGCGACGACGAGCGGGCGGAGCAGGCGCTCACGGCGGCCCCGCCCGAGCGGCGGCCGCGGCTCGGCCTGTACTCGTACGGGTACGCCCACGTCCCGATCGTGCTCGGCGTCGTGGCGGTCGCCGCCGGCGTGAAGCGGAGCATCGGCCACGCGTTCGAGCCGCAGGGCCTGGGGCTGGCGCTGCTGCTGGGCGGCGGCGTGGCGCTCTACCTGGCCGGCGAGGCGCTGTTCCGGCGGTCGCTGCGGATGGCGCCGGCGTGGTTCCGGGCGGCGGCGGGCCTGGTGGCGCTGGCCTCGGTGCCGCTCGGCATGCTCGTCGGCGCCGTGGCCCAGCTCGGGTTCCTGGTCGCGCTGCTGGCCGCCGCGATCCTGCTGGAGAAGCGGCTGGCGGCCCCGCCCGCGACTATCGCCGCCCCGGCGGCGCCGCGGTCCCCCGCCGCACCAGGTCCACGTGGAGGCACGTCGTCGACGTGATCGCCGCCTGGTCCACGGCCCGGGCCAGCAGGCGCCGGGTCGCCCATGCGCCGATCGCCTCCTTGTCCACCCGCACGGTCGTCAGCGGCGGGATCAGGTGGCGCGCGACCTCGATGTCGTCGAAGCCGACCACCGACACGTCCCGGGGCACGGCCAGGGCCGCCTCGTGCAGCGCCCTGATGACCCCGATCGCGCAGACGTCGTTCGCGCAGAAGATCGCCGTGAACGGCCGGCCGCCGGCCAGCAGGCGCTGGCAGGCCGCATAGCCGCCGTCGGTCGTCAGGTTGCTGCCCTCGAACAGGCGGTGGTCGGGCTCGATCCCGGCCTCCTCGAGGGCGGTCAGGTAGCCGAGGGCGCGCTGCTCGACGCTCCAGATCGTGTTCGTGCGGTGGCGCAGCGGCGGGGCGGACTCCACGAACGGGCCGCCGATGAACGCCACGTCGCGGTGGCCGAGGCCGACCAGGTGCCGGACCGCCGCCCGGCCCCCGCCCAGGCAGTCGCCGAGCACGGCGTCCACCGCGACGCCCGGCACCGCGTTGTCCACCAGCACGAGCGGGACGCCCGACCCGTGGAGGGCGCGCACCACCGGCTCCGACGCCGGACCGACCAGCAGCACGCCGTCCAGCCTTGCCTCCCGCACCAGCTCGAGCAGCGCGCCGGGCCGCTCCGCGTACGGCGTGATCGAGCGGTACGTGACGTGGATGCCCGCCGCCGAGGCCTCCTGCTCCACGCCGTGCAGCACGGGCGTCCAGAAGGGGTTGTCGCCCAGCGGCTCCTCGCCGAGGATCGACGCGAAGAAGAAGCCGATGTCGCTCAGCGGGGTGGGGGGGACCGGGCGGGGCGGCCGGCTGAGGTAGCCGACGTCGGCGGCCGCCTGGAGCACCCGCTGGCGGATCCGCTCGGTCACGTTGCCGTGGTTGTTGAGCACGCGGGACACCGTGACGCGGGACACGGCCGCGGCGTGGGCGACGTCCTGCGTCGTCACCGCGCGGGCGCGCCGCCTGCGGACCTCCGCCATCCTTCCACCTCCGACGCTGATACAGCCGTTGCAATCTGTATCAGCTGAATGCGGAAAGAGTATCTCAATCGCGTTGACGGCGCATCAGGCGGCGGATACAGTAGGCGCTGGACCCCGGCCGAGAGATCAGGAGGGAGAGATGGTGAACTTCCGGGTGGTCCGCAGCCTCGCCCGCTGCGTCGTCGTCTGTGCGCTCGCGGCCGCCCCGGCCATCGCGGCGCCGCCGGTCCTGGCCGGCACCGCGCCCCTCGGGTACACGTTCGCCGACGGCACGGACGGCTTCACGGCGCCGACCTGGCTGTCGGCCAACGCCGGCGACCCGACCCGGAGCACCACCCAGGTGGCGCCCGGCAGCGGCGCCAGCCTGGCCCTGCCGGTCAACCTGACCGGCGGCGGGTTCGACCAGGCCGGGGCCGACAAGGTGATCGACAACTTCAACCCGGTGGACCTGAGCCCGTACCGGGCCGTGCAGTTCTCGGTCTACGCGCCGATGCCCAACATCTCGGCCGACCTCGTGTTCAACGACCCCTGGGACCCGCCCACCGGGCTCCGCGACCTGAGCGTGGGCTGGAACACGATCACGTACGACATCGGGCCGAACAGCGCCGACTTCCCGAACCAGGACTTCTCGCAGGCGAAGGAGCTCATCCTGCGCGTCGTCGGGCGCGGCGTCACGTACTCGGGCCCGATCTACTTCGACGCGGTCCAGTTCATCCCGACCACCAGCCCGGTCGTGCGGGTGCTGGCCCCGCAGCCCGACGACACGCTGGCCGTGCCGCAGGGCCAGGCGTTCAGCCTCCGGGCTCACGTCACGGCGTCGCCCGGCCGCACGATCTCCGGCGTCGCGTTCCAGAGCGCGAAGCAGTCGGGCGCGCTGACCGGGGACCCGGCGACGGGCGACTGGACCGCGCCGTGGGACCTCTGGCGCGAGGGCGACGGCGTGGCCACGGTCGCCGTCACCGCGACCGACTCGACCGGCGTTGCCACGACCGCCCGGGCGACGGTGCTGGTCCAGGACAGCCAGCTGACCGTCCACATCGTCCAGCCGGCGTTCGACCAGCAGCTCGGCGGCCGGACGCAGGTGGTCGCGCAGGTGCATCCGGACCCGCGGTTCGGACTGCCCCGGGTGCGGCTGCAGACGGGCCGCGACTCGCTGCCGATGGAGCTGAGCGCCCCCGACGCGAACGGCGTCGCGACCGCCACCGCGCGCCTGGAGACGCGGTCGCTGCCGGACGGCGCGGCGAGCCTGAAGGTGGCGGCGACGGACCGGGCGTTCACCGTGTTCGACGTCTCCGACGTGCTGGTCCAGAACCACCGGCCGGACTGGGACGTGGTGCGGGCCAGCGGCGCGACGTTCGTGGCCGGCCACGACCCGCTCCGGTACGTCGGCTGGAACGAGTACGAGCTGTTCACGCGCACAGACCAGACCAACCAGCACGTGCAGCAGACGGCGGACGGCACCGTGCTGGCGAAGGGCGCGGTGCGGACGTGGCA
>VBJR01000260.1 GCA_005880175.1 Chloroflexota bacterium
TCGTCTTCGACCCGTTCCCACAGGGCTCGGGCTCGACGGCGAAGGCGTTCGGCGGGTTCCGGACGCAGCAGGGGAGCCCGATCAACGTCGCGCTGTCCCTGGCCTCGCGGCCGTTCTTCGCGGCGCGGGCGGAGCGGATCCGGTTCCGTTCGGTCGGTTACCTCTACCTGGCGACCAGCGAGGAGACGGCGGCCGAGCTGGGCCGGCGGTCCGAGTTCCAGCGCTCGCAGGGCCTGCCGGTGGAGCACCCCGAGCCCCGCGGCCTCGTCCCGTTCCTGAACCCGGCCGGCGTGGTGGCCACGAACTACTGCGCGCTGGACGGCACGTACCTGCCGGCGGAGATCCTCGGCAGCCTCGTCGAGGAGGCGACCGCGGCCGGCGCCGAGTTCCGGTACGGCGTCGAGGCCCGGCCCGCCGACCTGGAGGCCGCCGAGCTGGTCGCCGTGTGCGCCGGCATGTGGTCGCGGAAGGTGGGGGAGGAGCTCGGCGTCCGCCTCGACGTCACCCCGTGGGAGCGCGGCGTGTTCCAGGTCGGCCCGTTCGAGTGGCTGACGCCGGACGTGCCGGTCACCCTCGAGGTGGACAGCGGCTACCACTTCCGGGAGCGCGACGGCCGCCTCCTGGTGATCGGCCCGGGCGACCCCCGCGACTGGCCGTCCGCCCGGCGCTGGCTGTGCCAGTTCGCGCCGGCGGCGGGGGTGGAGCGGCCGGAGGCGCACTGGACGGGGTTCTACGAGATGACGTTCGACCACCACCCGCTCGTCGGGGCCACGGAGCGGCCCGGCGTCTGGGCCTCGTGCGGCTTCAGCGGCCACGGGGTGATGCAGGCGCCCGCGATCGCCGACTGCGTGGCAGCGATGATGCTCGGGCTCACGCCGCCGGTGGACATCGCCGCCCTGAGCCCGCTGCGCACCGAGGGGCTCGTGGACCCCACCCAGCTCTGATGGCCGGCGCGACCGCGGAGCAGGTGCTGTGCGTCCACCGGGAGGACGTGTTCCCGGACGGCCCCTGGGACGGCCTGGTCAGCGACCGGCTGGACGCCGTCCACGAGGCGATCCGCGAGCGGTCCTTCTTCATGCCCCGGGCGGACGTCGAGGAGGACCCCAGCTACCAGCAGGTGATCCCGTACGTCGTGTTCCGCCACGCCGGCCGCTACCTGCTCACGAAGCGCCTGAAGGCGTCCTCCGAGAAGCGGCTGCGCCACCTCTACTCGCTGGGGGTCGGCGGCCACATCAACCCCGCGGACGTGGCCAACGGCGACCCGGTCAGCGACGGGATGCGGCGCGAGTGGGAGGAGGAGGTCGCGTACACGGGCACGTTCGCGGCCCGGCCGCTCGGCTTGATCCACGAGGAGTCGGCGCCGGTGGGGCGGGTCCACCTGGGCCTGGTGTTCCTGATCGACGGGGACACCCCGGACATCGCGATCCGGGAGACCGACAAGCTCGCCGGACAGCTCCTGACGCTGGACGAGATGCGGATCCACTACCTCGAGATGGAGTCGTGGTCGCAGCTCGTTTACGATCGTCTGACATTTGACGCACCGCGTCTGGGGTAAAGTCTCGGCGTTATACGTATCTGATCTCATGACCTGAGCCGCCGCGTCGTCGGTGACGCGGCCTCTCGCCCGCCGGTCGGGTTCCCCCTCTCTGGCTCGGGTCGCAACGGGCGCAGCGCTCTCCACTTCGGTGCCAGCGCGCGTCCGCGAGAAAGGAAGGAGGACCCCGACGCATGACTCGAATTCGAGCGGTTACGCTCGCCATCTCGCTGGCCGTGTTCGGTTTGCTGGCTGGTGGGGTGGCGACCACGCAGCACATCGTCGCCGCGAACTCGCAGCGGCCCGTCTCCCACGTGGTCAGGCTGAACGCCCGGATCGCGGACGCCGGGCGGGTGGCCGACAACGTGGAGCACGCCGATGTGCAGACGTACCGGCTGCAGCTGCGGCAGGCGGCCCAGCAGGCGGCGGAGGACGCCGCCCGCGCCCAGGCGGAGGCGGCGGCCCAGGCGGCCGCCCAGGCCCAGGCGGAGGCCGCGGCCCGGGCCGCGGCGCAGGCCGCCGCGGAGGCGCAGGCCGCTCAGGCCGCACAGGCGGCGGCGGCCGCACGGGCGGCCCAGGCCGCGCAGGCGGCCGCGCCGTCCGGCTCGATCCAGGACATCATCCGGGCGGCGTTCGCGCCCCTCGGCTCCGGCGCGGTCAGCTGGGCGCTGCGGGTGGCGTCCTGCGAGTCGGGCTACAACCCGAACGCCGTCAACGCCTCGTCGGGCGCGGCCGGCCTGTTCCAGTTCCTGCGCTCGACGTGGGCCGGGACGCCGTACGCCGGCTCGTCGATCTTCGACCCGGTCGCGAACGCGAAGGCCGCGGCCTGGCTGTACTCCACGTATGGCCCCGGCCAGTGGCAGTGCTCCTGAGCGTCAGAATCCAGGCACCCCCATTCGTCGGGCAGGATGGAGGTGACCCACATGAAGTACGTCCTGTTGTTCTGCGGCACCGAGGATGACGCCCACCGCTACGACACGATGAGCGCGAGCGCGTTGGAGGCCCAGCTGGCCCAGGTCGGCGCCTGGTTCGCCGACCCCCGGATCCGGGGCGGCATGCGGCTGGCCCCGGGCTCCACCGCCACGACCGTGCGCTTCGGGAACAACGGCGACCCCCTGGTGACCGACGGCCCGTTCATCGAGGGCAAGGAGGACATCGGGGGCTGGGCGGTCGTCGAGGTGGCCCACCTCGACGAGGCCCTGGCCATGGCGAAGGCGTGGCCGGGGAAGGGGGTGGTCGAGGTACGGCCGGTCCACCAATCGGAGCAGGGCTGAGCCCCGCCCTCGCGGACGCGGCCGTCGCGGCCGTGTTCCGCGAGGAGGCGGGCCTGCTGACCGGCGGCCTGGTGCGGCTCCTCGGCGACTTCGACGTCGCCGAGGAGATCGTCCAGGACACGCTGCTGGCCGCCCTGGAGCGCTGGCGCCGGGACGGCATCCCCGACCGGCCCGGCGCCTGGCTCGCCACCGCCGCCCGGCGCCGGGCGATCGACCGGCTGCGGCGGAACGCCCGCTTCCGCCAGAAGCTGGCGCTGCTGGAGGTCGAGCCGGCCGGCGGGGGCGAGCCGGACGACCGGCTCCGCCTGATCTTCACGTGCTGCCACCCGGCGCTGTCGCCCAGGGCCCGGGTGGTGCTGACCCTGCGGGCGATCTGCGGGTTCACGACCGCGGAGATCGCCGGCGCGCTGCTGCTCTCCGAGGCGGCGGTGGCGCAGCAGATCCACCGCGCGCGCCGCAAGATCGTCGAGGCCGGCATCCCCTACCGGGTGCCAGACGCGGAGGAGCTGGCCGCGCGGCTCGACCCGGTCCTGGCCGTGCTCTACCTGATGTTCAACGAGGGCTACCTGTCGAGCGGCGCCGGCGACCCGGCCCGGCGCGACCTGGCCGAGGACGCCGCCTGGCTGGCGGCGCTGCTCACCCGGCTGCTCCCGACCGAGCCGGAGCCGCTCGGCCTGCTCGCGCTCATGCGGCTGCACCTGGCCCGGGCCTCGGCCCGGTTCGACGCGGCCGGCGACCTGGTGCTGATCGCCGACCAGGACCGCTCGCGCTGGGACCGCGCAGCCATCGCCGCCGCGATCGCGCTGGTCGAGCGCGCGGGCGCCATGCGCCGGCCCGGCCCGTACCAGCTCCAGGCCGCGATCGCCGCCTGCCACGCCGAGGCCCGGTCGTGGGCCGAGACCGACTGGCGGCAGATCCTGGTCCTGTACGATCTCCTGCTGCGCCTCAGCCCCTCGCCGGTCGTGCGCATGAACCGGGCGGTGGCGCTGCGCTGGGTGGCCGGCTCAACCGCGGCGCTGGCCGAGCTGGAGTCGCTCGCGGCGCCCCTCGACGGCTACCACCTCTTCCATGCCGCGCGGGCCGAGCTGCTGCACGAGCTGGGCCGCCGGGAGGAGGCGCGGGCCGCCGAGGAGCGGGCCCTGGGCCTGACCGCGAACCGCGCCGAGCGGGCGCTGCTGGAGCGCCGTCTGAAGCTCAGTCCAGGTGCCGGCGCGTGAAACCCATGCGGTCGTACATCGCCAGCAGCGTCGGCCGGGTGGCCTCGATTGCCTTGCGCGCGCCCTCGGCGAGCAGCCGCTCCAGCTCGCCCTGGTCCGCCCGCAGCTCCCGGTAGAGCCGCTGGATCGGCTCGACGCGGGCGACCACCGCCTCGGCCACGTCGGTTTTGAAGCGGCCGTAGCCCTGGCCCTCGTACTCTCGCTCGATGTCCCCGGGGTCGCGGCCGGCGGCCACGGACAGGATGTCGATCAGGTTCGTGATGCCGGGCTTGTCGGGGGCCCGGCGCACCTCGCGCCCGGTGTCGGTCACCGCGCTCTTGATCTTCTTGCGGATCAGGTCGGGCGGGTCCACCAGCAGGATCTTGCCCATCTCGGGGCTGGTCGACGTGGACATCTTCTTCTCCGGGTCGGTCAGGTCCATGATCCGGGCCCCCGCCGCCGGGTACTGGCCGCGCGGGAGCGTGAACGTCTCGCCGAACCGGGAGTTGAACCGCTCGGCGACGTCGCGGGTCAGCTCCAGGTGCTGCCGCTGGTCGTCGCCGATCGGGACGACGTCGGTCTGGTAGAGCAGGATGTCGGCCGCCATCAGCACGGGGTACGTGAACAGGCCGGCCGACACGAACTCGTGGGCCTCGGACTTGTCCTTGAACTGGGTCATCCGGCGCAGCTCGCCGAACGAGGTGGCGGCGCTCAAAAGCCACGCGCCCTCGGCGTGGGCCGGGTTGTGGCTCTGGGCGAACACGGTCGAGCGCTCCGGGTCCAGGCCGGTGGCGAAGAGCATCGCCGCCAGGTCCAGCGTGGCCTCGCGGAGGTCGGCCGGGTTGTACTCGATCGTGATCGAGTGCAGGTCCACGATGCAGAAGAACGCCTCGCCCTGCTCCTGCGTCGCCGCGTACTGCCGGAATCCGCCCGAGTAGTTGCCGAAGGTCTTCTGGCCGGTGGGCTGGATGCCCGAGAAGATGCGCACGGTCACGGAATTCTACCGGCGCCCTCCCCGCCCGCCGGGACCGCTACAGGGCCGAGCCCGGCTGCGCCGGCGACCGCTCCCGCTCCCGGGGCCGGGGCGCGAAGACGTGCCGGCTGCGCGCCAGCCACGCGGCCACGGCGGCGGTGACCAGGATCGTCGCCGCCCCCAGCAGCAGGCCCGCGCGGGGGCCCGCCTGCTGGGCCACCCAGCCGACGATCGGGGCCCCGATCGGCGTGGTGCCGATGAACAGCACGGCGTACAGCGACATCACGCGGCCCCGGAGCGACGGGTCCGAGCGGAGCTGGATCAGCGAGTTGGCGGACGTCTGGAAGACCAGCGCGGCCATGCCGGTCGGGGCCAGCACGACCAGCTCCAGCGGCAGCGTGGGCGCGACCGCGGCCGCCGCCATCAGCACGCCGAAGACCGCCAGCGCCCCCAGCAGCAGGGCCCCGCTCGGCTCCCGCCGGCTGGCCGTGAACAGCGCGCCGGCCAGCGAGCCCAGGCCGAGCACCGCGAACAGCAGGCCGTACGTGCCGGCGTCGCCGTGGAACGTGTTCCGGGCCAGCAGCGGCAGCAGCACCGTCCAGTTCAGGGCCAGCGTGCCGACCACGGCCAGGATCGCGAGCGGGAGCCGGATGTCCGGCCGCGACCACACGAACCGGAGGCCCTCCATCACCATCCCGCGCCGGCGCGCGACGCCCGCCGCCGGGCGCTGGAGCTGCGCCGGGTCCATCGCGACCAGGGCGAACACGACCGCGCCGAACGAGACGGCGTTGATCACGAAGCACCAGCCGGTGCCGACCAGCGAGATCACCAGGCCCGCGATCGCCGGGCCGACCACGCGCGCGCCGGTGAAGACGGCGCTGTTGAGGCTGACGGCGTTCGTCACCTGCCCCCGTCCCACCATCTCCATCACGAACGACTGCCGGGCCGGGTTGTCCATCGCCGTGACCAGGCCGAGCGCCAGCGCCAGCACGTAGACCATCCACAGCTGCACCGCCCCGGCCAGCGTGACGGCGCCCAGCACCAGCGCGAGGAACCCCATGATGGCCTGGGTCAGCATCAGCAGCCGGCGCTTGTCCATGCGGTCGGCCAGGACGCCGCCCCACGCGCCCAGCACGAGCATGGGCAGGAACTGGAGCGCCGCGACCACGCCGAGCGCCACGCCGCTGCCGGTCAGGTGGAGGACGAGCCAGGACTGCGCGATGCGCTGCATCCAGCTGCCGCTGACGGACACCACCTGGCCGATGAAGTAGAGCCGGTAGTTGCGGACGCGGAGCGAGCCGAACGTGCTGCCGGCGACACGGCGGACGGCGCCCAGGGCCGCCGTCACCCGTCCTCCTCCACCGCCCGCTCGAGGATGGCGGCGGCCTCCTCCAGGACCTGGAGCTCGCGCTCGCCGAGCGCCTCCAGGCGGCCGGCCAGGTACGCGGTCTTGCGGGTGCGGCTGCGGAGCAGGCGGAGCCGGCCTCGCGGCGTCACGGTCACCCGGGTCACGCGGCGGTCGGCCGGGTCGACCACGCGGGAGACGAGGCCCTGCCCCTCCAGCGCGGCGATGGTGGTCGTGATGCTGGGCGGCTTCACGCCCTCCAGCGTGGCCAGCTCGCCCAGCGAGAGCGGCCCGCGCCGGGAGATCGTGGCCAGGGCGGAGAACGTCGAGGCCCCCAGGCCGGTCTCGCCCTGCTGCCGCAGGCGGCGGTTCAGCCGGGTCACGATCAGCCGGAGGCGGCCGGCGAGCTGTGCACGGTCGACTGCGGTCCCAGGCGTGGTCACGAGAGCAGGTACTTCGTTAGGCTACCGAAATATTCCCCGACCTGCGCCCACCGTTGGCTACCGCGGGGCCGGGGTGCCCAGGTGGCGGTGGACGAAGTCGATCTGCCGCTCCAGCTGCCGGATCCGCTCCTCCACGACCATCGACGAGTGGCCCGCGTCGAACTCGTACCACTCGTGGGGCAGGCCGAGCTCCCGCAGCCGCCCCAGGTAGTTCTCGATCTGGCGGACCGGGCAGCGAGGGTCGTTCCGGCCGGCCGTCACGAACACCGGCACCCGCACCCGGTCCACGAACGTGATCGGCGACCGCTCGCGGTAGAAGTCCGGCCGCTCCGCCGGCGTGCCGCCGAACAGGGCCCGGTCGAACGCCTTGAGCGGCTCCATCTCGTCCTCGTACGCGGCCACGTAGTCGGCGACCGGCACCAGCGCCAGGCCCAGGCTCCACGCGTCCGCCTGGACGCCGAGGCCGAGGAGCGTCAGGTAGCCGCCCCACGAGCCGCCGCCCAGCACGAGTCGGGCCGGGTCGGCCACGCCGGCGGCCACCAGGTGGTCCCGCACGGCCCGGATGTCCTCGAGCTCCGTCAGGCCCGGGCTCGCCTCCAGCGCGTCCCGCCACTCGCGCCCGTAGCCGGTGCTGCCCCGGTAGTTGACCGTCGCGACCGCGAACCCGTGGTCCACCCAGGCCTGCACCGCCGGCGACCAGGCGTCCCGATCGTGCGACGTCGGCCCGCCGTGGACCATGACCAGCGGGGGGTGGGGGCCGGCGCCGGGCGGCCGCGCCAGGAAGCCGTGGACCCGGCCGGCGTGCACGTCCTCGTACGCGGCGAGGCCGGGCGGCGGCGGCGGTCCCGGCGGCTCGAGCAACGGCCGGCCGTCCTCCAGCAGGCGGGGCGCCGTGCCGCCGCTCGAGTGCTGGTACCAGAGCCGCCCGTCCGGGCGCACGAGCACCGGCGCCACCGTGCCCCGGGGCGCGTCCACCGGGACGAGCCGGCCGGCGGCCAGGTCGTAGCGGAACAGCTCGCGGCGCCCCGCGTGGTCGTGGGTCAGGAGCAGCGCCGTCGCGTCCGGGTACCACCCGGCGTGCACCTCGCCGGGCAGGTCCAGGTCCAGGTCGGTCACCGCGTCCGCCTCCGGCGCCCAGACGGCCGGCCGGAGCAGGCCTGTCCGCTCGCGCAGGACGATCAGCCGCTGGTCGCCAGGCACCCGCGACCACTCGCCCGCCCACACGGCCAGGCCGGGGCCGTCCCACAGGTCGGCGACCGCCCGGCCGGTCCGGTCGAGCACGCGGAGCGCCGGGTGCCGGCTGTCGCCGTGCTCGCTGTGGGTGATGGCCAGCAGCCGCTCGTCCCGGGACAGCCCCTCCACGCCCGCGTCCTCGCGGTGCGCGTAGAGCCGCTCGACCGCGCCGTCGCCGGCGGTCAGCCAGATCCGGCTGCCGGCGTCGGTGGACGTGCCCACGATCGAGAAGCCGCGGCCGAGCGCCAGGCCGGCCGGGTAGCCCGCCTCCACGCCGGGCGCCGCCGGCCGCGGGTCGGCCCCGCCCTCGAACGGCTCCGCCCGCCACGTCCCCGCCTCGTTCCCGCGCTCGTCGTCGAACCACCAGATGGTCCGGCCCTCCGGGTCGAGCGCGCCGGACCTCGTGCCCTCCGGCCGGCTGGTCACCTGCCGGCGCGCGCCGGTCGCCCGGTCCCACGCGTGCAGCTCGAGGCGGCCGCTCTCGTTGGAGTGGTGGACGAGGCGGTCCGGGGCGTCCCGGGCCCAGGTGGGCAGGGTCACGGTGATGGCGCGGAAGCGCCGGCGCCAGGCGGCCTCTTCGCTCATCCGAGGCAGTCTATCGGCAGGCTCTAAACTGCCTCCTATGGCCCCGCACACCGGCACGACGACGTCGCGGGTGCTCGGGCTGCGCTGCCGGGAGTGTGGCGCCGAGTACGAGCTGCAGGCCACGCACGTCTGCGAGGCCTGCTTCGGACCGCTCGACGTGCGGTACGACTACGAGGCGATCCGGCGGGTCGTCAGCCGCGAGCGCATCCAGGCCGGTCCGCCCACGATGTGGCGGTACCGCGACCTGCTCCCCGTCGAGGACTCGGCCCCGATCGTGACGCTGGGCGAGGGCTTCACGCCGCTGGTCCGGGCCGAGCGCCTCGGCGCCGAGCTCGGGCTGCGCAACCTGTACCTGAAGAACGACAGCATGAACCCGACCAACTCGTTCAAGGACCGGGTCGTGTCGGTGGCGGTGTCGTGGGCGCGCGCCCACGGCTTCGAGACGATCGGCTGCGCCTCCACGGGCAACCTGGCCAACGCGGTCGCGGCGTACGCGGCCCGGGCCGGCCTCGACTGCTACGTCTTCGTCCCCGAGGACACCGAGGAGGAGAAGCTGGTCGCGACCGGCGTCTTCGAGCCCACGGTCGTGTCCGTCCGGGGCACGTACGACGAGGTCAACCGCCTGTGCAGCCAGGTGATGGAGGAGCTGCCCTGGGCTGGCGGCTGCCCGACGAGATCGTGATCCCGATCGCCTCGGGCTGCCAGTTCGTGCGCCACCGCCGGGCCGTCCAGGAGCTGCTGGACCTGGGCCTGGTGGACGGCCACGGCCTGCCCCGGCTCACGGGCGCGCAGGCGCTGGGCTGCGCCCCGGTCTACAACGCGTGGCGGGAGGGCACCGAGCGCGTGCGGCCGGTGCGGCCGAGCACGATCGCCCGCTCCATCGCGATCGGCAACCCGTCGGACGGCCCGTACGTGGTGCGGATCGCCCGGGAGACGGGCGGCGTCGTCGAGGCGGTGACGGAGGAGGAGATCGTCGACGCCATCAGGCTGCTGGCCAGGACCGAGGGCATCTTCACGGAGACCGCCGGCGGCGTGACGATCGGCGTTCTGGCCAAGCTGGCCCGCGCGGGCCGCTGGGCCGGCGACGAGGCGGTCGTGGCGTACGTGACCGGCCACGGGCTCAAGACCGCGGACGTGGTCTCCGGCGAGGGCTACGAGCGGCGCGTGGAAATAGACCCGAGCCTGCGCTCGTTCCGCGAGAAGGTATCCGTCTGACTTCCCACCATTTGGCTAAGGAGTTCGCGAAAGTGCCCGTGTTCCGCATTCCCGGTCCGCTGCGCAGCCTGAGCGGCGGTGAGCCCACGGTCTCGGTGGAGGCCGCCGACCTGCGCTCGGCGATCGACCAGCTGGACACCCGGTTCCCCGGCTTCAAGGGCCGCCTCCTCGACGACGCGGGCGAGCCACGGCAGTTCGTCAACCTGTTCCTGAACGACGAGGACGTCCGCCTGGGGCAGGGCCTCGACTCCGCGCTGCAGGAGTCGGACGAGATCGCCATCGTGCCGGCCGTCGCGGGGGGCCGCGGCTAGGCCCCGGGCCGGACCGGCGGGACGAGAGGGAGGAGAGTGGCCGGCGCGTGGCGCCGCCGCCTGCAGGCGAGCCGCCTGGTCGCGCTCGCGGTCCTGTGCCTCGGCATCGGCTCGCCGGTGGCGGCCCCGCCGGCGCCGGTGGCCGCGCGGCCGGTCGCCCAGGCCCAGCTGCTCAGCGGGCCGCCGCGGTCGCGGGACCGGGAGCCGGACGTCCGCCTCGTCGAGCCGGCGCCCCAGCACGCGCAGATCGACTCGGTCGTCCGGCTCCAGTTCTCGCGCCGGATGGCGATGGGGTCGGTCCTGCGCTCGTTCCGCATCGACCCGGCCATCGACGGCGTGCAGGAGTGGCCGGACGACCGCACCCTGGTCTTCCGCCCGCTGCTGCCGCTGGCCTACCAGGGGACGTACCGCGTCAGCGTCGCCGGCTTCTCGCGCGGCGGCGAGGCGATGGCGCTGGGCACGTTCGGGTTCGCCACGGTGTGGCGGCCGCCGGTGCTCGCCGTCCCGTTCACCCTGACGTTCGACGACTGCGGGCCGCCCGACGCGATCCGGGCCATCCTGTCGGCGCTGGCGGACCGCTCGCTGCACGCGATCTTCTTCCCGACGGGCCAGTGCCGCGACCAGCTGCCCTGGCTGGTGCCGGCCCTCCTGGCCGCCGGCCACCGCGTCTGCAACCACACGTACTCGCACCCGGACCTGTCCAGGCTGAGCGCGGCCGCGATCCGCTCCGAGATCGAGCGCGGCGTCTCGGTCGCCTGCGACCTGTTCCGGCCGCCCTACGGGGCGATGGACCGGGTTGGCCGGGTGGCCGGGGTCGCGGCGTCCCTCGGCTACCGCGTCCAGCTCTGGGACGTGGACACGCGGGACTGGGCGGGCACGCCCGCCGACGTGATGGTGGCGATGATCCGGGCCCGCGGTGGCGTCGTGCTGATGCACATGCAGGGCCCGCACACGGTCGAGGCGATCAGGACGCTCTGACGCCGGCCGCGGCCAGGAGGTCGGGGAGGCGCTCGGCGAAGTCCGCCGGATAGTCGTGGCCCACGCCGGCCACCTCCTCGACGTGGACGGTGTGGCCGGCGGCGCGCAGCGCGTCGGCCGTGGCCGGGACGCCGATGCCGTACGGGTCGTCCGAGCCGCGCAGGAGGGCGACGCGGAGCGGCCGCGCCGTCTCCGGGAACCGCGTCGCCGGCGGGAAGGAGGGCGCGACCCCGATGACGCCGGACGCCCGCACCAGGTCGCCGGCCAGCGCCAGCTCCAGGGCGAGGGCGGCGCCCTGGGAGAAGCCGGCGAGCACGACCTCGTCGTGCACCGGCAGGTCCGGGAGGACGGCGGCCAGGTCGCGCCGGGCCTGGTCGTGGTCGTCCCAGCAGAACGCGCGTTCCGTCGCCGGCTGCGTGGACTGGGCTGACGCGACGGCGCAGCCCAGCGCGGCCGCCGGCAGCCAGTGGCGGTGGAAGTCCTCGGCGGCGCTGGTCGCGCCGTGCAGGCCGAGCAGCACCCGCGGGCGGCCGACGGGCGGCTCGGGCGCGGCCACGAGCAGCCGGGGCCGGTAGCCCCGCGCCGCGATCCGGGCCTCGGCGCGAGCCAGGACGGCCGCGAACCCCGGCTCGGCGCGCAGCGGGTCGAATACGTCGTTGCGCAGCATCCCGATCCGCCACAGGCAGTTCTCCGCCTCCGCCGCCTCCAGCGCCGCGATGGCGTCGGCCGGCCGGCCCATGGCCACGTACGTGTACGCGACCAGCCACCAGCTGAAGTGGCGGCGCTCGGGGAACCGGCGCCAGGCCTCCTCGGCGCACGCCAGCGCCTCCTCGTGGTTGCCCTCGCCGTTGTGCACGGCGCAGGCCCAGCGCAGGTCGTCGAAGGTGGGGGCGGTCGTCATCCGTAGACTGGCCTCCTGATGCGGATCGCGGTCGCCCTCTCGGGCGGGGTGGACTCCAGCGTAGCGGCGGCGCTCCTCCTGCGCGCTGGCCAGGAAGTGGTCGGCGTGACGCTGCAGCAGTGGCCCCGCGACGACGGGGAGGAGGCGGCGCGCCACGGCGGCTGCTGCTCGCTGTCCGCGGTGGAGGACGCCCGCCGCGTGGCCAGCCTGCTCGGCGTCCCGTACTACGTCTGGAACCTGGAGCGCGAGTTCGGGGAGCGCGTGATCGAGCCGTTCCACCGCGCGTACGCGACCGGAAGGACGCCGAACCCGTGCCTCCGCTGCAACGCGTTCGTGCGGTTCGACCTCATGCTCCGGCGGGTGCTCGACCTGGGCTTCGACGCGCTGGCGACCGGCCACTACGCGCGCGTCCTGGCCGGCCCCGACGGGCCGGAGCTGCACGCGGCCGCCGACCCGGCCAAGGACCAGTCGTACGTCCTGTACCACCTGGACCGCGAGCGGCTGGGGCGCATCGTCTTCCCGCTCGGCGAGCTGACCAAGCCGGAGGTGCGGGCGACGGCGCGCTCGCTGGGCCTGCCGGTCGCGGACAAGCCGGAGAGCATGGAGATCTGCTTCGTGCCCCGGGGCGAGACGGCGGCCTACCTGGCCCGGCGCCTGCCGGTCGCGGCCGGCGAGGTGGTGGACGGCGCCGGCCGCCGGCTGGGCACGCACCGCGGTACCGCGCTGTACACGGTCGGCCAGCGCGAAGGGCTGGGCCAGCTGGCGGAGCCGGGGCCCTGGTACGTGACGGCGGTGGACGCGCCGGCGAACCGGTTGGTGGTCGGCCGCCGCGAGGACCTGGCCGTGCGCCGCGTCGAGCTGGAGGACGTGCGGTTCGTCGCCGGCGCGCCGGCCGGCCCGCTGGCGTGCCAGGCGCGGCTGCGCTACCGGGCCCGGCCGCTGGACGCGGTCTACTCGGGCGGCGTGCTGGACCTGGCCGAGCCGTTCGCCGGCGCCGCGCCCGGGCAGGCGGTGGGGGGGAGGACGGGGGAGGTCGCCATCGTCGGCGACCAGCTGTACGAGAGCATGACCGGGGCGGAGCAGCGGTGCGCGCGCCAGCTCCTGCTCCGGCTGGTGGTCGTCGGCGACGGCGGGGAGGTGGCGTGCCGCCGGATCAGCCGCCGTGAGCTGCTCGCCGGGGCGCCGGGCGCCGACCTCCTGACCGTGGGCGTGGTGCTGCGGGCGCTGGTGGACGCCCGGCTCGTGAGCGCCACGGACGGCGTGCTGGAGATCGCGGACGACGCCCTCCTGGACACGTGGCCCCGGCTCCGCGACTGGATCGACGACGACCGCGAGTGGCTGGGCGTCCGCCGCCACCTGGCGGCCGACGCGGCCGCCTGGCGGGCCCTGGGCCGGGATCCGGCCGCGCTCTATCGCGAGCCCCAGCTCGGCCAGCTGCTGCGGCGGATCGACGAGCGGCGGCGGGCGGAGCTCCCGGCCCCGACCGCCGAGTTCCTCGACGCGTCCGAGCGGCGTGCCGCCAGGCGCTGGCGAGGCGCGCGGCTGCGCCGGGCCGGCCTCGTCGCGGTGGCCGCGGCGCTGGTCCTGCTGGCCGGCCTCGGTGGCACCGTGGCCGTCCGCTCGTTCGCGGCCCGGGCCGCCGCGGACGCGGATCGCCGGGCCGCCGACTCCCGCCAGGTGGCGGCCGCGGCCGGCGCGGTGCGGACGGCGGACCCCGTGACGGCCGCGCTGCTGAGCGCCGAGGCGTATCGCATCGCCCCCACGGCCGCGGCCCGGAGCAGCCTGCTCAGCTCCCGCTCGCCGTACTACGTGGCGCTGGCCGCGCGGGGCGTCGGGCCGGTGAACGGCGTCGCGGTCGGCCCGGACGGGCGCACCGTGGCCGGGGGCGGCCAGGACGGCGGCGTCGAGCTGTGGGACGTGGCCTCGCGCGCCGCGCCCGTGCTGCTGCGCGACGGGGCGAGCCCGGTCCGCGGCATCGCGTTCAGCCAGGACGGCACGACGGTCGCCGCGGGCCGCCAGGACGGCGTCCTGGAGCTGTGGGACGTGGGCACGGGGGCGTCGGCGCTGGTCCCGTCGGGCGGACCGGCTCCGGTGAACGCCGTGACGTTCAGCCCGGACGGGCGGCTGGTCGTCACCGGCGGCGACGACGGCGTCGTCCGGCAGTGGGACACGCGCACCCACGTCCTGGTGCGCGAGCTGCGCGGCGCGAGCGGCCCGGTCGAGAGCCTGGCGTACGACCCCGACGGCCGGACCGTGGCGGGCGGCGGCACCGACGCGAACGTGCTCCTCTGGGACGCGTCCACCGGCGCGCGGGTGGCGAGCATCCCGGCCGGGCCGGCGGGGGGCGGGCCGATCCGGGCCCTTGCGTACAGCCCCGACGGGCACACGCTCGCGGGGGCCGGCGACGGCGGCGCCGCGGTGCTCTGGGACTCGGCCTCGCGCGGCGTGCGCCGCGTCCTCCCGGGAACCGCGGGGGAGGCGGTGCACGGGCTGGCGTTCACGGCGGACGGCGCGTTCCTGGCCGCCGGCGGGGCGGGCGCCGTGCGGCTGTGGAACCTGGCGGCCCCGGGGGCGCCGGTGGCCCTGACCGGACCGTCGGGCGACATCCGGGGCGTGGCGTTCGGCCGGGACGGCACGCTGGTCAGCGCGAACGCCAACGCGACCATCGGCCTGTGGACGATCGGCGGGTCGGCGATCGTCGCCGGAGGGCCGGCCGCCGGAGCCGCCGCGGCCGCCGCCGCGGCGGTCTCGCGCGACGGCCGCCTGCTCGCGACGGCCGGGGTGGACCGGACGATCCGGCTGTGGAGCCTGGAC
>VBJR01000419.1 GCA_005880175.1 Chloroflexota bacterium
CGGCTACGGTGGCCAGGAGGCGGCCCCAGGGAGACGGCGGCCGTATCGCGAAGCGAAGGGAGAGTGAAGCCTATGGTCAGGTGGAGGATTCGCGCCTGCCTGTCAGCGGGAGCCGGGCTGGTCCTGGCCCTGCTGCCGGCCCACGGCGCGGCGGCGGCGGCGGCGACCCACGCGAGCATCGACTGCGCGGTCCGGAGCCAGCTCTGCTCGGAGGTCTACGACTCCGAGGCGGTGTTCGGGCAGGACGTCTACGTCGGCCACGACGAGCCCTCGACCCTGTTCTACTCGAACCGGCCGGGCTCCGGCGCCCACCAGACGTACCTGCTGCGGCTGCCCAAGGACCCGCCGACGCTGCCCAACGGCACGGACAGCGGCGGCACGTTCAACTTCCAGCTCCATCCCGCGTTCTTCTTCGGCCAGGCCCTCTGCGACTCGCAGTCGTCGCCCGAGTTCACCACGACGTGCAACGCGGCGACGGACGCCAACATCTTCGACGACGGCGACCCGGCCAGCCCCCACTACATCGGGAAGCACCCGGGCACGGCCTTCATGGAGATGCAGTTCTACCCGCCGGGCTGGGCCCAGTGGCCGGCCGGCAACAGCTGCGACACCACCCAGTGGTGCGCCGCGCTGAACATCGACAGCCTGTCGCAGAACCAGAACACCGGCGTCCTCAACAACGCCAGCTGCCTGAGCCAGGCCGGGCAGGAGCCGGTGAACTTCGCCTTCATCACGAAGAACGGCAAGTCGCAGGCGCCGGCCAGCCCGCTGGCCGCCACGAACGCCACCTTCACGCCGGACCCGGCGAAGGACCTGTTCATGCGGTCGGGCGACCTCGTGGTCGTGGACCTGAACGACACCGCCGCCGGCTTCCGGGTCGTGCTGGCGGACCTGACCTCGGGCAGGGTCGGCTCGATGACGGCCAACCCGTCCAACGGGTTCGCCCAGGTCAACTTCGACCCCAACGCGACCACCTGCTCGGAGACGCCGTACACGTTCCACTCGATGTACTCGACGTCCAGCGAGCACACCCGCGTGCCCTGGGCGGCGCACTCGTACAACGTCGCCTACTCCGACGAGACCGGGCACTTCCAGTACTGCGCCAGCGTGGACACGACGACCGGTCGCTGCCTCGTGGCCGGCGGCCGCGACGCCGGGTCGCCGGCGGACGCCGACGACCGCGGCTGCTTCGCCGCCTCCCAGCTCCCGGCCGGCTCGGTCCCGGTGTCGGGCTGCCTGGGGACGGACAGCGATTTCGACGGCGTGCCCTACTTCAACAACTGGCCCGGCACGCTCGCCAACCCGGCCCAGGACCGCCAGATCCACGCGCAGCCGATCCGGTTCACCAGCCCGGTGACGAACGGCGTCCGGCAGTTCGAGCGCGTCGCGTTCGAGGCCGACCTGCCGCGGATCGAGAACGCGGTGACCCCGGCCTGCGACCGGACCACCGGCGCCAACTGCGTCAACCCCCCGCCGGGGGCGGCGTTCTACCCATTCTTCACGACGCACCAGTCGCTGGGCGGCGTGGCCTGCAACTGGCAGGAGGGCGGCGCCCACATCCCGGGCACGGCCAACACGTTCGGCGGCAGCTCGACGACCGCGTTCGGCGCGCTGCTGACCTCGACCTACCCCGGTCCGGGCTTCCAGCCCATCCAGCGCATCAACAACTTCCGGCAGGTGCTGTCGAGCAACCCCTGCCCGTCGGTCAACTTCATGGACGACGACGCGAACTGAGGCGCTGATTTCGTCGAGGCCGGCCCGTGATGGGCCGGCCTCACCCCGCGCCCGTGCCTCACAATCGGGGGCGATGGGCACCCCCCATGCGGCGCTCGTCCCGATCGAGGGGCTGCTCGCCCTCCAGCTGCTGGTCCTGCTCGCCGGCACCGCCGTGCACGAGCTCGGCCACGCGCTCGCCGCCCGCGCCGTCGGCTTCGACGTGGCCGGCGTCCGCGTGGGCCCGATCCTGGCCCTGGCCACCCCGCGCGGCTGGCGGGTCCGGTTCGTCTGGGAGATGGCGGTCGGCGGCGAGCTGCTGTCGGTCCCGGCCCGGGCCGAGGGCCTCCGGCCGCGCCACGCCGCGATGATCGCCGCCGGTCCGGCCGCCCACCTGCTGGCCGGCGCGGTGGCCGTAGCCGGGGCGGCCGCCACGGGAGCGCTGGTGCTGTGGTTCACGGCCGCCACGCTGCCTGCTCGCCTGGCTGGCGCAGCCGGAGCGTGCCACCCAGCGCGTGGCCCTGGGCGTGCTGCAGCGCGCGGCCACCAGCTCCCGGCCCCGGGAGTGGGACGAGGGCTGGGCCCGGCTCGCCGCGAGCGGACCGCGCCAGCCGGCCGACGCCGGCCAGGTCGCGGGCTGCCTCCTGGCCTACGCCCACGCGCTGGACCGCGGCGAGACCGACCGGGCGGGCGCGCTGCTGACCCGCGCGTACGCCGCCCGGCACGTGCTGCCGCCCGGCGGCCAGGCCGCCCTGGCCCTGCAGTCCGCCTTCTTCACGGCGTGCTTCCGGGGCAACGCCACGCTCGCCGCCCGACTGCTGGACACCGGGCTGGAGCGGCCTCAGCGGGCGCGGGCGCTGGACGTGGACCGGGCCCGCGCCGCGCTCCACCTGGCCGCGGGCCGGCGGGCCGAGGCGGCGGCCGCGTGCGACCGCGCCCTGGCGGCGCTCGACTCCACCTGGCAGCGCCCGGCCGGCCTGGTCACGCTCGACCGCGAGCTGCTGGAGGTCATGCGGGAGCGGGCCCGCGCGACCTCAGCCGATCAGACCGGGCAGATCTTGTGGAGCGGCGGGTTCGTGCCCATCGGGCAGGGCCGGATCGTGCCGTCGTCCACCGCCGGGCCGCTCCCGCCGCCGGACGAGCCGGAGGACGTGGGCGCCGGGGCTGGCCGCGCGGGCTGAGCCGGCGGTGCCTGGGTCGGCGCCGGCGCCTGGGCCGGCTGTGCGGGCTGGACCTGCACGGGCACCGCGACGTGGTCCGCGGGCGCGACGGCGGGCGCCGCGGCCGGGTGCGCGGGCTGCGCCGGGCTGGCTCCCCCCGACGCGCCGCACGCAGCGGCGAGCAGGGCGACGCCGGCCGCGAGGATCGCGCGTCTCATCCCTGGCATGTAACCACCCGGCCGCCGCTGGCGCAACCGCCCTGTCCAGAACTAACGTTTGACCGTGACCACTGCGCTGGACCTCTTCTCACCGGCTGCGCGGGCATGGTTCCGCGGCGCGTTTGCCGGTCCGACCGAGGTGCAGGAGCAGGGCTGGCGGGCGGTCGCGTCCGGTCGCCACACGCTGATGACCGCCCCGACCGGGAGCGGCAAGACGCTCGCGGCGTTCCTCTGGTGCCTCGACCGCCTCGCCACGGAGCCGGCGCCGCCGGGCCGGGAGCGCTGCCGCGTGCTGTACGTGTCGCCGCTCAAGGCCCTGGCGGTGGACGTCGAGCGCAACCTCCGGGCCCCGCTGGTCGGCCTCCGGCTGCAGGCGGAGCGGCTCGGCCTGTCCATCCCGGAGATCGCGGTCGCCATCCGCAGCGGCGACACCCCGGCCGAGGACCGCCGGGGCATGGAGCGGACGCCGCCCGACATCCTGATCACGACCCCCGAGTCGCTGTACCTGCTCCTGACCAGCGCGGCCCGGCGCGTCCTGTCCACCGTCCGCTGGGTGATCGTGGACGAGATCCACTCGGTGGCGGCCACCAAGCGCGGCGCCCACCTGATGGTCAGCCTGGAGCGGCTCTGCGCGCTGACCCCCGAGGAGCCGCAGCGCATCGGCCTCTCGGCCACGCAGCGGCCGCTGGAGGAGGTCGGGCGCTTCCTGGGCGGCGTCGGCCGCGAGGTCGCGATCGTGGACGCCGGCCGCCGCAAGACGATGGAGGTGCGCGTCGAGGTCCCGGTCGAGGACATGGCGAACCTGGACAAGGGGGCGGCGCCGCCCGAGCCGCCCTCCGGCAACGCGGCTGGGGGGGCGGGGGGCACCTCCCCAGAAAGATGGCGTGCCGAGTTGCCCCCCATCCGGCGGTCGATCTGGCCGGCGATCTATCCGCGGCTCCTGGAGCTGATCCAGCAGCACCGCTCGACGATCGTGTTCGTCAACTCCCGGCGGCTGGCCGAGCGGCTGGCGGCCCGCCTCAACGAGCTGGCCGAGGAGGAGCTGGTGCTGGCCCACCACGGCTCGATCGCCCGCGAGCAGCGGGTCGTGGTCGAGAACCGGCTCAAGTCGGGCGACCTGCGCGGCCTGATCGCGACCTCGTCGATGGAGCTCGGCATCGACATGGGCGCCGTGGACCTGGTCGTCCAGGTCGAGTCGCCGCCCAGCGTGGCGACGGGGATCCAGCGCATCGGCCGGGCCGGCCACTCGGTGGGCGAGGTCTCCCGAGGCGTGATCCTGCCCAAGTTCCGCGGCGACCTGCTGGAGTCGGCCGCCGTGGTCGAGCGGATGCTGGCCGGCGAGATCGAGACGACGGTCGTGCCGTCCAACCCGCTGGACGTGGTCGCCCAGCACGTCGTGGCGATGGCCGCCATGGACGAGTGGAAGGTTGCCGACCTGGCCGCCCTGATCCGCCGCGCCCACCCGTTCCGGGACCTCGGCCGGCGCTCGCTGGAGGCGGTGCTGGACATGCTGAGCGGGCGCTACCCGTCCGAGGAGTTCGCCGAGCTGCGGCCGCGCATCGTCTGGGACCGCGTCAACGGCACCGTGCGGGGCCGGGCCGGCGCCCAGCGGCTGGCCGTCACCAACCCCGGCACGATCCCGGACCGCGGGCTCTACACGGTCAACATCTTC
>VBJR01000261.1:0-15163 GCA_005880175.1 Chloroflexota bacterium
CGCGTCGGCCGGCGTGATGATCGAGCTCTTCGACTCCTGGATCGGCGATACCCGCAGCTCGCGCCACATGGCGGTCGCGAACGCCTGGACCAGGCCGGCGATCGGGGCGCCCAGCAGCGCCCCCCACACCCCGAACAGCTCGCTGCCGGCGACCAGGGCCAGCAGCGCGACCGCCGGGTGGATGCCGACCGCCCGCGCCATCACACGGGGCCCGATCAGGTCGCCCTCGATCACGTGCACGACCACGAAGTAGCCGAGCACGATGCCCGCCAGCACCGGGCTCTGCAGCAGCGCGATGATCACGCAGACCGCGCCGGAGATGATCACGCCGAGCACGGGCACGAACTCCATGAAGAACGCCAGGATGCCCAGCAGCAGGGCGTAGCGCACCTGGAGCACGCCCATGCCCACGCCCACCAGGGCCCCGACCAGCAGCGCCATCGTCAGCGTCCCCCGGACGTAGCCGCCCACCACCTGGTTGACGATCGTGATCACCAGGTTGGCCCGGCGCGACTGGCTCCGGGGCGCGTTGTCGCGCAGCCAGGCCACCATCTTCGGCCCGTTGGCGACCAGGTAGATGCTCAGGATGAAGACCAGGACCGTGTCCACGATCGCGCTCAGCACCGACCGGACGAAGTCGAACGCGTCCGACGCGGCCTGGGTCCCGATGCCCTGCAGGTACTCGATCAGCCGGCCCTGCGCCTGGTCCAGCTCCGACTGCGTGACGCCGAACCGGCCGAGCACCCGGACGAGCTCCGGCAGCATGGCCTGGGCCTGGGAGGCGTAGCCGGGCAGGTTGTGGACCAGGGTGGTCGTCTCGGTGGCCGCGCTGACCACCACCACGCTGAGCAGGCCGAGCAGCAGCGTGAAGCCGATCACGTACGCGATCACGATCGCCAGCATGCGGGGCAGCCAGCGCTCCAGCAGCTGGACGAGCGGCGACAGCGCGAACGCCACGACCGTGCTCAGGACGAGGATCAGCAGCGCGTGCGTGACGTGGCTGAGCAGCCATCCGACGACGAGCAGGACGGCCAGCCATGCCAGCACCACGAGCGGCACGAGCAGTGCCCGAACCAGACGCGGGGGCGCCACATCACGCGACATCTTGAACCCGATACGGGTCAGGTTACCGGGTCTGGTAGGTGATGAAGAAGAGGTATGCGATCAGCGCGATGAACACCCCGTACTCGATGATCACGTTGCGGCTGATCGACTCCTCGACCGTATGCCGGATGATGCCGCGGTTCACGTACCAGAGCAGGAACAGCATCACCGTGAACACGCCCTCCGGGAAGTAGAGGTACACGGTCATCGCCCAGGCGAAGAACGTCACGAGCTGGGCGACGAAGACCGAGAACAGGATGGCGCGCCGGGGCGTCATCGGGTTGCCGAACACGCGGAACGAGCGGTAGCTGCCCAGCAGCGAGATGATGAACACGCTGGCCAGGCTCAGCGGCAGCGCCAGGTGCAGCGCCAGGATGACCAGGAAGGAGCCGGCCAGGCCGAACGCCAGGAGGACCTCCTGGACGACCAGGTGGCTCGGCTTGAGGCGCTCCCTGATCTGCCGGTAGTCGAGGTGGGCGGCGAAGCAGAACCCGATCCCGAACGCGCTGGTGATCAGGGAGTACTTCCACCACTCCGGCACCAGCAGGGACAGGCCCGCGACCGCCAGCGTGCCCAGGACCACGGGCACGAAGTGCTCGATGCTGGGCATTCCCGTGTCCGAGTGCAGGTAGCCCATCAGCGCCGGGGTCGCCAGCACGAGGAGACCCACGCCGAGGCCCCAGACCTGCGTCGGGCCCACCATCTCGGACTTGAAGCCCATGGAGATCGCCACCAGGATGATCCCCACGAAGATCAGGAAGCGCTTGTCTCGCTCGCTCCGGGCCTTCATGGAAGGCAACACGCGAGCCTCAGCGGGAGGCGTCTTCACGACCGCACCATCTTAGCCAAGGCGTGGGGCAACAGCTCAACCTTCTTCGTTGTGTTCAAGTGAGTTGACTTGTCGTTCAGCAAGTGGGCAGGACACGCGGACAAGCTATTCTGTCTGGACCATGCTGCGGGAGCAACCATGACGCCGAGCGCGAGCGACATCGACCGGGCGATCGCCGAGGTCTCGCGGGACCCGGCCGACCCGGACGGTGGCGCGGTGATCCGCGAGGCGGGCCTGGCCGCCCTGCCCGTCCTGTCCGGACGGCTGACGGCGGACGCTCCCATCGACCGCGTGAGGTGGCGCGGTTCCAGCAGGAGATCGGCTTCCTGTTCAAGTACAAGTCCTATGCGGTGAAATGCGCGACGCCGCTGGGGTACTCGGTCTTCTTCCAGCGGCGGGGTGAGGGATTCAGCTTCCAGCGCCACGTCACCCGTAAGACCGAGGTGTTCCACATCCTCGACGTGCTCCCCGGTGGGTACGCCTTCGTCTGCCGGTACGAGGACTGGGCGCACGCGTACGAGCCGGCGTCGTTTGCCGCCTGGCTGGCCGGCGCCCAGGACCCCCGCTACGACGGGTTCCGGTTCGAGGTGCGGCCGGGCGACGTGTTCGTGATCGACCAGCTCAACGTCGTGCACACGGTGATCGGCTGCGTGCTCGAGGAGTTCGCGACGGTGTCCACCGACATGGTGGACCGCCTGTACGACCAGAACCTGGGCAGGCCGATCCCGGCCGAGTTCAACCGGGGGTGGTCGCTGGAGAACCTGGAGTCGCTGGCGTTCCCGAGCGGCGCGCGGCGTCTGACGGTGGGCGGCCGCGCCCCGGCGGCGACGCCGGTGGAGCCGGTCCCGATCACGGGCGGCACGCTGCTTACGCTCGCGGACACGTTCGTGCTGGCCCGCCGCTACCTGGTCGAGCCCGGCCGGAAGACGGACCTCCAGCACGACGACGAGCGTGCATCGATCCTCCACGTGACGGCCGGCCGGGGCCGCATCGTCGTGGCGGACCGCGAGGAGGCGGCGTTCACGGTGCCGCCCTCGCTGCCGGCCGCCAGGGCGGACGTGCTGCTGATCCCGCCGGGCACCCATTACGGCTTCGTCAACGAGGGCGAGGGCCCGCTGGAGGTGTCGGAGCACCGCATCGCGCTGGCGGAAGCCCTGGCGTAGCGGCCTCGGGGGCGGCCCTGGGCGGCGGGGCCGACTCGTGTGTCGGCGCGGCGCCCTGGTGAGCTGTTCGATGAGTGGGGCCTCCGGTGGGCTATCACTGTGCGACTTCTGGGCGTCGCTTGTGCCACGTGCGGGTCATTGTCGGACATGCCGGCAAATCTGGCTCTGGACGGGGATCAATAGCCTGATTCGCCGGCACATCCGGCTGTGGGCAGGGGTTCAGAGCCCCGTCCGCCAGCAAGCGGGGCTATCAGGGCCCATGTATGGCGCCGCTTGCCAGCAAGCGGGGCTATCGCCCCGCTCCCCACGCGCCTTGCCACGGCCCGGGAGCAGGCCTTGACACTTTTCGGAACAGTGGGGACCACTTGCACCCGGGCGAGCGGATGATAGCCCGCCAGCCCCCCTTCGCTGAACTCCCACACCCTGACGAAGGCGCCGCCACCAGGGCGCCCCAGCCGACAGCCCAGCGCCCGCCCGTGGCACGAGCCCGGGCCCCTCTCCCCCATCCTTTACCACTCCCGTGGGATGATCGGGCCCAGGACATGGTCCCACGCTCCGAATCGGCAGCCTCGGGTCTCGCGGGCGTCCTCCACGGCCTCGTCGCGGACCTGCGCCGGGCCTCCGGCGCCGACATCGTCTCGCTCTACCTCTACGACGCCGCCGGCGAGCGCTACTACGCGCCGTTCGCGCTCGGGCAGCCGGAGGAGGGCCTGCTCGACTCGCTGAACGACCTCCAGGCCCAGCTCGGCCGCTACCTGGAGGACGCCGCCCAGCACAAGGCGCCGGACGACCTCGCCGTGCAGCAGTACGGGTCCACGGTGTGGCTGACGGTCGGCCGGCGCACGCTGGTCGCCCGCGACGCCCCCTCCGAGATCGACAGCACGTTCATCCGCCGCCACCAGGTGGAGTCCACCGTGGGCCTGCCCCTGCTGGCCGGGGACGACCTGGTCGGCCTCGTCTACCTGAACTACCGCGCGCGGGACCGGGCCCCCGACGCCGCCCGCGTCGCGGACCTGGAGCTGCAGGCGGCCGAGGCCGCGCGGGAGATCCAGGTCGCCCTGGCCATGGCCGAGCGGGCGGCCCTGGAGGGCGCCGCCCGCCTGACGGCCCTGCTGACCGAGGCGGCCGAGGACGGCGGCGCCGACCGGGGCGCCCTCCGGCGCCGCCTGTCCATCGCGCTCGCCGAGCTCCTGCTGGCCAGCGACCTCGACGCCGCCGCCGTCTACGCGGTCACCGCCGACCGCCACGCCGTCGAGCTGGTGACCGCCCACGCGCCCGCCGCCGCCCCAGCGCGCCTCGACCTGCCCGAGGACCGGGCCGGCCACGAGCCCGAGGTCACGGCCGGCGTGGCCGCCGCCATGGCGGACGCGGAGCTGCACCCGGCGGGGACGCACGCGCTGGGCGGGCCCGAGGAGCCGGTCGGCTACCTGGTCCTGTTCAGCCGCGACCCGCTCGCCGCGGTGCGCCGGGCCGGCGCCACGGACCTTCTCCTGCGCGCCGCGGCCGACCTGATCGGCGGCACGCTGGTCAGCCGCGACCGGATCGCGACCCTGGCCCGCGGCAACCGCCTGCTGGGCGCGCTCGCCGAGCTGGGCAGCGCAATGCTCCGCCCGGGGTCGTCGCGGCAGGAGGTGCTCGACGCGGTCGTGGCGCACCTGACCGACGCCGCCGTGCCCGAGTTCGACTTCCACTTCGCGACGGTGTACCTGCTCGACGACGGCCCCGACGACACGCCCGTGGTGCGGATGGCGGCCGGCGCCAGCCCGAGCGAGGCGATCGCGTCCACCGTGGTCGCCGGCGGCCGGCCGGCCCCGGTGCGCGTGCCGCGCTGGGCCCTCGAGCAGGAGCGGGCGCTGGCCCCGGACGACGTGGTCGCGTTCGTCGCGCGCTCCCGGCAGGTGGTGCTGGTCGGACCGGCCATGCGCGGGCCGACCGCCGCCAACGGCGACCTGTTCGCCGGCGCCCTGCCCGAGGCCGCCCGCTGGCTGCAGGTGCCCGTGATCCGCGACGGCGCGGTGGTCCTGGCGGTGCCGGCCTGCCTGATCGGCGAGCCGGAGAACGGAGGCGCACCGGCCGTCGAGGGACCGCCGTTCACGCTCGCGGGCGACATCTTCGAGGCCGGCGGCCACGGCGAGCTCATCCGCCTGTTCCTGCCCGTCGGCCTGGACGGCGGCAGCCGGGCCACCGGCGTCCTGGAGGTCGGCTACCACCGGTCGTTCCAGCGCCGCCCCGACTGGGGCCAGGTGGAGGCGCTGCGCGCGGCCGCCGGGCAGGTGGCGATCGCGGTGGAGACCGCGCGGCTGTACGAGGACGCCCGCCGCCACGCCGAGCAGCTGGAGCTGAGCGCGGACGTCAGCCGGGCGATCGCCTCGTCGATCGACCTGGAGCAGACCCTGCGGCTGGTGGCCCGCAACCTGGTCCGGCTGGTGGACGCGTCAACGTGCCAGATCGCGCTGTACGAGGAGGACGGCGAGGGCTGGTACGGCGCGGCGGCGGCCGACCAGGAGGAGCAGTGGCGGCGGCAGCGCGGGGAGCGCCAGGAGGGGTCGTTCCTGTTCGACGTGCTCGAACATGGTCAGCCCGTCGTGATCGAGGACACGGGCGCGAGCGAGCTCGCGGGGGGCGACTACGTGCGCACGTTCGGCGTCCGCGCCGTGCTCGCGCTCCCGCTGGAGGTCGGTGGCCAGACCATCGGGGCGGCCCTGCTGGCGCAGCGCGACCAGACGCGGACGTTCACGGCCGACGAGGTCCACCGCGCCCAGGGGCTGGCCCACCAGGCCGCCGTGGCGATCAAGAACGCCCGCCTCCACGCGCTGACGGAGGAGGAGCGGCACATCCAGAAGGACTTCGTCCTGGTCGGCTTCGGCCAGTGGGGCCAGCGGGCGTATCGCCACCTCCAGGTCCTCAAGCAGTTCTTCAACTTCCGGCTCCACGTCGTCGAGCGCGACGACGGCCACGGCGCCCGGAAGCGGCTGGCCGCCCGCGAGAGCGAGGTCCGCGACAACGGCGACGCGTTCTACTGGGACGCGCCGGCCTCGCCCGCCGACCAGCAGCTGCGCCGGGAGCTGGAGCCGAGCTGCTACGCGATCACGTACATCGCGACGCCGGCCGCGACGCACCTCGCCACGCTGGCCCGCTACTACGACGTCAGCGACGTCGTGCTGATCGAGAAGCCGCTGGGCGCGCCGCCGGACGAGTACCGGAGCTTCCTGGACGGCGTCAGCGGCGGCGTGGAGCTGGTGGCCGCCGACCACTACTACTTCAAGCTGGAGGTTCGGCTGCTGCAGCTCCTGCTCACCGAGGAGCGGACGCTGCGCGACTTCCTGGACAGCGTCCAGGAGGTGTGCATCGAGATCCTGGAGGGGCAGACGCTGGCCGGCGCCGCCGCGGACATCGGCGTCGTCTCCGACTTGATGCCCCACGCGCTCGCCATCATCTCGCTGCTCACGCCGATCGACCGGCTGGAGCTCGACCCCGAGGCGCCGCTGCTGGTCGGCCGCCACGAGCCGGCGGCGAGCGAGCGGGAGACGTACGCCCGGCTGACCGCGACGTTCCCGTACCACGGCCGCCCGGTCCGGCTGGTGGTGGACGTCGGCAAGGGCGTGGAGGACGCCAAGTGGATCCGGCTCAGCGGCGAGCGGCGGGCGGCCGGGCGCAGCCCGTTCTACAAGTTCGACTTCGCGAAGGGGGAGGCGATCGACGGCACCCAGTCCACCGTGCGGGCGGCGGTGCGCAAGATCCGCGAGCCCGGCGTGCCGGACAACGCGCACCTGACCATGCTGCGCCACGTGATCGAGAAGCGACACCCCGCGGTGGGCATCCTCTCGATCCGCGAGGCGATCCGGGCCAACCAGCGCATCCGGGAGCTGGAGGCGCTGGCGGCGGAGCTGATCGGGCGGGGCGAGTTCACGCCGTACCAGCCGGGCGCCCGTCCGGCGCTGGGCCGGCCGTCGCGCTGAGCAGCCGCCGGGAGGGGTCGTACGGGAACAGGTCCATGATCTCGTGCCGGCGCACGCGGGCCTGGACCTCCTGCCAGAACGCCACCTGGCACAGCTCGCCGTGGCTCCGCTCCAGCACGTCGCGGAGCGGCGGCGGGAGGCCCAGGAAGCGGCTGAACTCCTCGGGGAACAGGTCGCGCGGCCCGACGCCGAACCACGCCTCGTCGGACAGGTCGTCGTCGTCGGTCGCCGCCTCGGGCAGACGCCGGAAGCTGAAGTCCGTGACCAGCCCCAGCTCGTCGTAGTCGTAGCAGACGACCCGTCCGTGCCGGGTCACCCCGAAGTTCTTGGGCAGCAGCTCGCCCGGGAAGATCCCGCTCGCGGCCAGGTCCTTGACCGCCTGGCCGAAGTCCACCACCGCCGCGGTGGCCGCCTGGTCCGGCGCCTGGCGCACGTGCAGGTCGAGCGGGGTGACGCGCCGCTCGACGTACGCGTGGTGGACGACCACCTCCTCGGGGCCCACGTCCACCGTCTGGTCGGCGTCGCGCAGGAACTCCTCCACCAGCCCCGGCTCGAACCGGGCCCGGTCGAACTGCAGGTGCTCGAACTCCTGCGCCTCGACCAGCCGGCCGGCGCGGTCGTGCCGGAACACCAGCCGGTAGCTCTCCCGGATGCTCCCGGGCGTCGTCGGCTTGATGGCCGGGAACCGGTCCCGGATCACCTTGAACACGACGTCGGAGCCCGGCATCGTGAACACGATCATCACCATGCCGGGCGTGCCGGGCGCCAGCCGGAACCGCTCGTCGGTGTCGTGGAGGCGGTGCAGCAGGTCGCGGTACAGCTCCGTCTTGCCGTGCTTGTGGTGGCCGAGCGCGATGTACAGCTCCGCGATCGACTTGCGCGGCATCAGCAGCTTCAGCGTGCGCACCAGCCGGTACGGCGGGTCCACGTCCACGTGGAAGTGGGAGCGCGTGAAGCTGAACAGGATGCTGATGTCGTTCTCATCCGTCAGCACCGCGTCCACCACGATCCCGCACTCGGTGTTGAGCAGGGCCAGCGCGAACGGCACGAACCGCTCGCCCACGACCAGGCGGCCGAGCAGGTACGCGCCCTTGCGGCGGTAGAACGGCGCCTCGATCACCTCCGCGCGGTCGATTCGCTCCGGCAGGCCGGCCCGCTCGAGGTGGTCGGTCAGGCGCCCGGCGGCCAGGCGGGCGTCGCGGCGCAGGTCCTGGTAAGGCGCCTGGAGGCCGTCGTGGCGCAGGATCGTCTCGACCAGCTCGGTCACGTCCGTCCGCAGCTCGTGCGCGTTGAACAGCAGGCTGCCGGCGTCCACCGGCGGCGTCTCGAAGTCGGAGTCCACGAACTCGATGCCGCCGTCCACGCCGACCGTGGCGAAGATGCGGCGGGTCACCGAGTTGAAGAACGTCTCGGCCAGCTCCCAGTCGTCGCGGCGCGCGATCAGGCCGGAGTAGACGGCCTTGATGCTCGCCCACACGACCTTGTCGGTCACGCGGTCCGCCACCGTCTCGCGCACCACGCGCTCGACGCCGTCGATCACGCCGCCGTACATGTCGAGCCGCTCGGCGGCGTCGGCGAGCGCGCCCGCCCAGTCGCGGCGCGCGAACCGACCCGCCGCGCGCCGGCTGATCGCCCGGAACTCGTCGCGGTACGCCTCGAAGCCGACGAGCACCGCGTTGGCCGCCAGGTTGGCGACCCGGCTCGCCGAGAGGTCTCCCGCGCTCCGTGCCATCACCAGGTCAGCGTAGGCGATCGCGTTCGGCGTGCGTCTACGTGCGAACCCTACGAATGATCTCGTGCGGGAGGGTGGATGCCCACGATCTCCTCCAGCGCCGTCAGGCGGGCCTGGACCGCGTCCGGGCTGGCCGCCTCGGAGTAGACGCGGATCAGCGGCTCGGTGCCGCTGGCCCGGAGCAGGACCCAGCTGCCGTCGCGGAGGAAGAACTTGAAGCCGTCGTCGTCGCGCACCCGCTCGACGGCCACGCCGGCCACCTCGCGGGGCGCGTTCGCGGCCAGCGTCTCCAGCACGCGCCTGCGCTCGGTCGGGTACGTGTCCCGGGCCAGGTGGATGTCGTGGCGGGCGTACGCGTGCTCGCCCACCTCGGCCTCCAGCGCCCGCAGGATCTCGCTCAGCGGGCGGCCCTCCCTGATGATCATGTCGGCGAAGAACAGGCCGCACAGGATGCCGTCGCGCTCGGGGATGTGGCCGCGGATCGCGTAGCCGCCGGACTCCTCGCCGCCCAGCACGGCGTCGGTCTCGATCATGCGGGGCGCGATGCTCTTGAAGCCCACCGGCACCTCGTACACGGGGACGCCGTAGCGCTCGCCCAGCCGGTCGGCCATCGACGTCATGTTGATGCTCTTCACGACCGGCCCGCGCCAGCCGCGGACCTCGACCAGGTAGCGCATGAGCAGGGCGTAGACCTGGAGCTGGTTGATGAACCGGCCGGTCTCGTCGATGATCCCGACCCGGTCCGCGTCGCCGTCGGTCGCGACGCAGAGGTCGTGGCCGCCCTGGCGCATCGCCGCCAGCGCCTGGCCCAGGTTGGGCGGGATCGGCTCCGGGTTGACGCCGCCGAAGTACGGGTTGCGCTCGCCGTGCAGCTCGACCACCGCCGTGGCGCCCCCGCCGAGCAGGCCGGTCAGGTAGCCGTACGCCGACCCGTGCATGCACTCGTGGACCAGGCGCAGGCCGGCGGCGCGGATCCCGTCCACGTCCACCATCCGGCGCAGCTGTGCGCAGTAGGCCGGCTGGGGGTCGATCCGCTCGATCAGCGGGTCGTCCGGGGCCGACCGGCGGGCGGCGCCGGGGTCGAGCGCGTTGATCCGGCGCTCCAGCTCGGCGATCACCTCGGGCGGCGCCGAGCTGCCGGTCTCGGGCTTGTACTTCAGGCCGTTGAACAGGTACGGGTTGTGGCTGGCGGTGACGACCGCGGCGCCCGTCGCCCGCCGCTCGATGACGGTCCAGGACGCCACCTGGGTCGGCGAGGGGCGGTCGAACAGCAGCGCCCGCACGCCGTTCCCGGCCAGCACGCGGGCCACCTCGGACGCGAACTCCTCGGACGCGAACCGGCAGTCGTAGCCGACCACGGCCACCGGCTCGGCCGCCCGGCCGCGCAGGTATTCGGCCGTGCCCTGGGCGCAGCGCCGGACGGACTCGTAGGTGAAGTCGTCGCCGACGATCCCGCGCCAGCCGTCGGTGCCGAACTTGATCTCCGCTGGCATGGCGCCGTCCTCTTACAGGTACTTGCTCAGGCCGCTGCGGCCGAGCTGCTCGACCACCTTCTTGACGTCCTGAGCCCGGGACTTCGGGCAGACCAGCAGCGCGTCCTCGGTGTCCACGACGACCAGGTCGCTGACGCCGATGACCGCGACCAGCTTGTCCGGCACCGAGATGAAGCTGTTGCGCGTGTCGATGAGGACGGGCACGCCGTCCACCACGTTGCCGGCCTCGTCCTGGTGGAGCAGGTCGGCCAGCTCGGTCCACGAGCCGACGTCGGCCCACTCGAACGTGGCCGGGACGAGCAGCAGGCGGTCGGTCCGCTCCATGACCGTGTAGTCCACCGCGTCCACCGGCAGGCCCGCGTAGATGCGGGCCGCCTCCTCCTCGTCACCCGCGCGGCGGGCGGCCAGCGTCTCGACCAGGCCGGCGTGGTGCTCGGGCCCGTGCCGGGCCAGCTCCTCGACGAACACGGCGCAGCGCCAGCAGAACAGGTTCAGGTTCCAGAAGTGGCGGCCGCTGGCCAGGTAGCCGGCGGCCGTGGCGGCGTCGGGCTTCTCGACGAAGCGGAGGACGCGGCGGGCGGCCTCCTCCCCCACCTGGACGTCCTCCCCGGCCTCGATGTAGCCGAAGCCGGTCGCTGCGTAGCGGGGCTGGAGGCCGATCGTGACCAGGCGGTCGGAGCTCGCCGCGATGGCGGCCGCGCTGCGCACGGCCTGCTGGAACGCGGGCAGGCCGCCGATCACGTGGTCGGCGGCAGTGGATACCATGACGGCGTCCGGGTCGCGCTCCAGGAGCGTCATCGCGGCCAGGCCCAGCGCGTTGGTGGTGCCCCGGGCCGCTGGCTCGACGATCATGCCGTCCGCCGGCAGCTCGGGCACGAGCTCGGCGATCAGCGGGACCTGGCGGTCCTCCGTCAGCACGAAGACCTGGTTCACCAGCGGGGCCATCCGCTCGTACGCCTCGGCCACCAGCGGCCGGCCGCTCCCGGACAGGGGCAGCACGTGCTTGGGGGAGCGGCGGCGGGACCGGGGCCAGAGCCGCGAGCCCGCTCCGCCGGCGGGGATGACCGCGTAGAGGTGGTCCGTCAATGCACCTCCGCCGCCAGCTCCGGCGCGCGGCGGGTGTCCTCCCAGGGCGCCTCGACGTCGGTGCGCCCGAAGTGGCCGTAGCAGGCGATGGGCCGGAACAGCGGCCGGCGCAGGTTGAGCTCTTTGATGATCCCCAGCGGACTGAGGTCGTAGCAGCGCAGCACAACCCGTGGCTTCACAAGGCCGATAGCGTAGGCGATCTGGACTTCGCACCGCCTGGCCAGACCGGCGGCCACGACGTTCTTGGCGACGTAGCGCGCGCCGTACGCGCCCGCGCGGTCGACCTTCGTCGGGTCCTTGCCGCTGAAGCAGCCGCCGCCCTGGCGCGCGTAGCCGCCGTACGTGTCCACGGTGGTCTGGCGGCCGGTCAGGCCGGTGTCGGCGACGGGCCCGCCGATCGCGAAACGGCCGCTCGGGTTGATGTGGTGGCGCGTCTCCCCGGCGGCCAGGCCGTCGCCGATGACCGGGCGGACGATCTGCTCGACGACGTCCGCGCGGAGCTGGTCCAGGGTGACCTCCTCGTGGTGCTGGGCGGAGACCACGACGTCCGGGACGCTCACCGGCCGGCCCTCCTCGTCGTAGCCGACGGTCACCTGGACCTTGCCGTCGGGCCGCAGGTAGGGCAGCGACTTGGTCCTGCGCGCCTCGGCCAGCCGGCGAGCCATGCCGTGGGCGAGGGTGATCGGCAGCGGCATCAGCTCGGGCGTCTCGTCGCAGGCGAAGCCGAAGACGATCCCGGAGTCCCCGGCCCCGCCCACGTCCACCCCGTGGGCGATGTCCGGCGACTGCTCGTCGATGCTGACCAGGACCCCGCACGTCTCGGAGTCGAAGCCGTACTTGGCGCGCGTGTAGCCGACCTCGCGCACGGTCTGGCGGATGATGCGCGGGATGTCCACGTAGCAGTCGGTCGTGATCTCCCCGGCGACCATGACGAGGCCGGTGGTGACGGCGGTCTCGCAGGCCACGCGGGCCAGCGGGTCCTTGGCCAGGATGGCGTCGAGGACGGCGTCGGAGATCTGGTCGGCCAGCTTGTCGGGGTGCCCCTCGGTCACGGACTCCGAGGTGAACCGGCTGACGGTGCGCGCAGGGCGCTTCCTATGGAACGCCTCTAGTGTACCTTCGGGCGGCCTCGCCACGGGCGGGGCGGGCCTCCGGACGTGCGGTTTGGCGCCGAATGGCCTGTTCATGGGCGCCCGAATGGGCGGTTCGGCGCCAAACCGCTGTAGATTGCTCGGGCGATGCAGCGGCGGCAGCTCGGCAGGACCGGCATGGACGTGCCCCTCATCGGCATGGGCACGTGGCGCACGTTCGACACCGACGCGGACCGGGGCTGGCTCGTCGAGGAGGCCCTCGCGGCCGGCATCGACCTGTTCGACTCCTCTCCCATGTACGGGCTGGCCGAGGACACGCTCGCCCGGGCCCTGGCGCCGGACGGCCTCCGTGACCGCGTGCTGGTGGCCACGAAGGTCTGGACGCCCGACCCCGCCGAGGGCCGCCGCCAGGCCGAGCGCGCGCTCGCCCTCTACGGGACGGTGGACGTCTACCAGGTCCACAACCTGGTCAACGTGCCGGCCCAGCTCGGGCTGCTGGAGGGCCTGAAGGCCGAGGGCAGGGTCCGCGCCGTCGGCGCCACGCACTACAGGGAGGGGGCGTTCGGCGACCTCGCCGCCCTCATGCGGACCGGCCGCCTGGACATGGTGCAGATCCCCTACAACCCCCTGCGCCGGGACGCCGAGCGCGCCGTGCTGCCGCTGGCCGAGGAGCTGGGCCTCGGCGTGCTCACGATGAGCCCGCTCCAGGACGGCATCCTGGACGTCCGCCCCACCGCCGAGCAGCTGCGCGAGCTCGGCGTCGAGACGTGGGCCCAGGCGATCCTCAAGTGGGTCGCGAGCGACCCACGCGTGAGCACCGTCCTGACCGCGACCCAGCGCCCGGGCCGCGCGGCCGAGAACGCCCGGGGCGGCGAACCGCCCCTGTTCACGCCCGAGCAGCGGGCGTTCGTCAGCCGGATCTGCGGCGGGGACTGAGCGCCCCCGCAGTACCATTGGCGGGCATTCGTCGGTTCGGCAGTGAGGCAGGGGGATGCAGCGACGATGAGCCGCGGGGAGCACTTGACACGTCGAGACCTGCTGGGACGCCTGGCGCGCGCCGGCGGAGTGGCCGTCGCCGCGCCGCCGCTCACCGCGCTCGCGGCCGCCTGCGCCAGCCCCTCCGGCGGCTCCGGCAGGACCGGGGGGACGGTCAGCTACGCCATCTCGATCGAGCCCAAGGTCCTGAACCCGCCGATCCACAACCTGGCCATCGAGTCCACGGTGATGTCCGCCATCTTCTCCGGCCTCGTCCGCGCCCGTTCGGACGGCACCCTGGAGCCGGACCTGGCGGCCAGCTACCAGGTCCAGGACGGCGGGATGACGTACCGGTTCAGCCTCCGGCCCGGCCTGCGCTGGCAGGACGGCGCGCCGCTGACGTCGGCCGACTTCCTCTTCACGTACCGCACGTACGTGGACCCGAAGACGAAGACCGCGTTCCTGCTCGGCTGGGACAAGATCGACCGGGTCGAGACCCCCGACGCGCAGACGGTCGTCTACCGCATGAGGGAGCAGTTCGCCCCGTTCCTGCTCTTCGTCGGCGGCAACCCGGTGCTCCCGGAGCACGCGCTGGCCGGGACCGCTGACATCCGGCAGGACCCGTTCAACCGCGCCCCGATCGGCTCGGGCCCGTTCCAGGTGAAGGACTGGCAGACCGCCTCCCGGATCAGCCTGGAGGCGAACCCGCACTACTGGCGGGGCCGGCCCGGGCTCGACCGCCTGGTCTTCCAGATCGTCCCCGACGCCACCGCGCAGATCAACCAGCTCCAGGCCGGCGAGGTGGACATCATCAGCGTCGGCCAGACCGCCCAGTGGGACCAGGTCAAGGCCATGGCGCCCGACGTGGCCGCCGTCTCGTACGACGACACCCGCTACGTGCTGGTCCAGCTCGACCAGTACGGCGCGCTCAAGGAGGTGCCGGTCCGCCAGGCGCTCGACTACGCGACGCCCAAGCAGGACATCGTGCGCGGCATCCTGCGCGGGCTGGCCACGGTCGCGTACGCGGACGTGCCTCCCGCGTCGGCGTACTACTCGGCCAACGTCGAGCGCCACACCTACGACCTGGACCGGGCGCGGAGCCTGCTCCAGGGCGCCGGGTTCACGATGCAGAACGGGGTGATGGTCAGGAACGGGCAGCCGCTCCATGTGCCGATCTACACGATCTCCAGCTCGCCCACGTACATCCAGGTGGCGCAGGTCCTCGAGGACAGCTGGTCGAAGATCGGCGTCCGGACCGACGTGACGACCATGGAGGCGACCACGCTGTTCAGCGACAAGGGCCCGCAATGGAACGGCGGCGACGCCGCCCTCATCTTCTCCTGGGGCCAGGGCACCGACCCGTACAACTACGTCAACTGGTCGTCGCGCCAGATCCCCAACGACGAGAACGACCCGGGCGAGAACGCCGAGCGGTACGCCAACCCGACGATCGACGACCTCGTGGTGCAGGGCGGCCGCGAGACCGACGTCGCGAAGCGCCGGCAGGTGTACGCCCAGATCCAGCGCATCCTGGCCCACGACGTCCCCGTGATCTTCCTGTACTGGCCGAAGGCGCTGTACGCCCACCGCTCGGGCGTCCACGGGTTCCAGCCGAACGCGTTCGCCGGCGAGCTGAACGAGGTGTGGGCCTGGACGAAGTCCTGAGCCAGCTGCCGTGAGGTACGCCGCGGCCCGGATCGCCCAGGCGGTGCCGCTGCTGCTGCTCGTCTC
>VBJR01000261.1:15262-28740 GCA_005880175.1 Chloroflexota bacterium
CTCGCTGGTGGACGGGCGGCCCGTCCTGACCGTGATCGTGGAGCGCGCGCCGGCCACGCTGCTGCTGATGGCGACGGCGTTCGCGATCGCCCTCGCGCTGGCGGTGCCGCTGGGCGTCCTGGCGGCGGCCCGCCCGGGCTCCCGCCTGGACAACGCGCTCACGCTGACGTCGCTGTTCGCGTGGGCGATGCCCGTCTTCTGGTTCGGGCTCATGGCGCAGTCCCTCCTGGCCGTGCGCCTCCACCTGTTCCCGGTCGCCGGGATGCACGCCACCGACGCCGGCGACCCGCTCGACCTCGCCCACCACCTGGTCCTCCCCGCGCTGGTCCTCGGCCTGGGCAGCATCGCGAGCTGGAGCCGGTACCTGCGCTCGTCGCTGCTGGAGGTGCTCGGCCAGCCGTACATGCGGACGGCGCGGGCCAAGGGCGGCAGCGCGGCCCGGGCCCTGGTCCGCCACGGCCTCCGCAACGCCGTCATCCCGCTCGTCACCGTGATGGGCCTGGACCTGCCCAACCTGTTCACCGGGGCCGTCGTGACGGAGACGGTCTTCGCGTGGCCCGGCATGGGCCGGCTGTTCTACGACTCGCTCACCGCCCGCGACTACCCCGTGGAGATGGGCCTGCTGGTGATCACCGCTTCGCTGATCATCGCCGGCAACCTGGCCGCCGACCTGGCGTACGGCGCGCTGGACCCTCGCATCCGGCGCGCTCCCCGCGCCGGCTGCCGGCCGCCGCGCCTGGGAGCGGTTCCTGGGCCACCGGGCGGCGCTCGTGGCCGCGGGCGTCCTGGCGCTGCTGGCCGCGCTGGCCGCCCTCGCGCCGTGGATCTCGCCGTATGCGCCCGCCGCGATCGACCTGCACCGCATCGCGATGCCGCCCGACCTGGCCCACCCGCTGGGCACGGACGAGCTGGGTCGCGACGTCCTGACGCGCACGATCTGGGGCGGCCGGGTCTCCCTCGCCGTCGGCGTGGCCGCGGCGCTGGTCTCGGCCGCCGTGGGCATCCCGTACGGCGCGATCGCCGGCTTCCGCGGCGGCGCGCTGGACATGGTGATGATGCGGGCGGTGGACTTCCTGCTCGCGTTCCCCGCCGTGTTCGTCCTCCTGATCCTGGCCTCGTTCTCGCGGGGCTCCGTGCTCCAGGTGGCGCTGTACCTCGGGCTGTTCGGCTGGATGGGGATCGCCCGGCTGGTCCGCGGCCAGGTCCTCAGCCTGCGCGAGCGCGAGTTCGTGGTGGCGGCGCGGTCGCTGGGGCTGTCGGACGCGCGGTTGCTCGTCCGCCACCTGGTGCCGAATGCGCTGGCGCCCGTGATCGTGGCGGTCACGCTCGGCGTGGGCGGCGCGATGCTGGTCGAAGCGGCCCTGGACTTCCTCGGCTTCGGCGTCCCGCCCGACTCGCCGAGCTGGGGCAACCTCCTGACGAACGCCGAGGCGTATTTGACGACGGCGCCCCTGCTCGCGATCGCGCCCGGGCTCTGCATCACGACGGCCGTGGTCTGCGTCAACTTCGTCGGCGACGGGCTGCGCGACGCGCTGGACCCGCAGGGCTGGACGGCCTCGGAGGCGCAGCCCCGCCGGAGGGGGCGGGGCTAGCGCTCGCCGTCCGGCGTCAGGTCGTGCTGGACGACCCACGCCGCGACCTGCGTGCGCGAGCTGCAGCCCAGTTTGCGGCGGACCTGCTCGGCGTGGTGCTCGGCCGTGCGCCGGCCGATCCCCAGCCGGGCCGCGATCTCCTTGTCGGCCAGGCCCTCGGCGATCAGCAGCGCCACCTCCCGCTCCCGGCCCGTGAGGCCGCCGGTGGCCGCGTCGCGGACCGCCTTCGCGCCCGCCTCCCAGTCCGTCTCGCGCAGCGCGTACGTGATCGCCTGCTCGGGGCCGGCTCCGACCCCCTGCCGCCACGCCTCCTCCGCGCGCGCGCCCAGCCACCGGCGCGACTCGCGCACCGCCCGCTCCACCGGCTCGGCCAGCGCCGGGACGGCCGCGGCCCCGATCGCCTCCCGGAGGCCGGCGGCCGCGCCGGCCAGCCGCAGCGCCCGGGTGGGGTCGTCCTGGATGCGGGCCAGCCATGCGGCCAGGTCGAACAGGTTGGCCACCATCCAGGCGTCGGGCCGGTCGCGGTACGTCCGCAGGGACTGCGCGAGCTGGGCCGCCGCCAGCGGGAGGTCGCCCATGCGGATCGCCACCTCGCACAGCCAGCCCCGGGCCAGGGCGACGCCGGCCGACTCGCCGATCGTCCCGAACAGGTCCGCCGCCTCCTCGAGCTGGCGCCGGCCTTCGTCGTGGTCACCCCGGCGGCCCAGCGCGCTCCCCGACACGACGAGCGCGAGGGCGAGCTCGTACGCGTCGTCCGCCCCGCGCCGCATCGCGACGCCCTCGGCCGCGTGCGCGACGGCCTCGCCGAAGCGGCCGCGGTTGCGCGCGATGTCGCCGAGCCGGGTCAGGGCGTCGGCCACCGCGGACGTGTCGCCGATCGCCCGCGCGATCCGCAGCTCCGCCTGCGCGTAGCGCTCGGCCGCGTCGAACCGGCCGTGCCGCTGGGCCAGCCAGGCGCCGTTGGCGCACGCGATGGCCCGGTGGGAGTCGTCCGCCGGCAGCCGTTCGATGATCCGGTCCATCCACTGGCAGCCCTCGCCGATCGGGCCGTGACGGCCCCAGTACCCGACCAGCCGGCCGCAGATCAGCGTCGTCAGCTCCGGCGCGTTGGCCAGGCTCCACGCCAGCGCCGCGCGCACGTCGTCCATCTGCTCCCGCATCTCGCCGGCGGCGCGCAGGCTCCACGTCAGCATCGGCTCGGCCAGCACCTCGGCGTGGTGCTCCGCATGCCGGCGGCTGGTCTCCTCCGCGCCGCCTGTGGCGCCCAGGCGCTCGCGACCGTACGCGCGGAGCGTGTCGAGCAGGCGGTAGCGGGGCTCGCCCGTCGAGCCGGCACCGACCTGGACGAGCGACCGGTCCACCAGCCGGGACAGCAGGTCCACCACCCCCGCCGGCGAGAGCGGCTCGCCGCCGGCCACCGCCTGCGCCGAGCGCAGGTCGAAGCCGCCGGCGAAGACCGCGAGGCGGGCGAACAGCACCTGCTCCGGCTCGCTCAGCAGCCGGTGGCTCCACTCGACGGTCGCCCGGAGCGTCTGCTGCCGCTCGCCCGCCGTGCGGTAGCCGGCGGTGAGGATGCCGGGCCGCTCGTCGTGGCCCAGGTGCTCGAGGAGCGCGGCCGGGGTCATCGCCCGCGTCCGCGCCGCCGCCAGCTCGAGCGCGAGGGGCAGGCCGTCCAGCCGCCGGCAGATGTCCACCACCACCGCCAGGTCGCCGGGCCCGACCGGGAGCGCGCCCCCCGCCTCCTCCGCCCGCTCCAGGAACAGGCGCACCGCGGCGTGGTGCCGGAGCGCGTCCTCGGTCAGCGCCTGGCCGCCGGCCGGCAGCGCGAGGGGCGCCACCTGGCGGACGCGCTCCCCCGGCACCATGAGCGGCTCCCGGCTCGTCGCCAGGACGTGCAGCCCGGGGCAGGCGGTCAGCAGGCGCTGGGCCAGGAGGGCGCTCGCCTCGACCAGGTGCTCGCAGTTGTCCAGCACGAGCAGCGCCGGCCGCTGGCCGAGGCGGTCGGCCACGATCCGGTGCGCGGGCCGGTCGCCGTCGAGGTGCAGCCCGAAGCCGGACACGACGGCGTCGTCGACGAGCTCGGGCTCGTTCACGGCGCTCAGCTCGACCAGGTGGACGCCGCCCGGGAAGTCCGCGCCGACGGCCCGGCCCACCTGGATCGCGAGCCGGGTCTTGCCGACGCCCCCGGGGCCGGTCAGCGTCACCAGCCGGTGGGCCGTGACCAGCGCCGCCGCCCGGGCCAGGTCCTCCTCGCGCCCGATCAGGCCGTCCAGCGGGGCGGGCAGGCCCGCCGCCTCCCGCTCGCGCAGCCACGCGGTCAGCTGCTGGCGGGTGCTGACGCCGAGCTTCCGATAGACCTGCTGCAGGCTGCCGTCGACGGTGCGATCGGAGAGCCCGAGCCGGGCCGCGACGTCCACGTTCGTGAGCCCGGCCGCGACCAGGTCCGCGATCTCCCGCTCGCGGTCGGTCAGTCGCGGCGAGGCCGGCGAGCCACCCACTCATGCCTCCACACTCCCCGACGCCGGAGTGTCACATGGTAGCGGCAGTCACGTGGTCGTGGACCGCGCGGGCGACCCGGGCCAGGCACAGGACCGCCTCGTTGTCCACGGACCCGTTGGGGTCGGCGCAGTCGCGGCTCATCAGCGCGATCACGTACCGCCCCGTCCGGCCCCGGACGTACGCGACGTCGTTGCGCACGCCGGGCAGGCTGCCGTGCTTGGACGCGACCGTCCAGACCCGGCGCCCGCGCTCCTCGGGGAGCAGGCGGCCCACGATGAGGTCAGATTGCTCGCGACGGAGGATGTCGAGCATCAGGGACGACGCCGTCGGGCTGACCGCCCGCCGGCGCGCGATGCCGAGCATCAGCCGCGCCAGGTCGCGCGGGGTGGTCGTGGAGCCGGGCGCCCGCGTGCGGAACAGCTTGCCGCCGAGGCGCGTCTGGAGGCAGCCGCAGGCGCGGGCGCCCTGGTTGATGGCGCCGACGCCGAGCCGGCCGATCAGGAGGTTGGAGGCGACGTTGTCGCTGACGGTCACCATCAGCGTGGCCGCGTCGCGCAGCGACAGGGTGACGCCGGGGCTGAGGTCCTTGAGGACGCCGCTGCCGGGCACCACGTCGGTCCGGCCCATCACCACCTCGTCGGCGAGGGAGAGCCTGCCCGCCTCGGCCTGGCGCAGCAGCTCGTGGAGGATGAACAGCTTGATGGTGGAGGCGGCCGGGAACGGCTCGCCGGCCCGCAGCTCGTACGTCCGGCGGCGGCGGAGGTCGTGCGCCCACAGCCCGAGCACGCCGGAGAACTCGTCCTCGAGGCAGCGAACCTGTCGGGCAAGGGGATCGGGGAGCGGACCGGTCATGGCATCGACGCTAGGGCGGGTGGCGATGGCGGTGGCTCCGTAGTTGTACGCAGGTACTGGCGCGGAGCGGGACGCGGCGCCGGCCGCGTCCCGTGCGTGCGAGGTGGGTTCGTGTGTCAGCCGAGGGCGATCGAGCCGACCGCGGCCAGGCCGAAGTTGGGGCCGTACATGTCCACCCAGTCGCCGTTGAAGTTGCCCTGCTTGACCAGGTACTCACCGTTACCCTGGTCAGGGTCGTGCCCGGGTAGTTCCCGACCACGTCCTTGCCATTGGCGCCGTACGGGGCCTGGCCGAACGTCAGGTAGAGGTAGCGCATGCTGAGCTCGACGCACTCCCACTCGAACTCGCCCCACGCGCCGGGGAAGAAGTTGACGAGGACGTCCGCTCCGCCCGCGATCGGGCGGGGTCCGCAGGCCTGCATGCCCAGGTAGGAGGCGCCGAGGGGGAAGCTGCCGGCGTGGTGGCCGGCGTCGCAGGTGCCGCTCCACCAGGCCGGGGTGTCGCCCGTGGCCTGGGGGGCGAGCGGGGCGAGCGGGGCGGCGGCCCGCGTGGGCGGCGCGGTCGCCGCCACGGTGGTCCTGCCCATGCTGGCCGCGGTGGCCAGCGTCATCCCGGCGAGCGACTGGGCGAACGAGGACTGGGTCTCGCCCGGCCCGAGCTCGCTGGAGGCGCGGACGATCCAGAGCCGGCTGCCGGCCTCCGCCACCCACTCGACGATCGCGGTCGGCCGGGCCGCGCCCGTCCGCGCCGCGACCGGGGTCGTGCTCACGACGCCCGCGGTGGCGCCGCCGAACAGGCTGATGCGCGGCGCCGGGGCGGTCGTCGCGCCCTGGCTCCGGCGGTACGCCGCCAGCCCCTCGAGGTAGCCCGCGGCGCCGCCGTGCGCCGCCGCCGGCAGGCCCTCGGCCAGGGACGCGGTCCCGAAGGGCACCGCCACGACGTCCAGCTCGCGGTACGGCGCGAAGGAGGCCGCGCTCGCCACCTGCTCGACGTCGCCGGGGCGCGAGGTGGTGAAGCCGGTGCCGGGCAGGAAGCTGGTCCGCAGCGCGAGGCGGACCGAGTCCAGCGTGAAGCTGGCCTGCCGCGCCGTCCCGCCGGCCGCCATGGCCGGGGCCGGCCGCGCCAGGACGGCCACGCCCAGCGCCAGCAGCAGGACGATCGTCACGAGCGTGCGCCGCAGCCCGTCAGGGCGTGCGGCATCCGGGTGCTGACTCATCGCGCCTTACCTCCTGGTGTCGGCTGGCGGCCGCCGCGCTCGTCTCGGGGGACGTCTGCCGGCGGCGGCCGGGGGGCCGGGGGGCGCCCCGCAGGCAAGGTATGGCCGCCGCCGGGCCCGCACGGTGGGTACTTGTACGGGGTACCGAACCGCGGTCAGGGAGACTGCGGGCATCCGAACCAGCGGGCCGGCGCCTCGGGCAGGCCGGCGGCGTCCGCCTCCGACGCCCAGCACACGTGGCCGTCCGGCCGGACCAGCAGCGCCGCCGTCCCGGCGCCAGGCGCCGCCACGGGCAGGCGCACGAGCTCCGCGAACATCGACCGCAGGTCGGCCACCTCCTCGACGCTGAGCGCTGGAGGCCGCCGTATATTGACCAAGTTAAGTTATTGTCGGAGTCGTGGTATTGTGCGGCGCATGCCCCGACCGGCCGGGCTCAGGGAGCGCAAGAAGGAGCGGACGCGCCAGGCCATCTCGGACGCGGCGATCACGCTCTTCCTGGCGTCCGGGTTCGACGCGGTCTCGGTGACGGACGTCGCGGTCGCCGCGGAGGTCTCGCGGCCAACCCTCTTCAAGTACTTCCCGACCAAGGAGGACCTGGTCGTCCACCGCTTCGCCGACCAGGAGGACGAGGCCGCCCGCATCGTCCGGGCCCGGGCTGCGGACGAGTCGCCGCTGGACGCGCTGGAGCGGCACTTCGTCGCCAGCCTGAACGCCAGCGATCCGGTGAGCGGCCTCAGCGAGGAGCCGGACGTGCAGGCGCTGTACCAGATGGTGCTCGACACGCCGGCGCTGGCCGCGCGGCTGCTCGCCTACACGTTCCGCGGCGAGGAGGCGCTGGCGCGGGCCCTGCACGAGACCGGGGCCGCGGCCGACGAGCTGACGGCACGGACGGTGGCCGGCCAGCTCATCGCCGTCCAGCGCGTGCTGGCGACGGAGAACACCCGGGCGATCGGCGAGGGGCGGAGCACGGCGGACCTCCTGCCCGAGGCGGTGGCGGCGGCAGGGCGCGCCTTCGGGCTGCTGCGGCGCGGCCTGGGCTAGCGCCCGGCGCTACAGTCGCTCGAATGAACGGACCGCTGGCCGAGGTGCTGAGGTACAACCGCTGGGCGCTGCTGACGCTGCTGGAGGCGTGCCGCCCGCTGACGGACGAGCAGCTGGACTTCCGGGGCGCAGGCGTCTCCGCCAGCGTCCGGGAGCTGCTGCTCCACGTGGCGGGCGGGCAGCAGACGTTCGTGCTGCGGACGATGGGGCGGCAGCACGAGGGCGAGCTCAACCGCTCGAGCGCGTGGCCGGGGTTCGACGCCCTGACCGAGGTGGCACGGGAGTCGAGCGACCGCCTGGTCGCGATCGCGGAGGGCCTGGTCGAGGACGAGGAGGTGGTGCTGCCGTACCAGGGCAGGTCGTACCGCTATCCGAAGAGCTTCTTCCTGACCCATGCGGCGGAGCACGGGGTGGAGCACCGCACGGAGATCAAGGTCGCGCTGGGCCAGCTCGGCGTGGAGACGCCGGATCTGGACGCGTGGTGGTACGCCGGCTCCGCCGGCTACGGCACGGAGGTCTGAGGCCCGGCCAGGGCAAGCGCACTTCCGGACCGAGCTGGGCCGCGCGGACCGAGACGTTGCCCAGCCGGCTATGCGGTGCGAGACGGCGGCCGCTCAGTCTCCGACCGTGCCCAGGCGGATGTAGTGGACGCCCGACTCGCGGAACAGGCGCCGGCCCCGCTCCTCCAGGAACCGGACCGTCGCCAGCCGGGTCCGCTCGATCAGCGCCTCCACGTGTCTCGGCTCCATGTCCAGGCCGTCGCCCTGGCCCAGGACCGGGCTCAGGACCACCACCCGGCCCAGCCGGCGCAGGCGCCCGAACTCGGACAGCATCCGCTGGTGGAGCATCAGCTGGACGGTCCGGGCCATCAGCTCCGCCCAGTTGGCCGGCGGCCGGTCCATCGCGTCGCCGGCCATCAGCTCGATGCCCAGCACCTCGCGCTCGCCCTCGGCCAGCGCCAGGCCGATCGGCAGGTTGTCCACGATGCCGCCGTCCAGGTAGCCCGCGCCGTCGATCCGGACCGCCGGGAACACGCCCGGGATCGCGGTCGACGCCCGCAGCGCCGGCAGCAGCGGGCCGGCCCGGAACACCTGCGGCCGGCCCGCCCCGATGTCGGTCGCCAGCACCTCCAGCGGGACGCGCAGCCCCTCGAACGTCTCGATGCCGGTGAGCTGGATCGCCCGCTGGATCAGCTTCGTCACGTTGCTGGCCGGCATCGCCGACAGCGCGTCGCCGCGCAGGCGGCTCAGGAAGACGCCCAGCGGGTGCAGCCGGAACACGTCCTGGGCCAGCCGCGAGAACCAGAGTTCGCGCAGCATCGCGGCCCCGGCCCGGGACGGGTAGGCCGCCAGCGTCGCCGCGTTCAGCGCGCCGACGCTGACCCCGACCAGGCGCCGCGGCGGCTCCAGGCCGCACTCGAACAGGGCCTGGACCACGCCCACCTGGGCCGCCCCGCGGGCGCCGCCCCCGCCCAGCACCCACGTGCGCCTGGGACGCATGCTCGCCGCCGGCCGCCGCTGGAAGGGAAAGGGCACTCCGCCCGCCTCATGCTCAGTACGTGATCACCGCCCGGACGTCGTGGCCGGCGAGCAGGTCGCGGCCGCCGAGATCCGTCAGCTCGATCAGGAACTGCACGCCCACGAGGACCCCGCCCAGCTGCTCGACCAGCTCCACGACCGCCTTGGCCGTGCCCCCGGTGGCGATGACGTCGTCCACGACGAGCACCCGCTCGCCGGCCGCGATGGCGTCCTCGTGGATGTGCAGCACATCTTCCCGGTACTCCAGCGTGTAGGCCGCGCTGCGCGTGTGCCAGGGCAGCTTGCCCGCCTTCCGGACCGGCACGAACCCGGCGCCGAGCCGGATCGCCATGGCCGCGCCGAACATGAACCCGCGGGCCTCCATCGCCGCGACCAGCTGCACGTCGCGGTCCAGCCACGGCTCGCACATCCGCTCCACCGACGCCCGGAGCGCGGCCGGGTCGCGCAGCAGCGGCGTGATGTCGCGGAACAGGATGCCCGGGATCGGGAAGTCGGGGACGTCGCGGATGTGGTCGGCGAGGTTCACTTGGGGACCGCCGCCCGGAAGTACTCGAGCGTGCGGCGGAGGCCCTCCTCGATGGGCGTCCTGGGCTGCCAGCCCAGGATGTCGCGCGCCCGGGTCGTGTCGGGCCGGCGGCATGGTCAGCTCGTCCTGGGTGCCGATGTTGAACGGCATCGGGTCGGGGCCGCGGAGCACGGCCAGCGCGCCCTCGACCAGGTCGTCCACGTAGCAGAGGCTGCGCGTCTGGCTGCCGTCCCCGTTCACGGTGAGCGACTCGCCGCGCAGCGCCTGGCTGAAGAAGCTGGGGATCACGCGGCCGTCGTCCAGCCGCATCCGCGGGCCGTACGTGTTGAAGATGCGCATGATCCGCGTCTCCAACCCGTGTGTCCGGTAGTACGCCATCGTGAACGCCTCGGCGCAGCGCTTGGCCTCGTCGTAGCAGCCGCGCGGGCCGATCGGGTTCACGTTGCCCCAGTAGCTCTCGGGCTGCGGGTGGACGAGCGGGTCGCCGTACACCTCGGACGTCGACGCGAGCAGGAAGCGCGCGCCCTTGGCCAGCGCCAGCCCGAGCATGTTGTGGGTGCCCAGCGTGCCCACCTTCACGATCTTGATCGGCATGGCCGGGAAGTCGATCGGGGACGCCGGCGACGCGAAGTGCAGCGCGTAGTCCACCGAACCGTCCACCTCGAACGGCTGGCTGACGTCGTGCCGGATCAGCCGGAAGCGCGGGTGGCCCTCCAGGTGGGCGAGGTTGGCCGCCGCGCCGGTGACCAGGTTGTCGATGCCGACGACGTCCCAGCCCAGCTCCAGCATGCGGTCGCAGATGTGCGACGCGATGAATCCGGCGGCGCCCGAGATGGCTGCTCTGGTCATGACGCGCTAGTTCCGGCCGATGCCGCGGTAGACGAAGCCCAGCCGGCGCATCTCGACCGGGTCGTACAGGTTGCGGCCGTCCACGATCACCGGCCGCCGCATCAATCGCTTCACCTTCACCATGTCCAGCTGCTTGAACTCGTTCCACTCGGTCACGACCACGATGGCGTCGGCCCCCCTCGCCACGCCGTGGGCGTTGCGCCGGTACTCGACGTCGGGCATGATCGCCTTCGCCTTGTCGATCGCCGCCGGGTCGTACGCCCGGACGGTCGCGCCCTTCTTGAGGAGCGCCCGGGCGATCTCGACGCTCGCCGCCTCGCGCATGTCGTCGGTGTCGGGCTTGAACGCGAGGCCCAGCAGGCCGATCACCTGGCCGCGCAGGCTGCCCAGGCACTCGCGCAGCTTGTCCACCGCCAGCGTGCGCTGGTCGCGGTTGATGTCCATCACCGCGTGCAGCAGCTCGGGGTGGTACTCGTACTGCTCGGCGATCGCGGCCAGGGCCTTGACGTCCTTGGGGAAGCAGGAGCCGCCGTAGCCGATGCCCGCGCCCAGGAAGTGCGGCCCGATCCGGCGGTCCAGGCCCATGCCCTCCGCCACCAGCTTGACGTCCGCGTCCACGCGCTCGCAGATCCGGGCCATCTCGTTGATGAACGAGATGCGCGCCGCGAGGAACGCGTTCGACGCGTACTTGACCATCTCGGCCGTGTACAGGTTGTAGATCAGGATGGGCGCGCCCAGCGTCTCGTACAGCTTGGCGACCCGCTCCGCCGCCTCGCGCTTGTGCGCGCCGATCACGACCCGGTCCGGCTGCATGAAGTCCTTCAGCGCCGAGCCCTCGCGCAGGAACTCCGGGTTGGACACGACGTCCACCTCGAACTGCGAGTTGAAGCTCCGGATCACCTCCGAGACGATGTCGCCGGTGCCGATGGGGACGGTGGACTTGTTGATCACGATCAGCGGGCCGCTCAGGCTCTGGGCGATCGAGCACGTGGCGGCCCGCACGTAGCTCAGGTCGGCCTCCCCGTTCTCGCCCTCCGGCGTGTTGACCGCCAGGAACACGAACTCCGCGTCGGGGATGGCCTCCGCGTACGAGGTGGTGAACCGCAGTCGGCCCGCGCGCGCGTTGCGCTCGATGAGCTCCTGGAGCCCGGGCTCGTAGAAGTGCACCCGGTAGCGCTGGAGCGACCGGACCTTGGCCGTGTCGATCTCCACGACGCGCACGTCGTTGCCCAGGTCGGCGAGGCTGGCTGCGGTGGTCAGGCCGACGTACCCGGCTCCGACGACGGCGATACGGCTCACAGAGATTGCATTATGGCGGACCGCCCCGTGGGGCCCGCTGGGCGCCTCTCTACTGGGTTCGGGCGTATGTCCCGGCGCTGCCCGCCTGACGGGCCGCGCCGGCCGCGCGCTCGTAGGCCGCGATGGTGGCCCGCGCCATCTTCGCCCAGGTGAACCGCTTGACCCGCGCCAGGCCGGCCTTGCGCAGCCGCGCGGCCACGTCCTCGCGCACCACGACGTCGGCCGCCGCCCGGCCCAGCGCGTCCGCGTCGCCGTCCGCGACGAGCACCACCGCGTCGCCGGCCACCTCGGGCAGGCTGGAGTTGCGGTACGTGACCACCGGGCAGCCGCAGCCCATCGCCTCCAGGGCGGGGAGGCCGAAGCCTTCGTAGAGGGTCGGGAACAGCAGGCAGGCGGCCGCCGAGAGGAGGTCTTCCAGCTCCTCGTCGGTGACCTTGCCGAGCATCCGCGCCGCGCCCATCGACTGCGGCGCCTGGCGGCCCGGCTCCCCGGCGATCAGGAGGTCGCAGTCGGCGCCCGAGGCCGTGGCGCTCCGCCACCCGCTCGGCGGCGCCCGCCGCCGGGGTGAACCCGGGCGCCAGGCCCTCGGGCACGACCTCGATCCGCGACTCCGGCACGCGGGCCAGCCGGCGGACGTCGCGCGCCGTCGCCTCCGAGACGGCCAGCACCAGGTCCGCGCGGGAGAGGAGGCGGCGGCCCAGCCACCACCGGGAGCGCTCGCCCAGCTGGCTCCAGCCGCCGAGCGCCCACGGGATCAGGTCGTGGACGGTGGCGACCACCGGCACCGGGCTGCGGCCGGGCAGCGCCAGCGTGGTGGCGTGGTACACGGGCGGCCGGAACCGGCCCAGGTCCCCCTCCATCGCGATGGCGTCCTCGATGCGGCCGGCGCGGCCCCGGTAGCGGCGGCGGACCGTGCGAGCCACGAAGTCGCCGGCGGGCAGCGGCGGCAGCGGCAGGCCGGCGTCGAACAGCAGCGCCGTGCTGCTGTCGAACCCCTCCTCGAGCAGGCCCGTGATCAGCCCGCGCACGTAGCTGCCGATCCCGCGCAGCGCGTCGGGTCCCTGGAGGGCGCGGGCGTCGATCAGGACGCGGTCGTCGGGACCCGGCGTCCGGGCCATCAGCCGGCCTTGACGACGCGCAGCTTGAGCTGGATGTCCGCGCCGCGCACCAGGTAGCAGAGGTACGTCTCGTACAGCTCCAGGTGGCGGTTGAGGAACCGCGTCAGCCTGAGCCGGGCCCAGAACGGGCTGAGCGTGACGCGCCGCTCGAGCAGCTCGAACCGCGTGGTCCCGTAGAACCCGAACCGCTCCGACAGCTCGGTACCGGGCACCAGGTAGTCGAGGAAGCGGCCCGAGAAGTGGTGCCGGTGGGTCGGGTCCGTGAACGCGTTGGCGCTGCTGAAGTGAGGCACGCCGATGATCACGGTAGCGTCCGGACGCGCCACGCGGTGCACCTCCGCCAGCACGGCCAGCGTGTCGTCCAGGTGCTCCAGCACGCTCCACAGCCGGATCACCTCGAACGCGTCGTCCGCGACGGGCCAGGGCAGCCGGTTGAGGTCGTGCACGATGTCGGCCTGGGTGCCGGCGACCAGGTCGATGCCGACCGCGCCGGGGATCTTCATGTTGCCGCAGCCGACGTCGAGCGTTGGCGTCACGCTCGCATCGATCTCGTGGACGACTTCCCGATAGACGGGGACCGGCGCCGATCCAGCCATCGGCGGGATTATAAGGAGCGACAACTACCATCGCGTCCTGGCGCCCAGACGCGCCGGACGTGGACCTGGAGAGGATGATGTCGGAGACGAACCGGACGACGGCCGCCGACCGCGGCCACTGGGCGCGAACGCGCGTGACCGTGACGGGCGGCCGCGGCTTCCTCGGACGGCACGTGGTGCGCCTCCTCGAGTCCGCGGGCGCAGACGTGTTCACCTTCGGCAGCGACCAGTACGACCTCACGCGGCAGTCCGACGTGGCCCGCATGTACGCCGACCGGCCGGCCGACCTGGTCATCCACCTCGCCGCGCGCGTCGGCGGCATCGGCGCCAACCGCGACAACCCGGGCACGTT
>VBJR01000262.1:0-14128 GCA_005880175.1 Chloroflexota bacterium
TCTTGTACGACTGGACATACCGGTCGAACACGTCCCTGGGGCTCCACGGCTGGCGCGAGGCCCACGGCGACACATTGCCCCTGTCGATGAGGTTCCCGTACAGCGTCGCGTGGGTGGCGCTGCGCTGGCGATACCACTCGGCCGCGACGCGGCTGAGATACATCCGGCGCAGGTCCGCGTACTCGGGCGCCTCGTTCACGGCCTTCTCGACCTGGGGCAGGATCAGGGAGCGGTAGACCGTCTCGTTGTGCTGCTGCATGGTCGCGTCCTGGCCAGGGCACGACGCCGCGCCGGCGGTCCCGAGGTAGTCGCTCTCCATCTCCACCTTCAGCGGAGCGTCGAGGATGTAGAGCTCGTCGCCGGCCTGGCTCACCGTCGCCTGGCCGGGGACGATCCACTGTCGCATGGAGAGGCAGCTCTGGTTGTTCGAGTCGAGCGTCAGCTGCTGCCAGAACTGGGTGCCCAGCGCCGAGTCCGGGTGGATGAGGCGCGCCACCGTCTTCTTCATCGCGAGGTCGGCCTCGAGCATCACCCGCCCGACGTCGGTCCGCCCCATGCCGGGGTCGATGATCCGATCGGGCTCGTCTGGATTGAGGTTCACCCAGAACTTGGAGGGCGACTCCTCCAGCCAGACGAAGAACGCGTCCGACGCCTCGGAGGCGACGCGAACGCCGCCGTTTCGATCGGCCGGCCCCGTGGCGGGCGGGGCCTCGAACGCGTAGCCGAGCCCCTTCGTGCCGTTGTCGGCGAGGTAGCGGAGCTGCAGCGACGAGAAGTCGATGCCGCCGGGCGCGGAGTCCGGCTTCGCCAGCTCCCGGGCCAGGCCGCCGGTCGCGTCGGCCTCGGGGCCGCAGGGGTTGCCGGCCGCCATCAGCACGGCGCCGGGCGCCGCGACGCTGGAGACCGGGCCCGAGGACGGCGGGCAGGGGGCGTTCATGATCGTCTGCACCTGCACGCCCCGTCCGTCGTTGGCGTTCACCTGCTCGGCCTCGTCCAGCTTGTCCCTGAGCTGCTGCCCGCGCGCGGACTTCTTCTGTCCGTAGTCCACGGCCGCGGTGACCCGCGTGTTCTCCGGCAGGCCGGGCCCGCACCGCTTGCAGGGGGAGAAGTCCGAGAAGAGGCGACTGGGGGCGACCGCGTTCTGGAGGCTGGCCGCGCGATCCCACTTGATGCCCACCCTGGCGAGCACGGCCCGGATCACGTCCTCCGCATGCGTCGGGTCGTCATCGCCGCCGGTGACCTGGGTCGGCAGAGCCCGGGAATTGATCAGGGTGCCGACGCTGCGCGCTCTGATGAGCAGGAGGTTGTAGACGTCGGGGCGGATGACGCCGTCGGCCTTCAGGCTCTGGTAGAGCTGCTGCTCCAGCGCGACGTCGTTGAACCGCTGCCGCAGATCGACCAGCTCTGGCAGCTGCGAGTTGGTCTGCGCCATCTCCGCCACGCTGAGCTCGTCCACCCGGAACGCGGAGCTGCCCCGCAGCGGGGTGAGGTCGACATCGGGAGGAGCCGGGATGATCAGTCCCCCGACGTCCACGCCAGAGCTGGAGACGATGTCCTTCTGGCGGATGCGCCACTGGTACGTGAGCCAGGAGAGCGCGTCGTCCTGATAGGACGAGACCCACGTCACCGGTGGGGCAGGGGGAGGCGAGGCGGCCAGGGCGCCGACCGGTATGACAGCCGGCCCCAGGGCAACCACCAGCATCAATCCGAACACGCCGATGAGCGACCTGCGCAGCCAGCCGCGTGGCGAGTGTCGTGATCGCGCTCTTGCCATACTGGCGTTTAGTCTAGCAACCACGGCCGGCCCGGTGCCGACCGGGGCATAGTACGTGTCGATGAAAAGACCCGCGGCGCACACTGCGCCGCGGGTCTCCCGCCGGTCTTCCGTCAGCTGCAGCCCGTCGTCGAGCCGCAGTTCATGCACTTGTAGCAGGCGCCGCTGCGGACCGTGATCGAGCCGCAGTCCGGGCAGGCCGGGGAGTCGGCGTCGACCACGAACGTCAGCTTCTGCGTGCCGACCGTGACCGTGCCGTTGCTGTAGGTGGCGCTGGTCTTCTCGATCGCGTCCGTGCCCGGGGGCGGCAGGGGCGGCACCACCGCCGCCTGGTCGCGGCGCAGGATGCCCACCGCGTCCTGGTCCTCCGAATCGAGGAAGCGGCTGGCCAGCCAGCGGAAGATGTAGTGGCTGAACTTGTTGACCATCTTGCGGAGTGGGACGCCGTACTGCAGCGCCATCGACGTCTGCAGGGCAAACGCGTCCATCAGCCCGGAGATGGTCGATCCCTCCTTGGCCATCGTCAGGAAGATCTCGCCCGGGGTGCCGTCGTCGTACAGGCCGACCGTCACGTAGCCCTCGTGGCCCTGGATATCGAACTTGTGCGTCAGCGAGCGCCGCTCGTCCGGCAGGTGGCGGCGGACTGGCCGCGCCTCGGCGGGCACGGCCTCCGCGACGGCCGCCTTCCTGTCCTTCGCGCTGTCGTCCGAGCGGGACGTGGAGAGCGGCTGCGAGCGCTTGCAGCCATCGCGGTAGATGGCGATGCACTTGAGCCCCAGCTTCCAGGATTCCAGGTACGTGTCGGCGATGTCCTCGACCGTCGCCTCGTGGGGCAGGTTGACGGTCTTGGACTGGGAGCCGGAGACGAACGGCTGCACCGCCGCCATCATCCGCACGTGCCCCATCGGCGCGATCGAGCGGAGGCCGTTCAGCGGCTTGAACGCGCAGTCGAACACCTCGAGATGCCGGTCCTCCAGGTGCGGCGCGCCCTCGATCGTGTCGTGCTCGTCGATGTGCTCGACGATCCCCTTGACCTGGTCCTCGGCGTAGCCGAGCTTGCGCAGGGCCTGCGGCACCGTGCCGTTCACGATCTTGAGCAGGCCGCCGCCGACCAGCTTCTTGTACTTGACGAGCGCGAGGTCGGGCTCGATGCCGGTCGTGTCGCAGTCCATCATCAGGCCGATCGTGTTGTGGCTGACGAACCCGTTCGCGACGTACGTGACGTTCTCCGGCACCGAGAGGTCGAATGTGTACTGCTCCTCACCGAGCTCCGCCGAGGCGATCGTGTCGTAGAAGAAGCTGAGCAGCTCTTGCAGCTCGACATCGCCCGTTCGCTCGAGGAGTTGCGTGGCCGCACGGCGGGACACAGTGCCCGTCCGGCTCAGCGAGAGGAGCATGGTCTTGCGAAGCCCATCGTTGTCCGGGGCCAACTGGTCGACCAGTGCCCGAGAGACCGGGATGTGGTCGTATCTCGCGGCCTGGGGATGGTCCCCCTCGGCGTTCAGTGCCCGCTTGCGGGCAGACATGAAGCCGATCTGACGGGCGAACGCGCCACCGCTCGCCTGGTTTAGCAGGCGAACCACGTAGCGGGTGGCCTTGCCCCATCGGTTGTCATGGGGCTCCTCGACGCGGAGCGTGGTGACCATGCCCAGGGCGAGCATGATCGTCTGGACGTCGCGGGCGAAGCGCTCCGATGTGCTGCAGACGGACACGTACCCGGTCGTCATCGAACCGTCGGACTCGAACAGGCCACGGAGGAACGCGGAGTAGACGGACCCGTCGTTCGTGGCGAGGATTGCGTCCGGCACGTGGGCGACGTGACCCTTGCCCCGGCGTCCATCCGTCGGCCGGTGCTTGGCGAAACCGCACGCCTCCCACCACATCACGAGGCCGACCGAGTGCAGCGCGACCTCGACGTATCCGCGCTTCTCGGTCACCGCCGCTTCCACCCCAAACAGGGAGCGGGCCAGCCAGCGAAGGCGCTCGACAACATCCGGGTCGGTCGCCGCCACGCAGAGCCGGAGGCTCCGTGCGTGCAAGGAACCGTCACCCATGAAGTAGCCGACCAGTTCGGCGAGTTCGGCGGTCACCTCGCGCGGCGCGACCGTGGCAGGACCGGCATTCCAGTGGTCCTCGCCGATCGGGGGCAGAGGGATGGGGCGCGGTTCGCCGACCATCCCGCCCCGCATGAGCGGCACCCGATCGTCCGGCCGAACGTCCGCCAGACGCCGCCACTGCCAGGCTCCGGCGTCGTCGACGACCTTGATCCGATGCGTCGCGGTGCCCTGGATTCGGTAGCCGCGACTGGTCTCGATGGTGACCACCGGCTCGGCACCGTTGACGTAGAACTTCGTCGCCTGGCGCGGCCCTTCATCCGTNNNNCGAGGCCGCGGTCGGTCATGACGAGGCTGTCGCCGACGAGGCAGCCGGTCGGAGCGATCACGGTCGCCTGCGCGTTCCGGTAGCCGTGGCGCTCGCCGAGGGCCAGGGCCTCGTCCCACACGGCGCGGGCCGCCCGCACCACCTCGCCGGACTCGCCGTCCGCCGGCACCACGTACGCCGCGGCGCGGTGCTTGCCCATCACACGGAGCATCGGCTCGCGGTTCCGCTCGTACTCCGCGAACGGGCCCTTGACCTCGGACATCCGCGCCGACTGCGCGTACGCGCGGCCGGTCATGATCGCGGTGATGGCGCCGGCGTATCGGCGGCCCTCGTCGGAGTCGTAGGCCAGGCCCATCGACATCAGCAGGGCGCCCAGGTTGGCGTAGCCGAGGCCGAGCGGGCGCAGCTGCTCCGAGTTGTGGCCGATCGCCGGGGTGGGGTAGGAGGCGTTGGAGACCAGGATCTCCTGGGCCGTGAAGCACACGTCCACCGCGCGCTGGAACCGCTCGACGTCGAACCGGCCGCCCCTGTCCTGGTACTTGAGCAGGTTGAGGCTCAGCAGGTTGCAGGCGGTGTCGTCGAGGAACACGAACTCGGCGCACGGGTTCGTCGCATTGATGCGGCCCGTGCCCGAGACGCAGTTCCAGTCCTGGATCGTCGTGTCGAACTGGACGCCCGGGTCGCCGCAGATCCAGGCCGCCTCGGCCATCGCCTGCCAGATGGCGCGGGCCGGGTACGTGCCCAGCGACCGGCCGTCAGTGACCGCCCGGACCGACCACTGCCCGTCCCGCTCCACGGCGCGCATGAACTCGTCGGTCACCCGCACCGAGTGGTTCGCGTTCTGGAACTGGACCGAGTCGTACGCGCCGCCGGGGATGTTGAAGCCCGGGTCGTAGCCGGCCTCGATCAGGGCCCAGGCCTTCTTCTCCTCGTCCGCCTTGCAGTTGATGAACTCCATGACGTCCGGGTGGTCGGCGTTGAGGATGACCATCTTGGCCGCCCGGCGAGTGGTGCCGCCGGACTTGATCGACCCGGCGAAGCTGTCGTAGCCGCGCATGAACGAGACCGGGCCGGACGCCGTGCCGCCGCCCGCCAGCGGCTCCTTCGACGAGCGCAGCACCGAGAGGTTGGTGCCGGTGCCGGAGCCGAACTTGAACAGCATGCCCTCGGTCCTGGCCAGCTCCAGGATCGACTCCATCGTGTCGTCCACGGAGTTGATGAAGCACGCGGAAGCCTGCTGGGCGCGGGCGGGGACGCCGATGTTGAACCAGACCGGGCTGTTGAACGAGGCGTGCTGCGTCACCAGCAGCCAGCGCAGGTCCTCCTCCCAGTTGGCGGCGTCGTCCTCGGTCGCGAAATAGCCGCCCTCGCGGCCCCAGCGGCCGATCGTCGTGACCACCCGGTCGATGAGCTGGCGGGCGCTGTACTCGCGGTCCGGTGCGCCGACGTGGCCCCGGAAGTACTTCTGGGCGACCACGTTCGTGGCCAGCTGCGACCAGGTGCGGGGCACCTCGACGTCGTGCTGCTCGAAGATGACGGCGCCCTTCTCGTTCGTGATGGCCGCTGTTCGCCGCTCCCACTCGACCAGGTCGTAGGCGTGACTCCCGGGAGGGGTGAAGTAGCGTTCGAACCGCAGGCCCCTCGGTCGGTCGGACTCGTGGATCCCGTTCTGATCGGCCGTGGCTGCGACGTCTGCTACGTGTTTGGCCATCTGGTCGAGAGCCTCCTCTGTGCTGGGATGCGGGCCTTCCATCGGCGAGCGCCGGAAGGCCCGCCAGAGACGAAAGAGACCCCAGGGCATGCCCGCCACAGATGCCCCAGGGCCCCCTCGATGACAAGTCGATTGTACATCGGATCGGGGTGGACAGTCAAGCCCCAAACACAAGATATACGGTACAAATCATGTCGTGCACCCAACATATGGGCAAGTGCTTGTGCAAAGCCTGGGGAGAGGGTGTGCGAACACGGCTAGGACCTGTGGGCTTCCTGGGGATTCGGGGCGTCCGCCCGGGCCGCCTCGGCCGTCGCCACGACCTGGTCGCGCCAGGCCTCGGCGGCCGCGCACAGGTGGTGCGCGTGCTCGTCGAGCCGGCCGACGACGGCCCGCCGCCGCTGCTCCCGGTGGACCGTCTCGTCCGGCGTGGGGGCCGGCGCCAGGGCGTGCCGGAAGCCCGCGTCGCCGCTGTCCCAGACGGCCTCGGTCAGCTCCTCGATGAAGTCGAGCTGGTTGTCGGCGCTGTCCAGCGTGTGGGGGCTGAGCAGCGCCAGCTCGACGTTCCGGCGCAGTACCCGCATGCCCCACGCGGCGCCGCACCCGGTCAGCTCCGCCAGCTCCTGCAGCAGCTCCTGGAGCTCGGCCGCGCGGTCGAGCAGCTCGCCCGGCGGCACCGGGGTCGGACGCGGGCGGGGCGGGAGCGGGGAGGGGCGGTGGCCGCGGATCGTCTGGCTTCTCGGTCGGGTCACGCGCCAAGTCTCGGCCCTGGAGACGGACAGAACGCGGACGATGAGTGGCGCCCGGACGAGCATCTATTGGGCCCCCTGGCCGGTGGCGCTCGGGCGAACGACTGGGGGGCGGACAGGGGACCCCGGCCTCGCCTTCGGCCTCAGACGCTCCCCTTCGCCATGGGGGAAGGCGGAGCCGCTGACACCCCGGCACCCGTCGTCCGCAGGGCCGCCTACCCGCGGCCCTGCGGACGACGCGGCCCGGCCGGCTGGCGTCGACGTGAGCCCTGGGCGCTGGCTGAGACGTTCAACGTTTCCGGTCGCTCGCATCTGCTCCCAGGCGTCCTGCCTGACGCCAGCCGGCCGGGTCCCATCGTCCAGGTCGGCCACGACCTGGACGGTGGGTGCCGGGGTGTCAGTGGCCCCGCCCGAGTCATCCATGGCGAAGGGGAGGCGTCTGAGGCCGAAGGCGAGGCCCGGGTCGCCACTCCGCCGCCAGACGTACAGCAGCATCCCAGCTCAGCCCTGGCGCAGGCTGATGGACAGCAGGGGCTCGTCCACGGTCGCCCGGACCGGGTCGCCGCCGTCGTCCAGCCGGCCCGTCGCCTGGATGCCCCGCACCGACGCGCGGATCCGGGCCGTGACCTGTTTGCCGTCCTGGTACGCGTTGCCGAGCATGGTCACCGCCCGCTGGAGCTTGTTCTCCAGCGAGGCGTCCAGCGCGTCGAGCTGGCGGTCCACCTCCATCAGGCACGCCTGCAGGTGCTCCATGTCCACGCTGCGCGCGAACTGGAGGTGGAGCTGGTACAGCATCAGGAGGTAGGGGAGGGTCAGCGAGTAGGCCACGATCATCACGTGCCGGCGGTGCGCCTCCGCGAACGCCGACCGGCACACGCCGTACGCGGCGTCCGGCACGGCGGCCAGCGCGAACGGCGCGGTCGTGGCCGGGTCGATGTACTGGCTGACCTCGCGGACCCGCCTCTCGACCTCTTTCTCGACCACGGCCGCCAGCTGGGCCCGGCGCGCGGGTAGGGCGTCCGGCTCCGCCAGCTCCTGGAGGGCCGCGCTCGACGGCCACTTGGAGTCGATCGGCAGCAGCTTGCCGCCGGGCAGGTGGAGGCCGAACTCCACCACCTTGCCGTTCACCCACACGTTGCGCCGGACCATGTCCGGCGGCAGGTGGCGGAACGCCTCCTCCAGGATGTTCTCGCCCGCGGCGCCGCGCGAGGGGCTGCCGGCGAGGACCGCCTCCAGCCGCCGTAGACTCTGCCGGGCGTCCTCCTCGGCCTGGTGGCGGGCGACGAACACGGCCCGCATGCCCTCGAGGAGCGTCTGGGTCTGCGCGAGGCGCTCGCGCAGGTCGCTGGTCGCCGTCTCCTGCACCTGCCCGCCCACGGCGAGCTGGCCCCGCAGCTCGGCCAGCTCGGCCCCCTGCGCCTCGGCCCGGCGGCTGATGCTGGCGACCGTGAACGCCACCACCGCCATACCCGCCACGAGACATACAAGAAGTAGTGCGAACAGGAGTTCGGAAAACAGCATGTGGGACCAGTGTAGGGAAGAAGGGGGGCGGGAGGCAACGCTTAACATGGGTGCGATGCAGCTGGAGGTGCCGGAGCGGATCCCCCTGGAGGAGGTCTACATGCGCATGGCCGAGGAGCTGGCCAAGCGCTCGACCTGCTCCCGGAGCCAGGTCGGCTCGGTCATCACGACCGGCGACCTGACCCAGGTGCTGGGCATCGGCTACAACGGCAACGCGCGCGGCCTGCCCAACTCCTGCGACAGCGAGGAGCCGGGCCGCTGCGGGTGCCTCCACTCCGAGGCGAACTGCCTCATCAAGGCCGGCGCCCACGTCGAGGGCAAGCTGATGTTCGTCACCCTGTCGCCCTGCGTGATGTGCGCCAAGATGATCGTCAACTCGAACGTCCGGCGCGTGTACTACCGCAGCGCCTACCGCGACCCGGCCGGCATCGAGGTGCTGCGGCTGGGCGGCGTGGAGGCCTGCCCGTACGACCGCTGGCGCGACCGCTGGCGGTAGCGCCCGGGCCGGCCGCCGCCCTCAGGGCGCGGCGTCCTCGACGATCTCGAACCCGCCGTCCGGCTTCCGCACGACCCGCGGCATGACCGGCGGCGTCTCCGCCCGCCGGCGCAGCCGCGCGATGAGCCGCGCGGCGTCCGCCTCGCCGGCCACCGACTCCAGGATGCGGCGGGTCGCGTGCACCAGCGCCGGCCCGTCCGGCGCCAGCGCGGCCGCCGGAGTTGTCCACAGCCAGTCGGCGACCTCGCCCGGCTGCGGGTGCACCGTCTGCCCGGGCGGCCGGCGGGCCACGAAGAACCGCGTGTCGAACCGGCGCGAGACGGCCTCGGGCGTGATCCAGCGAGCCAGGAACGCCAGCCGGTCGAGCGCCGGCGTCAGCTCCAGCGAGCGGAGCGCCGCCCCGAACGAGGCGCCCTCCGCCAGCAGCCCGCGCACGCGCTCGCACTCGCGGTCCCGCGCGAAGCGCCGGTCGCGCCGGCGCGCCAGCAGCAGGCCCACCTCCTCGAACAGCTCGCGCACCGCCGCCGCCCGGCTCACGTCGCCCAGCTCGGCGTCCTCCGGGTGCACCGAGCCGCCGGGGAACACGTAGGCGCCGGGCGCGAAGTCGGCGCCGCCGGGCCGCCGCATCATCAGGAGCTGCCACGGGCTGACCGCCACGTCCACCAGCAGCACCGTGGCCGCCGGCCGCGGAGTGACGGGCGTCCCCGGGTTGACCATCGCCGACAGGCCCCGGGGGATGCGCGACACCGCTTGCAGTGTAAGGGCCCTCTAGCATTGACAGCGTGGACTTCGGCCTCGGGGGCGTGACCGCCCTGGTCAGCGGCGCCACCCGGGGCATCGGCCGGGCGATCGCGGGCGCCCTCGCGGCCGAGGGCGCCCGGGTCGCCGTCGTCGCCCGCACGGAGGCCGACGTGCGCCGCACCGCCGCGGACCTGAACGGCGTGCCCGTCGTCGCCGACCTCGCGACCGAGGAGGGGTGCCAGGCGGCCCTGGCCGCCGCCGGCGACGTCCAGGTGCTCGTCAACAACCTGGGCCTGCGCGCCGGCAGCGGCTGGGCCGACACCGGCGTGGCCCAGCTGGAGGCGGCCATGGCCGGCAACCTCTACCCCGCAGCCCGCCTCAGCCTGCTGGCCCTGCCCGCCATGCGCCGTGCCGGCTGGGGCCGGATCGTGGTGGTGTCCTCGCTGTTCGGCCGCGAGGCCGGCGGGGCGCCCGCGTACAACGCCGCCAAGGCGGCGGAGATCAGCTTCGTCACCTCGCTGGGGCGCGAGGTCGGCGCCGCCGGGGTCACGGTGAACTGCGTCGCGCCCGGCTCCATCCTCTTCGAGGGCGGCTCCTGGCACCGGCGCCAGCAGGCCGATCCGGAGGGCATCGCCGAGTTCGTCCGGCGGGAGCTGCCGCTCGGCCGGTTCGGCGTGCCCGAGGAGGTGGCCAGCGTCGTCGCGTTCCTGTGCTCGCGGCCCGCGAGCCTGGTCAACGGCGCCTGCTGGGCGGTGGACGGAGGGCAGTCGCGAAGCAACATCTAGGAGGGGGGAGCGGCGAATGAGCACGTTCACGACGCGGCCGGAGCTCCGGGGGTCGTTCGGGATGGTCGCCTCCACGCACTGGCTGGCCAGCGCGGCCGGCATGGCGGTGCTGGAGCGGGGCGGCAACGCGTTCGACGCCGCGGTCGCGGCCGGGTTCACGCTGCAGGTGGTCGAGCCGCACCTGAACGGCCCCGGCGGCGACATGCCGGCGCTCGTCTACAGCGCCGAGCGCGATCGCGTGCTCGCGGTCTGCGGCCAGGGCCCCGCCCCCGGCGCCGCCACGATCGACCGCCTCCACTCCCTCGGCCTGGACATGATCCCCGGCACCGGCCTGCTGGCGCCCTGCGTCCCCGGCGCGGTCGGGGGCTGGCTGCTGATGCTGGCGGAGCTGGGGACGTGGCGCCTCGGCGACGTGCTCGAGTTCGCCATCCACTATGCGGAGCGCGGCTTCCCGATGCTGCCCCGGATCAGCCTGGCGATCGCCGGCGTCGAGACCCTGTTCCGCGAGGAGTGGACGGAGTCGGCGGCGGTCTGGCTGGCCGGGGGCGGCGTGCCCCAGCCGGGCGCGGTGCACCGCAACCCGCTGCTGGCGGCCACGTACCGCCGGCTGGTCGCCGAGGCCGAGGCCGCCGGCGGCGGCCGCGAGGCGGAGATCGAGGCCGCCCGCAGGGCCTGGTACGAGGGCTTCGTGGCCGAGGCGATGGACGGCTACCTGCGCACGGCCGAGGCGCTCGACGTGACCGGCGTGCGCCACCCGGGCCTGCTCCGCGGCGAGGACCTGGCCGCCTGGCGGGCGACGCTCGACGAGCCCGCCTCGTTCGCGTACGGGGACTGGCGGGTCCACAAGACGCGGCCGTGGGGCCAGGGCCCCGTGTTCCTCCAGCAGCTGGCGCTGCTGGGCGGCTTCGACCTGCGCGCGATGGGCCCGGGCAGCGCCGACTTCGTCCACACCGTCGTCGAGTGCGCCAAGCTCGCGTTCGCCGACCGCGAGGCGTGGTACGGCGACCCGGACTTCGCGCCCGACCTCACGGCCGAGCTGCTCGACGCCGCGTACGCCGACGGCCGCCGCCTCCTGGTCGGGGACACCGCCTCGATGGACCTGCGCCCCGGCTCGCCCGGCGGCCGCCACCCGCACGTCCCCCGGCCCGGCCAGGCGCCCAGCCAGGACGCGGCCAGCGGCATCGGCGACCCGACGCTCGGCGACCCCTCGCTCCGCGTGCGGCTGCCCGGCGACACGTGCCACGTGGACGTCGGCGACCGGTGGGGCAACCTGGTCTCCGCCACCCCCAGCGGGGGCTGGCTCCAGAGCTCGCCGGCGATCCCCGGCCTGGGCTTCTGCCTCGGCACCCGAGCCCAGATCTTCACGCTGGAGGCCGGCCACCCGAACGCGCTCGCGCCCGGCAAGCGGCCCCGCACCACGCTCAGCCCCAGCCTGGCCGAGCGCTCGGACGGTCTCCGCATGGCGTTCGGGACGCCCGGCGCCGACCAGCAGGACCAGTGGTCGCTGACGTTCTTCGCCACGCTGGCCAACGGCGACGCCAACCTGCAGGAGGCGATCGACGCGCCCATGTTCCACACGAACCACTTCCCGCGGTCGTTCTACCCGCACCACGCGGTGCCCGGCCTCGTGGTGATCGAGGAGCGGGCGGGCGAGGAGGTGGTCGCCGAGCTGCGCCGGCGCGGCCACGACGTCCGGGTCCAGCCCGGGTGGTCGCAGGGCCGGCTGTCGGCGGTGGCGCACGACCCGGGCGCCGGCCAGCTCCGCGCCGCCGCGAACCCGCGCGGCATGCAGGGCTACGCAGTGGGTCGCTAAGGGGCGGCCCGGAGGCCGTCCCGCACCACCGGCAGCAGCCGGTCGGGAGCCGAGAGCGCGGCCGGCATCAGGGCCATCACGTCGGCGGCCTCCACGTCGGGCCTGACCGCGCCCGCCGCCTGCGCGCGCGCCAGCAGGTCGCCCACCGCGCGCAGCAGGTCCCGCTTGACCTGGTCGGCCACGGCGACGTCGAGCGCCTGGGCCAGGTCGCGCTTGGCGGTCCCCATCGCGACCACGCGGTCGATGAACCCGAAGAACGCGGCGCCCGGGTCGGCGGCGGCCAGCAGCTCGTCCGCGTCGCGCAGCAGCAGCGCCATGCGGTGGGCGACGACCGCCGCCACCAGCGCCTCCTTCGTGGGGAAGTGGCGGTACAGCGTGCCGACGCCGACGCCGGCCCGCTGCGCGATGTCCTCCATCGGCACGCCCACGCCCTCCACCGCCAGCGCCGCCTCCGCCGCCTCCAGCACCCGCACCCGGTTGCGGCGGGCGTCGGCCCGCGGCGCCCTCCCGGTCACGCGGCAAACGGAATCAAGATTCCGTATGATGGAAACGGAGTCACGGTTCCGATTGTAAGTTCCGGGAGGAGCAGACATGACCGACGCGACCACGAGCCCCCGCGCCGTCCTGGAGCGCGCCCACCGCACGCTGGCCGAGCACGACGTCGACGGGTTCGCGGACCTCTTCGCCGCCGACGGCGTGCTGGAGGCCCCGTTCACCCGGCCCGGCGCCCCGCGGCGGGTGGTGGGCCGCGAGACGATCCGGACCGAGATGCGGACGCGCGGCGAGGCCGCGCACGCGGCCGGGGTGCGCCTGCTCGGCTTCGAGTACCAGGCCGTGCACGTGACGGCCGACCCCGAGGTGATCGTGGCCGAGTTCCGCGAGGAGCTGGCGTTCGGCGACCAGCGCCGCTGGCTGCCGTTCGTCCAGGTGCTGCGGGTGCGCGGCGGCGAGATCGTCACGTTCCGCGACTACGTGGACAACCTCGGCGTGGCCGAGGCGACCAGCGGCATGCCCGGGCTGCGGGCGGCCCTCATGGGGCCGCCGTCTCACGAGATCGAGAACCGCTCGGCCGCGAGGTAGGGCCTCGCGGCGCGGATGACCGGGTCGCGCTGGAACCGGCGGTGCAGGCCGCCGGCCAGCGCGGCGTCGAGCGCCGCCATGATCATCGACTGGTCGAGCACGAGGTAGCGGTGGCCGACCTGCCCGGTGACCGGGTTCACGGAGTCGAAGAAGCCGTACGGCCCGTACACCGGGAACCGGGCGCGCAGGGCGTCCAGGTTGGCCATCGCCGCCCGCGGCGTCAGCGGCAGCGCCAGGAACGACGCGTGCGGCGTCACGGCCGTCTCGTCGTACGGGCAGCAGGTCGCGTTGGACGCCATGCCGTGGGCGCCGTACGCGAGGTAGCCGCCGGTGTCGTCGGGCGTGCTGGCCGGCGACAGGCCCCAGACCGGGTACTGGAGCACCCGGGGCGCGTACGCCTCCTGGGCCTGGGCGTAGCGCACGTCGTTCCGCCCGAACCCGCCCGGGCCCCACGTGGTCTCCGGCACCACCCCTCGACGACGCTGAACGGCCTGCCCGACCGCGGATCGGTGATCGTGACCGTCGGGCCCTGGGGCGGCTGGCCCTGCCACGTGAAGTCGGCGGGCAGCGTCCGCCACGTCCGCCACCAGACGTCGCCGGGCATCCGGCCGGTGCCGATCCCGATGTACGCGCCGATCCGCGTCTCGGTGTTCAGCAGCCCGTAGTGGAAGTCGGCCGGGCCGACGTCCGCGTTGAACCCGCCGAACATCTGGCCCGCCGTGATGTCGGTCGCCTGGTCGCCCGCGTCGTAGAAGATGCCGAAGTCCATGGCGTCCAGCAGCGCGGTGGCGCGCCGGGCGAGCTCCGGGAACGCCTGCCGGACCAGGATCAGCCCGGTCGCGTACCAGGCGTTGTCCACGTTGGAGATGAACTCGCCGGTCAGCGGCTGGCCCTCCCGGTCCGTGCCGCCGGGGCCGGAGAGGCGGTGCCCGGTCGTCGTGTCGTACCAGCTGAGCAGGAAGCCGTGCCACTTCGTCAGGCGCTCGACCTCGGTCAGCAGCGCCTCGGCGCGGCGGAACGCGCCCCGCCGGTCCACGAGGCCCAGGTCCTCCGCGGCGACGACGCTCCAGAAGTAC
>VBJR01000262.1:14313-23219 GCA_005880175.1 Chloroflexota bacterium
CCCTCGCATCCCGCCCTGCCGGCGGCCGGCAGCCGCAGCTCTCCCGCAGGACGAGCTCCGTCTCCAGCGTCGCCGCTTCCCCGGTCTCCTCCTCGCCGTCGATCGCCGCCTGCAGCAGCTCGGCGGCCCGGGCGCCGAGCTCCAGCAGCGGCTGCCGCACCGTCGTCAGCGGCGGCAACAGGTAGCGCGCGACCGGGACGTCGTCCCAGCCGGTGATCGCCACCTCGTCCGGGACGGCCAGCCCGATCGCCTCCGCCGCCGCGTACGCCCCCATCGCGATCTCGTCGTTCGCGCAGAACAGCGCGGTGGGCGGCGTCCGCCGGCGCAGCACCAGCGCCGCCACCCGCTCGCCGTCCGCCTCCCGGAACCCGCACGCGTCGGCCGACCGCGGCGGGCGGATCCCGGCCTCGTGGAGGGCCTCCTGGAAGCCGGCCCAGCGCTCCGCGGCGTCCGGCGAGGACCCCGGATCGCCCAGGAACGCGATCCGGCGGTGGCCGTGCCCGACCAGGTGGGCGGCCAGCGCCCGGGCGGCGTCCCGGTTCTCGGCGCGGACGGTGCGGGCCGCCGCCACCTGCGGCCGGGCCAGCAGCACGATCGGCATGGCCGCCGCCAGCTCCTCGGCGAGCACGTCGGACGCCGTCCGGCCGAACAGGACCAGGCCGTCCACCCGGCTGGCCAGGTCGCTGACCAGGTCGTCGGCGTCCGGCCTGCCGTGCGTCCCGGCGATCAGGACGCTCTGGCCGAGCGCCTGGGCGGCCTCCTCCAGGCCCATGATCACGCCCGCGTAGTACGGGCCCGACAGGTTGGGGAACACGACCCCGATCGCCCCGTGGCGGCGGGTCGCGAGCGCCCGGGCGGCGCCGTTCAGCCGGTAGCCGACGGCGCGTGCCGACGCGAGCACGCGCTGCGCGGTCCGCTCGCGGACCGGAGCCCCTCCGCCCAGCACCCGCGAGACGGTCGCGATGGAGACGCCCGCGTGGCTGGCGACCGTGTAGATCGTCGGCCGCACCGACATCCATATAGCACACGGGACCCCGATTTGTAAGGGCTTACATCCCGGCCTCGATCAGGCGGCCCCGCAGGGCGATCCAGCCGACGCGACGCGCGGGGTCGGCGCGGCCGCCCGCGAACGCTACTCCCTCGGCCTCCAGCCGTGCCCGCCGGCGCCGGGCCGCCGCCGCCTCGCCGGCGGGCCGGCCGCCGCTCCCGAGCACCCGGTGGGCGTTGGCGAACCCGGGGTGCGCCGTCGCCAGGCGGGCGACGAGGCGGGTCGCGTTGCCACCGTCGGCGGCGGCCGCGCCCAGCTCGCCGTACGTCGTCCACTCGCCGGGCAGGACGAGCCGGCTGGCGCGCAGGATGCGCGCGGCGAGCGGGCTCGGGTCAGCCGTCGTACAGCGGGTTGTGCACGGTGACCTCGGCCCGGTACCGGCCGCCGACCCGGGTGAACGCCACCCAGGCCGCGCCCGACACCGTGCACGAGACCGTCAGGCGCTGGCCGTGTCCGGCCGGCCCGATCGGCGCCGTGCAGCGGCCCAGGTCGCCGCCGTCCTCGCGGACCAGGTGGACCTCGGCGCTCGCCGGCCCCACCTGCGGCCCCCGCTGGTTGACCACCGCCACCGAGATCGTGCAGGTGGACCCGGTGTCGCAGTCGCCGGCGTGCTTCAGCGACGCCTCGTCCACCACGTACTGGGCCGGCAGCGTCGTCGGGTCGTCGGTGCTGACCAGCGGGCTGGGCACCTGCACGGTCAGCGCGGCGGGGAAGTCCAGGTCCACGTTCACGTCCGTGATCCCGTCGGCCGTCCGGTAGCTCGGGCTCGACACCATGCGCAGGAACCGCCGCGGCGCGGTGGTGCTGACGTACAGGTCGCCATACCGGTCGCTCAGCACGGTGGCCGGCACGCCGCCGACGCGCGCCGACCGGCTCACGCGGTCGAACGTCGAGCCGGGCCGGGCCACGTCCAGCAGCGCCAGCGCGCGGCTCAGGGACGGGGTCGTGAGGTCGGTGAGCTCGTCCGTGCTCGTGACCCACTTGCCGCCGAGGAACGGCGCCAGCCTGCCCTGGCCGGCCCAGTAGTCCTGGCCGGCGAGCGCGTAGGCGCGGCTGCCCACGTACCGGTACTCCACCCGCCTGCCGTCGCTGACGACGGTGCCCTGGCTGTCGCCGTCCCGGTCGATCGTGACGTCCAGCTGGAACACGTGGCCGTCACGGCTGAACGCGCCCTTGACATGGACCGCTGGCGCCTTCCCGTAGTTGTCCAGCGCGCCCATGAGGGCCTGCCGGGCCACGGGCTGGCGCAGGTCCAGCGGTCCCATCCCGTTCAGGCCCAGGGCGACGAGCAGCGCCAGCGCCAGGCCCGCCACGGGTCAGTGGCCGGCGAGCGGTCCGGCGCCGAGCATGCCGGCGGCCTGGACGACCGACGGGAAGATGCCCAGGACCACGGCCAGCACGGCGGACACCGTGACGGCGACCAGCGGGCCGGGCGTCCGGTCCAGCTCGCGCGCCTCTGTCGTCGGCGTGAACACATGGATCACGACGCGCAGGTAGTACGCGACCGACACCACGCTGGTCAGCACGCCGATGACCACCAGCCACGTCCACCCGGTGGACACGCCGGCCGTGAACAGGAACAGCTTGCCGAAGAAGCCCACCAGCGGCGGGAAGCCGGCCAGCGAGAGCATGAACACGGTCATCAGCAGGCCCAGCCAGGGGTTTCGCTCCCAGAGCCCGTCCAGGTCCTCGAGCCGGTCGCGCTCGCCGGCCGGCGTCACCAGGACGGTCAGGACCGCGAACGCGCCGAAGTTCATGAACAGGTACGCGAACAGGTAGAACAGCACGGCGCCGATACCCGCGCTGCCCCCGGCCAGCACGCCGATCAGCATGTAGCCGCCCTGGGCGATGCCGGAGTAGGCGAGGAGGCGTTTGACGCTGGTCTGCGCGATCGCCAGCACGTTGCCGAGGACCATGCTGGCCGCCGCCACGAACGCGAGCAATACCTGCCACTCCAGGCCGACGCTGGGCAGCGCGAAGTCGAAGACGCGCAGGATCATCGCGAAGGCGGCGGCCTTGGTGCCGACCGACATGAACGCGGTCACCGGCAGCGGCGCGCCCTGGTACACGTCGGGCGTCCACTGGTGGAACGGGACGCCGGAGATCTTGAACGCGAAGCCCGCGCCCAGCAGCAGCACGCCGAGCAGCAGCAGCGGGTTGGACGCCTGTTCGGGCCCGATCCGCTTCGCGATCTCGGACAGCAGCGTCGTGCCGGAGGCGCCGTAGACCAGCGCCATCCCGTACAGCACGAACGCGCTTGCGAAGCCGCCGATCAGCAGGTACTTGGCGGCGGCCTCCTGCGAGGAGGTGTCGCGGCGGGCGAAGCCGCACGCCACGTAGAGCGCGATCGAGAGCAGCTCCAGGCCGAGGAACACGGTGACCAGGGACGTGGCCGCCCCGAGCACCATCATCCCGACCACCGCCGCCAGCACCAGCACCAGGAACTCGGACTCCAGGAAGTCGCGCCGGCGCACGTACGCGTGCGAGACGATCACGGTCAGGATGCCGAGGACGCTGAACAGCATCTCGAAGTAGAGGGCGAACTTGTCGCCGGTCGCGAAGCCGAAGTACGCGGTGTGCCCGCCGCCCTGCGACCACTCGAGGCCGGCGAGGGCGAGGGCGACCAGCAGGCCGGCGACCGAGATCACGGCCACCGCGTCGCCCCGGCGGCGGGCGGGGAGGACCAGGTCCACGATCATCGCCACGAGCAGGGTCGCCGTGACGGCGGTGATCGGCGCGACCTGCGCGAGGTCGCTGCCCGCCTGTTCGAACGAGTAATTGACGGCAGGGCTGACGGCTAGCAGCAAGGTGTCGATCATCTCCAGGGCACCGGGAGCGGGAACCCGAGCGAGGTCATGGCCTGCGTGAGCAGGTAAGGATAGAGGCCGAGCAGGGCCATCAGCAGGAGCAGCGGCACCAGCAGCCCCAGCTCCGCCGGGAAGACGTCGCTGCGGGCGACCGCCGCGCCCTCCCCGGACGGGTGCGCCGTGCCGTGGTGGCCGTGGTCGCCGCCCGGCGGCCCGGGCAGCTGCTCACCGGGGGCCGCGTACATCAGGCCCTGGTACAGCCGGAGCATGTAGACCGGGGCCATCACCATGCCCAGGGTGCTCACGATCGCCAGCCAGGGCTGGAACTGCCAGGCCCCCAGCAGCGTCATGAACTCGCCGACGAAGCTGTTCAGCATCGGCAGCCCGAGGGCGGCCAGCGTGACCACCATGAAGACGCCGGCCAGGACCGGCATCCGCGGCGCCAGGTCCTTGATCGCCGAGCGGTCGTACGTCCCGGTCCGGGCGGCGATCCAGCCGATCAGCAGGAACAGCGCGGCCATGATGATCCCGTGGTTGACCATCTGCAGCACGGCGCCCTGCTGGCCCTGCTGGTTGAAGGCGAAGATGCCGAGCACGATGAAGCCCATGTGGCTGACGCTGGAGTACGCGATCAGCAGCTTCATGTCCCGCTGCGCGAGCGCCATCAGGGCGCCCCAGACGATGCCGGCGACGGCCAGCCAGGGCACCACGCCGTTCCAGTCCCACCACAGCGTGGGGTGGGGCAGCAGGGGGATGAGGATGCGCAGCATCGCGTACGCGCCCGTCTTGCCCATCACCCCGGCGAACGTGACCAGCATCGGGATCGGGGCGGCCCCGTACGCGTCGGGCAGCCAGCCGTGGAACGGGAACAGCGGGATCTTGATCGCGAACGCGAGCGCGAACAGGAAGAACAGCCCGAACTGGATGGCCTCCGTGGGCGGCTGCTTGGCCAGCGTGGCCAGGTCGAACGTGTGGACGCCGCCGCCGGCGTAGACGTACTCGCCGATGACGCCGACCAGGGCCAGCAGCGAGCCGGCCAGCGTGTAGAGGACGAACTTCAGCGCGGCGCCCCTGGCCTTGCCGCCCTCCCCCCACTGCCAGAGCAGGAAGTAGGCGGGGATCAGCTGCGCCTCCCAGAAGACGTAGAACAGCAGCAGGTCCGCGGCCAGGAACACCCCGGCCATGCCGCCCTCCAGCAGCAGGAGCAGCGCGATGAAGCCGCGCTGGCGGACGATGCGGTCGCCCGTGGCGACGATCGCGACGACCGTCAGGAAGGCGTTCAGCAGGACCAGCCAGAGGCTGATGCCGTCGAGGCCCAGGTGGTACGAGATGGAGTAGCTGCTGACCCAGGGCACGTACTCCTCGAACTGGTACCCCTGGTGCCCGGGCTGGAACATGACGGCGGCCACCAGCGCGATCACGAGCGCGGCCAGCGCGGCGGCGAGGCCGACCGGACGGACGAGGCGGCGCGGCAGCCAGGGCAGGCCGACGACGGCGGCGCCGGCGACGGGGACGAGCCACAGTGCGGTCAGCATCAGCTCGTCGCCCTCACGAGCAGGATCAGGATCAGCGCGATCGCCGCCCCGCCCACGAACACGAGGATGTACGTCCGGAAGAAGCCGCTCTGGGTCAATGCCAGCGTGCCGGCGCCGGCCCGCGTGGCGGCGCCGATGTCCGTCGGCAGGCCGTCCAGCACCGGCTCCTCCAGCACCTTGTCGCCGGCGTTGGCAATGCCGTCCATCGTGCGCACGAACAGCGCGTCGTACAGCTCGTCCACGTAGTACTTGCGTTCGAGCAGGCGTTGCAGCCACGGCACCGCCGCGGACCACGGCCGCCAGGCGTGGCTGATGTAGAAGTTGTACGCGGCCAGGAACGCGACGCCGCCCAGGAGCAGCGTGGCGGCGGTCGGGATCCATTCCAGGCTTCGCGGCGTCCAGGGCAGCACGCCCACCACCGGAGCCAGGAATTCCTCGACCTTCCTCCAGCCGACGTCGAACCCGGCGTTGAGCTGCAGCCCGCCGCCGACCACGGTCAGGACCGTGAGCACGATGACCGGCACCATCATCACGGGCGGCGCCTCGTGCGGCTGCGCGACCGGCCGGTCGGGCGCGGCCTCGCGCCAGAACGCCATCCACCACATGCGGCCCGTGTAGAACCCGGTCAGGATCGCCGTCAGGAACCCGACCGCCCACATCACCTGCGGGAAGCCGCCCTGGTCCGGCTTGCTGAACGCGTCGCCGAGGATGACCTCCTTGGAGAAGAAGCCGACCAGCGGGAAGATGCCGACCAGGGCCAGCGAGCCGATCAGGAAGCAGATCGACGTCAGGCGCATGTCCTTCCACAGGCCGCCGAACTTGCGCATGTCCTGCTCGTCGCGCATCGAGTGGATCACGTTCCCGGCGCCCATGAAGAGGAGGGCCTTGAAGAACGCGTGGGCGAGCAGGTGGTAGAACCCGGCGGCGTACGCGCCCAGGCCGACGCCGAGGAACATGTAGCCGATCTGGCTCATCGTGGAGTACGCGAGCACCCGCTTGATGTCGGTCTGCACGATGCCGATCGTCGCGGCGACCAGCGCGGTGACCGCGCCAAGCAGCGCGGCCGTGCTGTGCGACCAGAAGGCCACGTCATAGATCGGGTGCATGCGGCCGATCAGGTACACGCCGGCCGTCACCATCGTGGCCGCGTGGATCAGCGCCGACACCGGCGTGGGGCCCTCCATGGCGTCGGGCAGCCACGTGTGCAGTGGCAGCTGCGCGGACTTGGCGACCGCCCCGACCAGGAGCAGGAACCCGATCACCTCGATCCAGAAGCCGTCCGCCCTGGGCAGGGCCCCGAACACGCCGGCGAACGTGGTCTGCCGGTACTGGACGAAGATCGCGAACGTGGCCAGGATCAGGCCGATGTCGCCGATCACGTTCATCACGAACGCCTTGCGGGCGGCCGCGACGGCGCTGTACCGCCAGTAGTAGAAGCCGATCAGCAGGTACGAGCTGAGGCCGACCATCGCCCAGCCCATGATCAGGAACACGAAGTTGCCCGCCAGGACCAGCAGCAGCATCGAGAAGATGAACAGGTCCATGTAGCAGAAGAAGCGGGCGTAGCTGGCGTCGCCCTCGTGGTCCATGTAGCCGACCGCGTACGTGACGATCAGGCCGCCCACGCCGGTCACGACCAGGCACATGAAGATCGACAGCCGGTCCACGAGCAGGTTCGCGGGCAGGCTGAACGCGCCGCTCTTGATCCACGTCCAGTACGTGTAGTCGTGGGCCGTGCTGTTCTGGAGCGAGTCCACGAGCAGGATCACCGTGTAGACGAACCCGAGCCAGACCACGCCCGGCCCGATCAGCCGGATGGCCGTGCGGGGGATGGTCAGCGCGGTCAGCGCGAGGACGAGGGCGCCGGCGGCGGGCAGCAGGAGCAGGGCGAGAGCGAGCGTTTGCAGCATCGCGATCAGCCCTTCAGCTCGCTGAGCTCGTCCACGTCCTCGACGTCGCGGACGCGGAAGATGTCCACCAGGATGGCCAGGCCGACTACCGCCTCGGCAGCCGCGACCGTCATGGTCATCAGGGCGAAGAGCTGGCCTTCCAGGTTGTGCAGCTGCGCGGCGAACGTGATCAGCGTGAGGTTGGCCGCGTTGAGCATCAGCTCGATGCAGACCAGGATCACGATCGGGTTGCGCCGGACCAGCACGCCGAGCGCGCCGAGCAGGAACAGGATGAAGGCGAGGCCGAGGACGAGCCGCGCATCCAGGGTGCCGGCGCCGACCTGGATCTGACCGTAGTCAGGCAACGTTGTCCTCCTCTGCGTGTGCTTCTTCTTGCCGGCGGACCTCGCTCGCCGTCCGCCCGCCGCGGCTCAGGTAGATGGCGCCCACGGCCGCCACCAGGAGGAGGATGGAGGTCAGCTCGAACGGATACAGGTAGGTCGTGAAGAGGCCGGTCCCGATCTGCTCGACGGTGCCGAAGAACGTCATGTCGAGCTTGTCGGGGGCGACGCCGAAGAACGACAGGCCGACCAGCAGCGAGAAAGCCCAGTGAAGGCGCAGCCGCCTGCTGACTCGCTCGCGTCCCGGTCCGAGCAGGGCGACAACGAACAGGAAGAGGACCATGACCGCGCCCGCGTAGACGATCACCTGGACCGCGAACACGAACTGGGCCGAGAGCAGCAGGAAGATGACGGACAGCGCGAGCATCACCGCCACCAGGCTGAGGACGCTGCGCACCGGCTGGCGCGACGCGATCACGCCCAGGCCGCCGAGCACGGCGATCACGGCCATCACCCAGAACACGATCTGCGGGACGATCACCGGTCGGCCCCTACGAACAGCGGCTCCTGCTGGTCGGGGTTCGGCTCCAGCAGCATGTCCTTCGTGTAGACGAAGCGCTCGCGGCTGACGTCGGCGAGCTCGTACTCCGGTCCCAGCACGATCGCCTGGACCGGGCACGCCTCCTCGCAGTAGCCGCAGAAGATGCAGCGGAGCATGTTGATCTCGTAGGTCTTCGCGTAGCGCTCCCCGGGCGAGACGCGATTCTCGTCGGTGTTCTCCGCAGCGATGACCAGGATGCAGCCGACCGGGCACGCCGCCGAACACAGCTCGCATCCGATGCAGCGTTCCAGGCCGTTGTCGTAGCGCCGCAGGTAGTGGCGCCCCCGGTAGCGCTCCGAGCGCGGCGTCTTCTCCTCCGGGTACATCGTGGTGACCACCGGCCGGAACGTTTCCGCCAGCGTGGTCTTCAGCCCGGTGAGCAGAGCAGCGACGTCGTCGACGACGCTCGGCTGCTTGGTCGGCGTGACCACCACGTTGGCCAGCGCCAGCGGCAGCAGGACCTTCCAGCCCAGCCGCATCAGCTGGTCGTAGCGGAGCCGCGGCAGCGTGGTCCGGAGCCAGATGTACAGGAACAGGAAGAGGATCACCTTCACCAGGAAGGACACCCACGCGAACGGCCCGAAGGCCGGATGCCAGCCCGCGAAGAACAGCAGGGAGGCCAGCGCCGAGACCGTGATCATGTTCACGTACTCGCCCAGGTAGAAGCAGACGAACTTCAGGCCCG
>VBJR01000263.1:0-10362 GCA_005880175.1 Chloroflexota bacterium
GTCGTAGGCGTCGCTCACCGCTCCGCCTCCGCATCGGTGACCCGGACGCCGGCCTGCTTCACGAACCCCGCTGCCTCCTGGGTGCGCTGCTCCATCAGCGCGTGCCAGAAGGCGTAGCGCGACGCGCCGGCGGCGACGTCCTCGCCGTCGCGCTGCTGCTGGCCGTCGCGGACGAGGTCGGCGAGCGCGGCGTCGCGCTTGACCATCGCGCGATGCGCCAGGTTCAGCTCCGCCTCCGCATGGGCTCGGGGATCGCCCGTGCCGATCGCGGCGTGCTTGGCCTCGTACAGGTGGTCGTCGGTCTCGAAGTCCCACGGGAACTGCACCTGCGGGACCAGCGGGAATCTGGGCGGGCGGCTCATGAGGGCCGTTCCACGTCGGCGCCGGCCGGAAGCACCACCGTCAGGTACCGGCGGATGCCCTTGCCGTTGCGGCGCTCGCGGTCGTCGAGGCGCTCGGTGACGGGCAGGACGCGGCGCAGCTCGCGGGCCACGAGCTCGACGGCGGCCGGCTGTCCCATCAGCCGCACGTCCACCAGCTCGGCCGGCGGGCGCAGCGCCTCCGGATCGTGTTCGTGCCCGCTCGACGGACGAACGGGTAGGCTCAATTCAAGACCTCCTCTGAACGCGGGGGTTGAGCCGGTCGAGGGCGGCTTTCCAGGGCGAGCCCTCGCCGGCGTTTTTACTTCAGCCGGCGTTTCTTCCGAGCCCTTCCTTTCGATCGGGTCGATCGGGCTTGGCGCGACTCGATGCGGTGCATCCTCACCGGCCTTAGTCGACTAATGAGGCGCATCTCAATGGTCTCATTAGTCGCAAATGGTAGCGACTAATACGTCGTGTTGTCAAGGCCTTATCCGTCGGCTCAGAATGTGGGTAGTGGAAGCACTCGGCGAGGTACTTCGGTCCCGTCGCGAGCAGCTCGGCATGTCGCAGGCAGGCCTGGCGGCAGCGGCCGGCGTGAGCTTGCGCCAGGTCGGCCGCTACGAATCTGGAGAGCAGCAGCCAGTGCTCGGGGTCGCCCTCAGCCTTGCCGAGGCTCTCGGTATGACCCTGAACGAGATGGGAGACCGTTCGGAGCCTTCAAGAAGCAGTGGAAGTCCTCCAGGACCGTGCTTTGGGCGCCGGCGATCAACAACCGAGCCGGACGTCAGCCAGTGAGGTCACCCGGGCGCCAAGCTAACCTATGGAAATTGGCATGGCAGGACGCGAGGGCGACGGCCGATCGGAGGTGGTGGAGGATCTCCTCGCCAGCATGGCGCGAAGTGCGGCCCGGTTGGACGAACGCAGCGCGATCATCCGATATCGGGCGGCCAGGGCCGCGTCCCCCACCCCCGTTGAGCCGGAACCGGTCACGGGGCCCCCTGCCTGGGTGGTCGGATTGGATCACCCAGCAGATACCGCTGGACGAGCCTGGCCAGCGCTGATCCGGCAGCTACGTGATCGGTACTCTCTATCTCAAGAGGGCATGGCGGAGCGGCTCCAAGTCGATCGCACCACGGTCGCTCGGTGGGAGGCTGGCCGGAATCGCCCACAGATATCCCAGATCGGGCGCATTTGCCACACCTTTGCCGTGTCGGCTGAACAACTCGGCCTTGTAGATTCCGAACCGATGAAACGCCGCGACTTCAACCGCGGTCTGCTTGGGCTAGGCGTATCGGCCCTGATGGGCTCCTTCGACCAAAGCGCGGCGCCCGCTGCCATCCCGATCGGAAGCATCGATGATGGTAGTTCGCCGGCCGAACGCTTCCTCCTGATCCGCAAGACGCTTGCGGATAACGACAACCTACTGGGACCCCACCTGGTGATTCCGACCGCGATCGACCAGGTGCGCACGATCCAGCGCGTCCGCCAAAATATCGCTGGGACGGACCTCAGCGAACTCGTGCAGGTACAGACTCAGTTCGCCGACTTGCTCGGCTGGCTCCACCAGGACAGCGGTGATTTCCATGCATCGCAGTACTGGATGGATCGTGCGCTCGACTGGGCTCACCAAACCGCCGATCGAGATTCAGTAGTTTTCGTGCTGGCTCGCAAGAGCCAGCTGGCGGGGGACATGAAAGACGCGACCGAGGCGGTCGCGGCCGCCGAAGCAGCGGTTCGGTTGGCACGGCCAACGGATCGTCTCGCCGCCGTCGCCGCAACGTACGCCGCGCACGGTTACGCCTTGCGCGGCGACCGTCCGGAATGCGAGCGCGCCTATGAATTGGCGCGAACGATACTCGAACAGGCGGACCCGGACAACTCCCCATGGGCGAGGTTCTTCGACGCAGCATACATAGCTGTTCAGCGCGCCCGAAGCCTGGCGACTCTTGGCGACCATGGTCTTGCCGTCAAGGGGTTCCGTTCGGCTATCAATGGCCTCCAGCCGGGCTATCACCGCGATCGGGGAGTCTACCTGTCCCAGGAAGCGATGGCCTACGCCGGACTAGGCGAGATTGACCACGCGGCAGAGCTCGGTCTGCAGGCGTTCGTGATCGGCGCAGAGACTGGGTCCGAGCGAATCCTGTCCGAGCTGGTCGCCTTGAAAGGCGAACTGAGCAAGTGGAGATCCACGCCTCCCGTCGCACGGTTCAGCGAGGCGCTGGATGCTGTCGGGCGTCGACAGTGAGGAAAATGGGGTTGACTGCGGCTGACCATCGCTGGATGGCCCTTGCGGTCGATCTGGCCCACAAATGTCCGCCGTCCGAGAGTGCCTTCTCGGTTGGTGCCGTCATCGTCGATGTGGACGGGAACGAACTTGCCCGAGGCTACTCTCGGGAGACGGACTCTCACGTGCATGCGGAGGAGTCCGCTCTCGCGAAGTTGGCGCTCGACGACCCGCGACTTTCGGGCGCGACCATCTACAGCACTCTCGAACCGTGCTCTCAGCGCAAGTCTCGTCCACGGTCATGCACTCAACTGATCCTCGACGCCGGCATCCCTCGTGTGGTCGTTGCGTGGCGCGAGCCGAGCCTCTTCGTGGCCGACGCACAGGGCACCGAGCTCCTGACCGCTCGCGGTGTCACGGTGATCGAGATGCCCGAGTTCGCCGAACAGGCGAAGGAGCCCAACCGGCACCTATCGCTGGACTCGTAGCTGACCGCAGCCCTACGAGCGTAGCCGAAGCCACCATCTGCCACGTCGAGGCCCCGGCGTTCCCGCGATCGAGTGGCTCCGTCAGCGCAGGGCGCCGTCGCGGACAGCTCCACGGTCGCTGGACCGGTCCAGCTCGCGGGCGCGGCGACGGTCCTGGTCGGCGAACTCGGCCGCCATCTCGGCCTGGCGCACCTGTCGGGCCCGCCGGTCCGCGTCGAGGCTGCTACGCAGCTCGATGGCTTCGTGACGGCTGGCCTTCGCGATCGCCTGGCTCGGCTCTGGACTGATGAGGTAGGTTGTGGCGGCCACGGACAGCGCGCGCGTCATGTCGCGGTACGACCACCCGCTTCCGGGTGCGACCGGAGCGACGACGTAGGCGCGCGACTCGACGTCGGGCTCAACGGCGGGATGCTCGCTGCCAAGCCCAAGGGCACCGCGCTTGGCCTCCCGGACCCTGTACGCGTCGTTCGCGACGTGCACGCGCGGCTCGTCGAGCCGGATCGGCGTCGGCGGCAGTTGAGCCAGCCGACGTCCGTATGCGGCAGCGGCCGGCGGAAGCTCTGTTGCCGGCGAGCTGGTCGCTGGACCGGCCACGTCCACGGTCGCGGGCCGGTCGTTCGGGCGGTCGTCGGCTGACCGTCCGATGACCATGGACGGCACGTCCGCTGCCGCTGTTGCCGGCTCTGACCCTCGACGTTCATGGCGGACTCGGGCGATGGCCTCCCGCACGAGCTGCTCCTGGTCCTGGTCGGCCACCACCACCACGGCGACCGGATCGGCGAGCCAGCGCCGGGCGGCTTGCTCGATCGGGTCCGGCACGATGTCCAGACGGCCGGCAAGCTCGTAGGACGCGAGTACCTTCGGGGCATCGCACCACCGGGCGTGATCGCGGGCCGCGGTGTCCAGCGCGTCAAGGCCCGGCAGCGGCACCGGCAACGGCTCACGTTCGGACCGATGGACGGCCACTCGTGCTGGCGATGTCCGGCTCATCTGGCCGGCGTGGTCATCGTCACGGCTGGCCGCGCGTCCCTGCCAGTGATCCTCGCGGACTGACCTCTCAGCTTCTTGCCGGTCGTCCGCCTCGGTAGTCGGTGACCACAGTGGCCGGCCGATTGCCTTCTTGGTGGTAGATACCCGACTACGCCTGGCAATGTCGTCGATCGCGGCCTGGTACACGGCAGGGTCATCGCGCGGTACTGGCACCCGCTCACGCTGCGCGCGAAGCTGGGCCATGAAGTCCGAGAGGGGAATCGCGCCTGGAGGAAGCACTCCGGCGTCCGGCTCGAACGGCGACAGCTCGACGAGCCGGCGTTCGGCCGGCAAGAGGTGGTCATCGCGATCCTGGCGGGCTCGCTGCTCCCACAATGGCAGGCCATCTAGCTCCGCCTCCCGGCGGGCCAGCAAGTCAGCCATCAGCTCGTCGCCCGAGACGCCGCGATCCGGCGTGGCTGGCTCGTCAAGGATGTCGGGATCGGCGCCCATCGCTTCGACCTCGGACCGCAAGGTGTGAATCCGGGTACCGTCGCGGCTCCGCGAGATCATCACGTACAGCTGGTTGTGTGCCGTGCGCGGGCCGGTGGCCACGTTCGCCACCTCGACGGTCATGCCCTGCGCCTTGTACACGTGACGGGCGTAGCCCAACTGCAGCGGCACGGACGCCGGCACGGTCAGTACCCGATCCTCCGGGATCGGCGTCGCAGCCTGCGATTGCGAGCCCCGGCGTCCCTTGGGCTTGGGCTCGTGCAGCTGTACCACGGCCGTGCCCGCCTCCAGGTCGACGCTGAGCACGGTCGCCCGGGTGCCGTTCTCCACGCGGGTCGCTCGCGCACCGGAAAATGTCGCAGGCTGCGACGTTTTCGGCGGCGCGCCTGGGCCCGGGTAGTAGATGTCGTCGAACAGCACGCGGTCCCCGGCGCGGATCTCGCGTCCGGTCTCCAGGCGGAGCGCTTCCGCGCCCAGCTCCCCGGCCTCCAGGCGCCGGGTCTGGGCGATGGCGTTGAGCTCGTCGCGCTCCTCGTTGGTGGAGTCCACGACCATGACGCCGCGCTCCGGGCCCTCGGCCCACCACTCCTCGAGCATCCCCATGAGCAGCTCGGGGCGCGTGTCGTACAGGCGAATCAAGCCTTCGTCCCGGTACCACGTCAGCGCCTCCGTTACTCGGCCGGCGCGGAAGTCGGTCCACGCCTGGGCCTCCTCGGGGTTCCGCGCCCGGCGGATCTCGCGCAGCTCGGCGGCCTGGTCCTTGTCCTCGGCCATGCCGTGGATCACGGTCCACAGGCCGCCGGCCTCGATGGGGGAGAGCTGCTTCTCGTCGCCTACCTGGACCAGCGTCGCGCCGGCCGCGGCAACGGCCTCCAAGAGCGGCGCGTACAGGCGATGGGGGATCATGCCGGCCTCATCGACGAAGACAACGTCGGTCGGCTGCAGCTCGACCCGCTCCGTCTCGATGTCCCACTCCAGTCCGGCGAGCGTGCGGGCTTCGTCCGCGCCCGAGTCCGCCTGCGCCTGCTGCGCGGTGATCCCCTGGACGGCGGCGGCGATCACGCGGCGCCCCTGGGCCTGCCATATCGCCACCATGGACTGGCTCGCGTGGCCCTTGCCGGTCCCGGCTGGGCCGGTGATCGAGACGAGTCGGGCGCCGCTGGTCGCCAGCGCCACCGCGTGGCGCTGGCGTTCATCAAAAGGGGCGCCTTCCTCCTCGACGCGGCGGTACTCGGCCTCCAGGTCGGCGGCCTCTGCGGCTGGACCCGGCTCTGCCGACAGGAGCGTCACGGCGGCCCTCGTGGCCCGCTGCTCAGTGGCCAGCACCTCCAGCGTGGTCACCATGCCGTCCGTCGACAGCAGCAGGTCGCCAGCTCCGAACATGGACGCCACCACGCTCATCGCCTCAAACGGGTCCAGGAGCCCGGTGGACAACTGCACCAGAAGCCGATCCAGCTCGGCCTTCGGAACGATCGCGTGCTCGCGGCAGAGTTCCTCCAGGATCTCGCGGCGGAGCTGGTCCTGGACCGCGCCAGTCCTGCCCTTCCGCTCCTCGACGCCAGCGGCAGCGGTCGCCTCGGCGCGCCCGACATACTCGGCGTGGACATCGGACGTGTAGCCGTGCTCCGCGGCCTCGTCGTGCCAGGCGAGCGACATCACGGCGGGGCTCAGCTTGGCCTTCGGCCCGCGCTGCTGCTCGACGAAGCGCTCCCAGCCCGGTCCGTCCGCCTCGCGGCCGGTGTGCTTCTCGTACTGCTTCTTCAGGTCCTCGATCTCGCGAGAACGGGCGCTCATCGCCTTGACGAGCTCTTCCGGGATGCCGTCCAGCTCCCACTTCACGGTCTTGATGGCGCCGTTCTTCTTCCGCTCGATGATCCGGCGGATCGGGAAGCCCATCTTCCGGAAGGTCTCGGCCAGGGCCGACGTCGCCTCGGCGTCCATCTCCCGGTGGTAGCGGGTCATGGGCAGCGTGTCGAGCGCCCGCAGCCTCCCCTTGTAGTCGAGCGCCCCGATGAGCACGTTGTGCACGTGCAGCTGGGGGTCCGGGATGCCCTTGTGCGCGGTCAACCTGGCCGTGGTGTGGATGGCCTGGACTCCAACCCAATCCTGGGCGACCACGTGTCGAACGTCGTTACTGGCCGGTCCGTAGCGGTCGCGCACCATCGGGACCTCGTCCAGCATCCGCGTGATGGCGCGCGTCGCGGAGAGGTACACGTGCTTCTCGATCTTCCGGCGCAGCTCGTCGTCCGCCATCGCCCACAGCACCGAGACGGACTTGGGCGCCGGGTTGATGGTTACGTCGATCCCGCCGACCATCGTGCCGTCCGCGCCGGCCTTGCGGATCTGCTGGCCGGTCACCGGATGCTGGCCCCGGAGTAGCGACGCCATGGCGTGTCGCGACACCCGCGCGCCGACCTCCGGGCCGAGCGCGAAGTACGTCCGAGCGCGCTCGGTGGCGAGCCACATCATCACGGCCGACCCGCCCTCGGTGTAGTAGTCGCCGGTCGGCTGAGCGTCCGCCATGTAGGAGACCACCGCCTCGGCCGTCAGGCTCGCGTCCATGATCAGCTTCTTGATCCGGTGGTGCACCTGGCGCTTGGGCGTCCGCTTGCGGGTAGTCGCGGGAGAAGGTGTCGATGCCGTCGACCCTTTCCCAAGCTGCCCGTCGCCACCGTGCGGCGGCTGGCTCATCGCTCCGCCTCGACCTCGCGGGACGGCTGGCGACGGAGGTACTCCCGCTGCTCCTCGCGAAGTATGGCGATGACCTCCTCCGGGATCTCGCCCCCGGTCACGATCTCCTCCAGGTCCTCGATGGTGTCCACGAAGCACCCATCGATAGGCTCGTTCGGGTCGTGGAACGGATACCACTTCCCCTCCCACCACTCGCCGTCGACGACGGCGTCGAACAGCGCGGCGAGGAACCTCCCGCCGGCCTCATCGAAGCCGTACCTCCAGTACTGGGTGTAGTCGATCTCGCCGTCCTCTGTCAGCAGGCCGCGCATTACGAAGCCGCTCATGGCCAGCACAGCATACCGCTCCTCCGTCACTGTCAGCACCTTGTGCGTATCGTCTGGGTCGGTTCGTTACGGCGTCACTGGGAAGCTGCTGGTGGCTTCCGCCCCCAGACCCCCGATACCAATGAGACGACGGGTTGCCAATTGCCAGTATTGCTGACTACCTGTACCAAATGGGGAACAGTGCTACTCAGTGAGACGGCGTGAGACTGGAATGAATGGGGAGCAACCCGTCAAGCGAGGGGGTACGTTCTCGGTGACTCAGGCAATCGATCGCAGTTCGGCCACGCTCGCTCCTTGGCGTAGAAGTCAGAGCGCCTGATCGAGAATCACGGGAGGATCTGCGCTAAGAGACTTCTTGTGGCCGCAGCGTCGGGGTGGTCGGGGCCGAGGACGCGCTCGTGGATCTCCACGGCGCGCTCCACCAGGGGCCGGGCGGCGGCCAGCTCGCCCTGGGCCTGGAGCAGGAAGGCCAGGTTGCTGAGGCTCGTGGCGGTGCTGGGGTGGTCGGGGCCGAGGACGCGCTCGTGGATCTCCACGGCGCGCTCCAACAGGGGCCGGGCGGCGGCCAGCTCGCCCTGGGCCTGGAGCAGGAAGGCCAGGTTGTTGAGGCAAGCGGCGGTGTTGGGGTGGTCGGGGCCGAGGACGCGCTCGTGGATCTCCACGGCGCGCTCCAACAGGGGCCGGGCGGCGGCCAGCTCGCCCTGGGCCTGGAGCAGGCTGGCCAGGCTGTTGAGGCTGGTGGCGGTGTGGGGGTGGTCGGGGCCGAGGACGCGCTCGCGGATCTCCAGGGCGCGCTCGTAGAGGGGCCGGGCAGATCCGAACTCTCCGCGATGCTGGAGGTACGTGGCGACCCGGCCCAACAACCAGCTGCTCGCCCGCGGCTCCACCATCTGCTCTCCGACCTCGGCGACCGCCAGCTGTACGTGCGGCAGCAGGCGGGCGCAGACAGGCCACCGCCTCGGATCGTCTACCTGACCCGGATAGGTTGCGCGGAGCAACCGCACTGCCGCTCCCTGGCACCGTTCTCGCATGTCGCGGCCAAGGGAGTCTCGGACGACCGCCTGGACCAGGCGGTGAACGCTCATGCTGTCGCCCTGCCGGTCCACCAACGCGTAGCGCCGCAGCTCGCCAATCGCGCGATCCAGCCTGACCTCATCGCTGGCCGCTCTCCGCAGTGTCCGTGGCAGCACGCCAGCACCGGCCCGAAGGAGGCTGACCGGGATGTCGTCGGGGGCCAGGAAGGCGCAGAGCCGGAGTAGAGTGGCGGCCGCCGGCTGCTCCCGCTCGATGCACTCGAACGACAGCTGCCAGGTTGCGGCCACCGTCAGCGGGTAGTCCGCCGGCCTGCCCTCGCGCATCACATCGCCGAGTCGCGTACGCAGGGGCTCGGCATACTCGCACAGGTCGCGCCCGCTGGTCGTTACGTAGCCGGCCGCCTGCACCAGTGCCAGCGGCAGGCCGCCAAGGATCTCCACTACAGCAGAGGCCGCCGCCTCGTCCGCCTGGCCGGTGCGCTGCTTCAGCAGAGCGATCGCCTCCCCCCGTGCCAGCGGCTCCACCGCCAGCGGGGGCGGGTCCCATACCGGCACACGCGAGGTGACCAGCACCTGGCCTCCGAGCCCGCGTGCCAGAAGCCGGTCCAGGGTCGGGAGCGCCGCCGGGTCCAAGTTGTCCACGACCAGCAGCCAGCGGCTATGGGCCTGCAGCCAGGCGGTCACCGCCTCGATGACCCGCTCCTGCTCCGGCGCCTCGCGTTCATCGAGCCGGAGCTGGGGCAGCCAGGCCAGCGCCGCGAACTCCGCGCTCAGGCCGGCCGCGGTCTCGCCGCGCAGCCAGAAGACGCCGTCCGGGTAGTCGTGACGGTGGCGGTGCACATGCTCGATCGCAAGCTGGCTCTTGCCCACGCCGCCGAGCCCGCTCAGATCAACACGCCGCTCAGCCGCCAGCCGCCGCTGGAGCAGCTCCAGCTTCCCCTCGCGACCTAGAAACAGTGGGTTCCGATCGGGTGGCAGGCCCACCTCCGGGGCTGGAGGCTTCGGCCTGCGACGCCGGCGCCGCCAGCTCGTCAACCAGCGGACCCCTTGGCTGACGGAAGGCCCGAGTAGGCCGATCAGGCCCCAGAGCAGGAGGAGAAGGCCGACCAGACCGACCAGGACGCGGACGGCGAGCACGCCCGACACCGGCAGCTCGGGCACGACCTGGTTCGAGAGCTTGACAGCCTCGTCGTTGGCGGCGCCGATGATGAGCGCCAGCCCGAGCACGATGCCGCCGAGCCTGGTCAGCTCAGCGCCGTGGCCGCCCTGGGGCTTCCCGTCTCCACTCGAACCGGGTGTCTGCTGCTCGGCCATGCCTTCCCGTCGAGCTGGAGCATAGCCGGACAGGTCCCATGATCGCGGTTCTCCAGGGCCGCCAGCTCTGATACTCGGCTGCCGATCGTCCGAGCGTCCTCCCACTGCTCACGAATCGCTCACGCCGGGGCGAAATGGGACGGGACCAGGCGAGACGGACGCCCCACTCCGATGCCGCATCGATCGATCATGCAGCCTCGTGTGGCCGGGTCGAGGGATCGCACGGGATCGGCCGGGACGGGCGTCGCATACTGCTCCGGTGACCGCGTATGACCTCGTGATCGTGGGCGGGGGCGCCGCCGGTTCGGAGGCCGCGTTCGCGGCTGCGCACGGCAGCCGGCACCGGATCCTGCTCGCGGAGGCCCGCCACTTCGGAGGCACCTGCACCAACCACGGGTGCGTCCCAACCAAGGCGCTGGTCCGCAGCGCGAAGATCGCCCA
>VBJR01000263.1:10395-25372 GCA_005880175.1 Chloroflexota bacterium
CGTTCGCGACTACATGCTCCGGTTCGGCGTCACCCCGTTCCACGAGGCGGGCGTCGAGGTCCGCTATCCGGCGCGGGCGGTGCTCACGGGCGAGCGCACGCTCGAGGTGGACGGCCAGCCCGTCGAGGCGCGGGCGGTGCTGCTGGCGGCGGGCCTCGACCCCGCGGTGCCGCCAGTGCCAGGCCTGCGCGAGTCCGGCTACCTCGACAACGAAGGGGCGCTCTCACTCCGCCAGCTCCCACGCCGGCTGGCGGTGCTGGGGTCCGGCCCGATCGGCTGCGAGTTCGCGCAGGTGTTCGCGCGGTTCGGCGTGCGCGTGACGGTGATCGAGCTGCTCGACCGCATGCTGCCGCCCGAGGAGCCGGAGTCGGGCCAGGCAGTCCGAGATGCGTTCGAGGCCGAAGGGATCGCGCTGCGGCTCGGGGCGAAGCTGGAGCGTGTGGAGCGCGCCGGCTCGAGCCGGCGCCTGCACTTCCCAGAGGGCCCGCCGCTGGACGTGGACGAAGTGCTCGTCGCCACCGGCCGGTCGCTCGACGGGGGGGCGCTCGGCCTCGACGCCGCCGGCATCGCCTGGACGCCGAGGGGCATCGCGGTGGACGAACAGCTGCGGACGTCGCAGCCCTGGGCCTGGGCCGCCGGCGACGTGATCGGCGGCGCCCTGTTCACCCACGTGGCATCGGAGCTGGGCACGATCGCCGCCGACAACGCCCTGCACGGCACGGGGCGGGTCGCCGACCTGCGGGTGGTGCCCAGGGTCACGTTCACCGACCCGGAGGTGGCCTCGGTCGGCCTCACCGAGCGGCAGGCGCGCGAGGCCGGCCACGACGTCCGAATCGGGTTCGCCGAGGTCGCCGGCGCCGAGAAGGCGCAGATCGACGGCCAGGTCCACGGCCACGTGAAGGTGGTGGCCGACGCGGCGACGGGTGAGCTCCTCGGCTGCCACATCGTGGCCGAGACGGCCGGCGACATGATCCACGAGGCGGTCGCGATCATGGCCGGGCGGGTGCCCGTGCAGGTCGTCGCCCGGACGATGCACGCGTACCCCACGCTCTCGGAGCTCATGCGCACCGCGCTGGGGCAGGCCGCCGGCTGAGCGGGGCGCGGTCACCGGCCCGACCCCGGCTCGCTGCGCTCGATCGAGGGCATGACCACGCCCTCGAGGTACTGCTGGATGCCGTCGACGATCGCCTTGGTGACGCGCCACTCGAGGTCCTCGAACACCTGCTCGACCCGGTTGAGCTCGACGAGCATCCGCGACAGGAAGGAGGCGTCGGTCCGGATGCCAGGCGTCGGACCGACGGCGGGGGTAGCCGGCGCAGCTGACGGTGGCGACGACGGCGGCTGGGCCGATGCCGGCAGCCGCGACGTGCCCGGCGCGGCCGGCGGCGGCGCGGACACAGCGGCCTGCGCGGCGCCGAACCGGTCCTGCCAGACGTGCCAGCTCACGGCGCCGAGGCCGGTCACGAGCACGGCCTCGGCCATCACGACGAACACGAGCGGGGGGCGGACGAGAGAGGAGGGATTCATGCCCCGGCACGGTAGGGACCGCCCGAGCGGAACGGAACCTAACCTGTTAAGCGGGCCACAGCGGTTTGACGCCGACCCGCCCCCGCCCTGACCGACGCCCCCACCCGCCCAGGGGGGCGGGCCCACAGTACGACCGGCGGGCCGGCGGATCAAGCTAACCTGTTAAGCCAGGGCTTGACGGAGTGGGGCAATGCCCCTCCCCCAACGAAGCCCGTGACAGCGGTGCACGCCGACCCCGCCCCGCCCTGCCCTGACCGACGCCCCCGCCCGCCCAGGGGGGGGCGGGCCCACAGTACGAGTAGCGGGCCGGCGGGTCAAGCTAACCTGTTAAGCCAGGGCTTGACGGAGTGCGGCAACGCCCCTTCTCACGAGGCCCATGACAGCGGGTGGACGCCGATCCCGCCCCGCCCTGACCGACGCCCCCGCCCGCCCAGGGGGGCGGGCCCACAGTACGAGCAGCGGGCCGGCGGGTCAAGCTAACCTGTTAAGTCAGGGCTTGACGGAGAGAGGTGATGCCGCGCTCGATCGTCTCCGGGCGCTTGGGGAAGCTGAAACGGATGTGGCGGCGGCCCAGTTCGCGGTTAGCGTAGAAGCTGGAGCCGGGGACGGTCGCCACGGCCGCCGTCTCGATCAGGTGGCGCGCGAACGCCACGTCATCCAGGTCGGTCAGGCGGTCGATGCCGGCCATCACGTAGTACGCGCCGGCAGGCGGGTTCGGGTCGAAGCCGCACGCGCGCAGACCATCCAGGATGGCGGTGCGGCGCTCGCGGTACTCCTCCACCAGTGCGTCGTAGAACGCCGGCGGAAACCGCAGCGCCGACGCCACCGCGATCTGCAGCGGGTGGGCGGCGCCCACGGTCAGGAAGTCGTGCACCTTGCGGATGCCGTCGGTCAGCGCTGGCGGGGCGACCAGCCAGCCGATGCGCCAGCCGGTGATCGAGTACGTCTTGCTCGCGCCGCTGATCGTGATCGTCCGCTCGGCCATGCCGGGCAGTGTCGCGATGCTGACGTGATCGCCCTCGTAGACCATGTGCTCGTAGATCTCGTCCGTGATGGCGATGGCGTCGTGCTCGCGGCACAGGTCCGCGATCAGCTCGAGCTCGGCCCTGCTGTAGACCTTGCCGGTCGGGTTGTGCGGCGTGTTGACGACGATCGCCCGGGTCCGCGGGGTGAAGGCGCGCCGCAGCTCGTCGGGGTCGAACGCCCAGTCCGGCGGGCGCAGGGCGACGTACGTCGGCTGGGCGCCGCTGAGGATGCAGTCGGGGCCGTAGTTCTCGTAGAAGGGCTCGAAGACGACGACCTCGTCGCCCGGGTCCACCGCCGCCAGCATGGCGGCCATCATCGATTCGGTCGCGCCGCAGGCGACCGTCACCTCTGTCTCCGGGTCGACGGGCCGGCCCCACTCGGCGGACTTCTTCTCGGCGACCGCCCGGCGAAGGGCGGGCGCCCCCCACGTCGTCGCGTACTGGTGGTACGCGCCGCCGGCCGCCAGCGCCTCCTGGGCCGCCTGAACGACCTCCGCCGGCGGGTCGAAGTCGGGGAATCCCTGAGCGAAGTTGACCGCCCGCTCCGGGCCGTGCAGGGCCAGGTTGACCCGCGTCATCTCGCGGATGACCGACTCCGTGAACCGGCTCGCCTTGACGCTCAGCCCGATCGTCATGAGTACCGGTGCGCCCGCTCCAGGCGGAACTCCGTGCCGGAGCACGTGGCGCAGCGCTCCGGCGCCTCGAGGCCGTGCTCGCCGTGGCCGCAGGCGCTGCACGTCCAGACGCGGGTGGCGAAGAACTCCAGGACGTCCGAGCGGCTGATCAGGCCCACCAGCCGGCCGTGCCGGAGGACCGGCAGGCGCCGGATCCGCTCGCCGGCCAGGAGGCGGGCCGCCGAGTCGATGCCGGTGTCCTCGGTGATCGAGATCACGTGGGGCGACATGATGTCGCGCGCCACGACCCCGCGCTTCGAGAACACGTCCACCTCGGACACGATGCCCACCACGAAGCCGTCCTCGGTCACGACCGGAGCGCCCGTGATGTGGCCGATCGCCAGCCGCTCGGCGATCTCCTCCACCGGCGTGTCCTCGCGAAAGCTGATGACGTGGGTCGACATGACTTCTTTGACCGGGGTCATCGTGATTCGAGCAGTCTAGCCACGAGGTCGAGCGCGACGTTTCCGCCAGAGAGCACGAGGCCGATCGGGCGGCCGTCCGCCGGCAGCTTGCCGGCGAGGAACGCCGCCAGCGGCAGCGCCGCGCTCGGCTCGATGGCCAGCTTCATCTCCAGCCAGGCCCGGAGCACGGCCTGCTCCAGCTCCGACTCGGTCACGGTCACGATGTCGTCCACCAGCCGCCGCTCCACGATCACCTCGAAGTTGCGCTGCCCGATCGACAGGAGGCGGACGCCGTCGGCGATCGTCTCCGGGGCATGCTCCAGCCGCTGGATGCTGCCCGTCCGCAGCGTCCGCCGGGCGTCGTCCGCCACCTCCGGCTCGACGCCGATCACCCGGACGCTGCGGCCCCAGGCCCGGGCCGCCAGCGCGGTCCCGCTGAGGAGGCCGCCGCCCCCGATCGGGGCCACGATCGTGCCGATCTCGGCGTCGTCCTGGAGCATCTCGGCGGCGGCCGTGCCCTGGCCGTGGATGATGTCCCAGTCGTCGAAGGAGTGCACGAGCGTCAGACGGCGCTCTGCGATGGCCTCGCGGAGCCGCTGATCGCGGTTCTCGAACGTGACGCCCTCCTGGATGACCTCCGCGCCCGCGGCGCGGGTGGCGGCGACCTTGACCGGATTGGCATCGGCCGGGATCAGGATCACCGCGGGGAGGCCGACCGTCCGGGCCGCGACCGCGACCGCCTGGGCGTGGTTGCCGGAGCTCGCCGCGATCACGCCGGTGGCGCTCGGGTCCCGCGAGCGGAGCTGGAGGAGCGCGTTGAACGCGCCCCGCACCTTGAACGCGCCGGCGCGCTGGAAGCTCTCGGCCTTGAGCCGGAGGCGCGGGTCCAGGTCGGTCGTCAGCAGCGGCGTCCGGCGGACGTGCGGCTGGATCCGCTCCGCCGCGGCCGCGATCTCGGTCGCGTGCTGGTCCACGTAGGCGTCAGGCACGGATGCGCGTCTCCCATGGCTCGGTGCTGAGCGCGAGCGTGACCGGCCCCTCGTTGTCCAGGCTGACCGTCATGCGGGCGCCGAAGCTGCCGGTGCGCGTCGGGATGCCACGCTCGGCGAGACGAGCCGCGAAGCGCTGGCACAGGTCGCGCGCGCCGTCCGGCGCCGCCGCCCCGGCGAAGCTCGGTCTGCGGCCGCGGGTCGCGTCGGCGTACAGGGTGAACTGCGACACGACCAGCGCCTCACCGCCGACGTCCTCCAGGCTCAGGTTGAACCGGCCGTCCGCATCCGAGAAGATGCGCAGCTGCGCGACCTTGTCGGCGAGCGCGTCGGCCTCGGGCGGGCCGTCCTCAGGGCCGGCGCCGACCAGCACCGCCAGCCCGCGCCCGATCTGACGGCACTCGGGCGCGCCGCCGGGGTCCTCCCAGCTCACCGAGGCACGGCTGACCCGCTGGACGACCGCCCTCATCCGCGCCGGGCGGAGCGAGCGCGGAGGTCAGCGGCCAAGGCGGCGCATGGCGCGCATGATCTTCAGCGCCTCCTGCTCCGCTTCCAGGAGCGTCGGAGCGTAGGCGCGCAGGCCGCACAGCGCGTAGCCCCACTGTGAGGGCCGGGCGGGGAGCTGCCGGTTGAGCCGGTGGGCGGGCGGATAGAACATGATCGCCTGGCCCTCGACCTTCTTGATGACGGCGCGCCGCGCCAGCAGCTCCTCCAGCGAGTTGCCGGAGGGAAGCCGGCCGTGCCGGAACTCCAGGTAGCGCAGCTTGGTCAGCGGGTTGTCCTCGTCCCGCCAGACGACCCGCACGCCGTACTCGGCGCTCAGGTCGCGGAGGAAGAGCATGAGCACGAGCGCGTCGGTCTCGTCGCCGCCGGTCTTGAGGAAGCCCGCCCCGGACACCTGCGCCCCGTCCGCCTCGCGGACGTGGCTGAGGTACTCCATCTCGAACAGGCCGGTGGATCGGTCGGTCGCCACCCAGGGCTGGTCGCCCCGCCAGGCACGTCCGGCCGCCAGCTGCTCGAACTGCTTGTGCAGACGCTCCAGTCGGTCGCCCGGCAACCCGTGAATGCGGTGGTGCAGTACCCGGGCCACGATTACAGCGTAACGTCTCGCGAACGAAGCCGGAGCAGGCGGACACCCTGCGCGGGGACGATCAGACGGGCCCCGTCACCGAACGGGACCAGCTCCTCGCCGCTCCACAGGTCGCGCGCACCAGCGGCGCCAGCAGTACGCACCGTGAGCTCGGCTGCGTCCGCGCCCCAGTTGAACACGGCGAGCACGTCGCCGCGGCGCCAGTGGGTCGGCGGCAGCCCGCCGGCCGCCGGCTCCCAGTCCGGGAGCGCCGGGAGGCCGCCCGCCAGCGCCACGACCTCCGGGTTCGTCAGCAGCGCCAGTCGATCGGGCGGCAGCTCGCGAAGGTCGTCGCTGGCGCAGAACGGGCCGCCCGACAGCGCCGCGATCGTGACCAGCACCCGCGCCTGCTCCAGCGTCAGGTTGCCGCCGACCAGCGCGATGTCCGCATCCAGACGGAACCACCGATGGAGCATCGCCCGGCCGGCGAAGTTGCGGGCGACCGCCTGCACCTCGTCGCCGAACACCGTGGGCGTGCTGGTCCCGCTCTCGAAGTCGTAGAAGGGCGTCGCGGTGTCCGGTCCCACCCGGCAGCCGTCCACCAGGCCCACCAGCGGCAGCAGCGGCGCTCCCGAGGCGACGAGCTGGGCGTCCTCGCCCGCGCCCTCGCGGATGGCCTCGACGCCCGCCCGCAGCGCGCGGAGGCCGGCGTAGGCGCCCGCGTACAGGAAGTCGATCTTGAAGTAGCGGACGCCGGCCCGCCGGAACCCCGCGAACAGGTCGCGCAGGTAGTCCCGAACGGCCGGGTTGGACGCGTCGAGGGCGTACATCGGCCCGAACGCCCGGTGCCGCTCGTCGATGGCGCGGCCGCCGGTGGCGGGGTCGGTGACGAACCAGTCCTCCGGCGCGTGCAGCGCCACGTCGGCGGCCGCGCCGACCAGGAACGGCGCGGTCCACAGCCCAGGCACCTGGCCGCGGCGGCCGAGCTCCTGGCTCAGCGCCTCCAGCCCGCCCGGGAACTTCGTGTTCGGGCGCCACTCGCCGTACGTCTCCTGCCAGCCGTCGTCCACCTGGACCAGGCGGTAGCCGAGGTCGCGGAACGGCGGGACTGCCAGGAGGTCCGCGTGCGCCAGCACGTCCTCGCTGCGCACCCAGGGACCGAGGTGGTACCAGCTGAGCCAGCCGAGTGTGGCCGGCGCCGGGTCGCTCGGGCCGCCGGCCAGCAGCGACGTCAGGCCGGCGACGACGTCGCCGCCGGCGGTCAGGTGCACGGCCTCGCTGGTCCAGCGGGCGCCGGCCGGACCGGCGAACAGGGCCGGCACCGTCTCGAGCGTCTCCGCCTCCCGCCAGACCACGGTGAGGACGCCGTCCGCGACCGTGAACTGGGTGCAGGACGTGCGCGCGCCGGTCGCCGCCGCCGCCAGGCCGGCCCCGGCGTGGCCGGCCAGGCCGATCGTCCACCACGACACCCGCGTGCCGCCCGTGGCAGGCACGACGCCCGAGGGGTCCCACGACTGGTACCCGTTGGCCAGCACCCACGCCAGGTCCTCGCCCACTCCGTGGACCGAGACCCCGACGCCGACGCGCGCGACCTCCACGCCGGCGGTCGCCGACGCCTCCGCCCGCAGGCGGACGCAGCCGTCGTCCGGCTCCAGCTCGATCTCCACGTCCAGCGGCCCACAACTGGTTCGGTACCGGTTGGCGGCCGTCGGGACCGCGGCCCAGCTCGCCGACTCGTGCACCGTGTCGTCCCGGAGCCAGCACTTCGCCGTCAGGCCGGCGCAGGAGACCAGGTCCGGCCACTCCAGGTCGAGGCGGTCGCCCGCCAGCTGGACTCGCGCGCGGGGCGCGCCCATCGGTTCTGGATTCTACGAATGGCAAGTCTCCTCGACCATCCCGTGCCGTTCGGCAATGAGCGACGCCTGCCACGGCGGCGCCTGGACCCGCACCGGAAGGCGGGCCGGGCCCGCGCTCAGGAGGAACTCGCCGCGCCGGGCGGTCTCCAGCCCGGACCGCTGCACCTCGCTCATCTGGAAGGCGCGCTGCAGCTTGGCCGCCTCGCCCGGCCGCTGCGCGCCGAAGAAGTGGAGGGCGGGGTTCGTCGCCACGACCGCCCCCGCCTCGCCGCTGAGCAGGTCACCCGGGTTCTGGGTGGCGAAGACCAGGCTGCCGTCGTACTTCCGGATGCGTCGCGCCAGCGAGACCACGAACCGGCGGACGGTCGCGTCCTCGAACAGCAGGCCGAGCTCGTCGACGACGAGCAGGCGGCGCCGGTCCTTCCACTTGATCTTGGCCCACAGCGCTTCCGCGAGCAGGTAGTGGACCGGCGCGACCATCTCCGCGCGGAGCTCGCGCATGCCGAACGCGACGATGGGCGCGTCCAGGTCCACGTTCGTGGGCCGGCTGAACAGCTGGCCGAGGCTGCCCCGCACCCAGCGCGCCAGGATCTGGGCGACCCGGGACGACGCCGGGAGCAGGGCGGCGACGTCGCCGAGCACGGGCCGTTCCACCGCCTCGAACGTGGCCCGGACGGCCGCCTCCAGCGTGGCGCGCTCCGTCTCGTCCAGGTCGCCGCAGATGACCCCGCACAGGTCCACCGCGTCGGCCACGGCCGGGCCGAGGGTGGCCTCGTCGTGGACGTCGCCGCGCAGGTCGAGCACGTTGATCGCGTGGCCGGAGCCGAGGGCCAGCTCGACGTCGTGGCCGCCCAGCCGCCGCGCGAGGCGGCCGTACTCGTGCTCGGGGTCGATGACGAAGACCTGCGCACCCAGCCCGAGCGCGCCCATGGCGATCGTCGAGAGCAGGTACGTCTTGCCGGCGCCCGAGTGGCCGAAGATCCCGATATTCGCGTTCGCATAGCGCGTGTCGTCGAACGGGTCGACCACCACCGGCTGGCCGGTCGCCCGGCTGGCGCCGACCACCAGGCCGCTCTCGTCCGCGAGGTCGGCATCGAACTGTCGCGGCCGAGCGGGAGCGTTGCCAGCCGGCCGTCCAGCTGCCGGAAGGTGCACCGCGCCAGCCCGCACAGCGCGGAGCGCGCCGCCGCCTCGACCTCGCCGGCGGCGGCCTCCAGCGCCTCGGGGCTGGCGGCCGTGACCGTAAGGTAGAGCGACACGTGGAACGCGCTCTCCTGGCTCGCCGTCAGCCGCTGCTGGAGTGCCTCGGCCGCCGGGACCGCGCCCTCGACCTGGGGGTCGCCGATGCCGCCGGCGCGGTGCAGCTGGCTGGCCCGCATCTGGACGAGCTGGCGCTGGAGGTACTCGACCACCCAGGCGGTGGGCAAGCGCTCGGCGTGCCAGGCCAGGGTGACCCGCAGGCGGGCAGGCACCAGCCGGAGCAGCCAGCCGGGGGCGAGCTCCCCGCCCGGGTAGCGGTCGAGCCACCAGCTGCGGTGCCAGCCCCGCCGGTCGCGCAGCGCGCCCGGGCGCTCGGTGCCGTGGAGGGACCCGGTGGCGGCCGCGCCCGCCTCGGAGAGCCGCACGTCCGGCACGCCCAGCGAACGCAGGTCGCGCTCCAGGCCGCCCGCGGCGGCCGGCGCCGTCACCAACCGGACCTCGCGGCGCTGCGCGGCGGGCAGGTCCCGGAGCCGGGCGACGAACGCGAGGTCCCGGGCCCGGCGGTCGCCCGGGGCCGGCAGGTCGCCGCCGGCCGCCTCGGCGGGCGGCTCCGCCGCCCCGGGCACGAAGTCGACCAGCACCTGCAGCGGCGCGTCCAGCCCGTCGAGCAGGGACCGGAAGCCCGCGATCCAGCGCCGGCGGTCGTCCTCCGCCGCGTCGAGGTAGCCGATCGCGCCGCACGTGAGCACGGCGGCCTCGGACCGCGCGGGAGCGAGCTGCCGCGGCGGCAGGGCCCGGACCAGGAGGCTCACGGCCGGCCGCTCCCGATCGAGCCGATCGATCGGCCGCCCGCCCGTTCCAGCGGCCCCACGCGAGGCCGGCGCCCGCGCCCAGGGCGAGCAGGCAGGGCACGACGCGCAGCCACGGGGACAGGGCGTCGAGCCGCCAGAGGCTGAGGGCGCCGAGCACGGCGATCACCAGGTAGCCGAAGCGGACCGGGCTGAGGCCGTACACCAGCCGGTCCTCCAGGTCCACGTCCTGCGGCACGCGAGCGTTCATGGGGACCAGGCTAGGAGGCGCCGGGCGGGAGGGGAATCCAACCTGTTAACGCCTGTACGACGGTTGCTTCGGGCGTGCGCGCGGAACGGGTGGGAGTTGGCAGTAGAATCGGACCTTGCCCGGTCGCCCGTCTAGCTCAACCTGGCAGAGCAGCGGACTCTTAATCCGTTGGTTCGGGGTTCGAATCCCCGGGCGGGCACCACTCTGACCCTTCTCACCCAGGCGAGCGGCTGGGTGATCGCGGCCCTGACCGCGGTGACCGTCACCCTTCCGTTCCTGCTGCGGAGCCGCCTGCGCTGGGCCGGGCCGTACCTGGCGCGGCTCCAGCCCCACTACTGGATCGGGTTCACGATCGCCGGCCTGTCCCTGATCCATGCCGGGCTGGCGATGTCCTCGGGACCGATCCCGAGCAGCGTGAGCTGGTCGGTCGGCATCTGGATCGCCACCGGGGCCATGCTCCTCGTGTTTCCGCAGGTCTCGCTCGGCATGGGCCTTCGCCGGCCCGGCGGCGCCGACCGCAAGCGGCGGCGGCGCCTGCACCTCCTGACCATGGTGGTCCTCCTCGGGGCCGGCGCCGCCCACCTGGTCCTGAACGGCGGGCCGCTCTGACGGTCAGCCAGCCCCGGCCAGGGCGTCCAGCACGGCCGGCAGAGCGCGCAGGCCGGGCAGCATCGCCTCCGCCAGGCGGGCGTCCTCCTTCTCCCGCACCCGCGTGATGTAGACGCCGCGCACGCCGTGGGCATGGGCCGGGGCGATGTCGTGGAACACGCTCCCCGCCACGTGCACCCAGCCCTCCGGCACCGCGCCCGTCAGCTCCTGGAAGCGGCGCAGGTGGCCCGGAGCAGGCTTGTAGGAGCGCACCTCTTCGGCCGTGATGATGAGGTCGAAGTCGACCGGCAGGCGGCGCGCGGTGCCGGCGATGAGGTCGAGGTCCACGTTGGAGAGGATGGCCAGCTTCCAGCCCGCGGCCCGCATAGCGTCCAGCGCGTCGCCGACGTCGGGGTAGACCGGCCAGTCCGGCAGGGTCGCGCCGAGCACGTCCTCGCCGCCGCCCGTCAGCGTGACTCCCACCTCCCGGGCGGCGCGGGACAGCGTCTCGCGCAGCACGTCCCGGTAGCGCCGGAACGGGGTCTCGGCCTCGACTACTGGCTCCAGCCGGTGGTACGCGGCCAGCACCTCCGTGCCCCGGCCGGGCGCCACGGTCTCGACGGCGCCGGAGATGCCCGCGTGCCAGTCCACCAGCGTCCCGTAGCAGTCGAACGTCGCCCATCGCTCCACGACTCCCAGGATCGCAGAAGCCGACCCGTGCGTACCCGCGGTAGCATGCCCGGCAGATGGGCACCGTCACGATCGCGGCCGCGTACGGCGCCGGGGGCAGCGTCATCGCGCCGGAGGTCGCGGAGCGCCTCGGCCTGCCGCTGATCGATCGCGCCATCCCCGTCCCCCTCGCCCACGAGCTCGCCGGGCCCCTGCAGGACGCGCTGGCCGAGGACGAGCACCGGCAGCCGGGGCCCGTCGGTCGAGCGCTGCTGCGCGCCATCGACATGTCCGGACTGTTCGTCGGCTTCCCCATCCCCGCCCGGGAGCTGGGCGCGGACGAACGCGTGGCCGTCACCGAGGAGGCCCTGCGCCGCGCGTGCAACCGGGGCGGCGCGGTCGTTCTGGGCCGCGCCGGCGTGTTCGTGCTGCGCAGGCGCATCGACGCCCTGCATGTGCGCCTCGACGGCCGCGAGGAGGCGCGGCTGCGCCAGGCGATCGTCCACGAGGGCATCGACGAGGCGACCGCGGCCGTCCAGCTGCGGGAGACGGACCGGGCGCGGTCGGCCTACGTCCGCCAGTTCTATCCCGGCGAGCGGTGGGAGGACCCCGTCAACTACCACCTGGTGATCGACAGCACGGCGATCTCGCTCGACGTCTGCGTCGACCTGATCGTGGCGGCGGCCCGCGACCTGTTCGCCCGGGCGCCGAGGACTACGGCGCCAGCGTAGCGGCCGCCGCGGGCACGCCGGGCTCGGCGCCGGAGGCGGCCAGCTCGTCGAGCTGCTCCTGCCGGAGCGCGGGACCGCTGCGGAGCGGCTTCTCCTCGATCAGCAGCGTGAACAGGAACGCGACCGCCGCGGCGCCGACCGTCAGCCAGAACAGCTGCGCGATCGCGAGCGCCTCGGCCTCGTGCACCGCCGCGAGGATCTTCGGCACCAGCGCCTGCAGCTGCGGCGACTGCGCGATCTGGCTGGCGCCGCCCAGCGAGGCGAGGCTGCCGTTCCGGGCGGCGGCGGCGAGCTGGTTCGCCACCGGACCTGGGACCCCCTGGGCCGCGAGGCTCGAGGGCAGCTGCTGCGTGAACGTGGAGTTGAACAGCGTCCCCGCGATGGCCAGGCTGACGGACCCGCCGAGCTGCCTGAGCAGCGTCAGCGTGCTGGTCGCGACGCCCATCCGCTTCAGCGGCGCCACCGACTGGATCACGACCGTGTAGGCGGCCATCCCGGGCCCGATGCCGGCGCCCAGGACGAGCATCCAGCTCCACAGCAGCCAGTTGTTCGTGTCCACCTCCATGTGCGTCATCAGGTACGCGCCGACGATCAGTATTCCGATCGCGATCAGCATCAGCGCCTTGTACTTGCCGGTCCGGCTGATGAGCTGCCCGGCCAGGATGCTGCCGCCCATCAGGCCCACCAGCAGCGGCCAGATCTCGTAGCCGGACTGCGTGGCGCTGACCCCGCGGACCACCTGGTAGAAGCGGGGCAGGTAGATCACGGCCGTGAACATGCCGAAGCCGAGGCAGAAGACCGCAGCGTTGGTGCCGGCCATCGTGCGGTTGGTGAACAGGTCGAGCGGGATGACGGGCTCGCGGGCCCGGCGCTCGACCAGGATGAACGCGACCAGCAGCACGAGCGACACCAGGATGAGGCCGCCCACCTGCCACGTCAGCCAGCCGTAGAGCTGGCCGTCGGGGGCGGTCTGGCCCTTCTCCGTCAGCCCGATCAGCAGCGGCACCAGGCTGGCGGTGAGCAGGGCGATGCCCGCGTAGTCGAGGTCGCGCACGGAGCTGGGTCGCCGGCCCATGTTCGGCAGCACGGCGAAGATCACCGCCAGGGCAGCGATGCCGACGGGCAGGTTCACGTAGAAGACCCAGCGCCAGTTGACGTTGTCCGTCAGGAAGCCGCCCAGGAACGGCCCGATGATGAAGCTGAGCCCGAAGACGGCGCCGAACAGGCCCTGGTAGCGGCCGCGCTCCTGGGGGCTGAACAGGTCGCCGATGATGGCCAGCGAGATCGGGAACAGTGCGCCGGCGCCCAGGCCCTGGACGCCGCGGAACGCGATCAGCTGGCCCATCGACTGGGACAGGCCGGACAGCGCCGAGCCGACCAGGAAGATGCTGACGCCGATCAGCAGCATCGGCCGCCGGCCGTACACGTCCGACAGCTTGCCGTAGATCGGCACGGTCACCGTGGACGTCAGCAGGTACGCGGTGACGACCCAGGTGTAGAGGTTGTCGCCCTTCAGCTCGCTGACGATGTGGGGCAGCGCGGTGCCGACGATCGTCTGGTCGAGCGAGCTGAGGAAGAGCACGAGGAGCACCGCGCCGAGCACCGCGGACCGCGCGCGAGGCGCGAGGGGGGTGGCCTCCATCTCGGGCTCAGCGTACGCCCGTCGTGTCGGCGGCTCTCTCTAGGGAGTTCCCGGAACCGCGCGCGGCGCGCCGCTGCGGCTGTTCGCCAGCAGCTGGCCGGCGTGGCTCAGGCCGTCACTCGCCGGCTGGCGGCGATCTCCACGAAGGCGCCGAACAAGCGGCGCGCCCACGCGTGGCTCGTCATCTCCTCGGGGTGGCACTGGACCGTCAGCACCAGGCCGTCCTCCGACTCCAGGCCCTCGACGATGTCGTCGCCGGGGCTGACCGCGGTGACCAGGAGCCCGGGCGCGACACGGCGCACCGCCTGGTGATGGTGGCTGTTGACGCCGACGCGGCCGGCGCCGAGGGCCGCGTGCAGGTGCGAGCCGGGCGTCACCTCGATCTCGTGGGCGACGTGGTCGCGGCCCAGCTCCTTCGCGCTGGCGTGGACCCGGTCGGTCGCCCCGTCGCGAGCCAGGTCCTGGTAGAGCGTGCCGCCCAGCGCCACGTTGACGACCTGCTGCCCACGGCAGATGCCGAACAGCGGCAGCCGGCGCTCGTACGCGGTGCGGGCGAGGGCCAGCTCGTGCGCGTCCAGCTCCGTGTCCACCCCCATCAGGCCCTCACGAGGGCTCTCGCCGTACTCGGCCGGGTCCACGTCCACGCCGCCAGGCAGGAGCACCCCGTCGAGCAGGTCGAGCAGTGCGGCCGGCACGCCGTGGGGACCGGGCGGCAGGACCACGACGTCGGCGCCGGCCGCCTGCAGCGCGCGCACATACGAGCTGTTGACGGCGAGGTACGGCGGGATCGCCTGCTTCGGCCGGTTCCGGGCGGTCACGCCGATCAGCGGGCGCGGTTCTGGCTGGTGGCTCACGGCCACAACTCTAGTCGGGTACCCTCGCTCTGGTGAGGCGATCGGAGGGCGTGCGGCGGGCCGTCTCCTGGCTGGGCGCCCTCGCGGCGGCCGGCATGCTCCTGGTGCTCGTGATGGGCGCCCGGGTGACCAGCACGGGGTCCGCGCAGGGCTGCGGGCGGAACTGGCCGCTGTGCAACGGCAAGCTCGTGCCGGACTTCACGTTCGCCGCCGCGATCGAGTTCAGCCACCGGGCCGTCACCGGGGTCGAGGGCCTGCTGATCGTCGCCCTGTTCGTCGCGGTGCTGGCGCTGTACCGGTCCCACCGGCCCATCCAGGTGCTGGCGCCGCTGATGCTGGGCTTCCTGCTGCTGCAGGCCGGCCTCGGCGCCTGGGCGGTGATGGAGCCGCAGGCGCCGGCCGTGCTGGCGCTCCACTTCGGCATCTCGCTGATCGCGCTGGCGACGACCACGCTCACGGCCCTGTACATCTGGCGGCCGGACGCGACGCTGGCGGCGCCGGCCGTGTCGCGCGGCCTCCGGCTGGCCACGTGGGGCGGCGCGGCCTACCTGTACGCGCTCGTGTACACCGGGGCATACGTGCGGCACGTGGGCGCGGCGTCGGCGTGCACGACGTGGCCGCTCTGCAACGGCGGCGGGGCGGCAGTCGCCACGGACCTGCTCCACCGGGCGGTGGCCGGGCTCGCGCTGG
>VBJR01000264.1:0-19009 GCA_005880175.1 Chloroflexota bacterium
ACTTCCTGGACTTCAACCCGAACCTGGAAGGCCACTGGCAGACGTTCGACCTGCGCTCGATCGCGTGGCCGGACCCGGCGGTGCTGGGCTTCATCGTCGCGCCGACCTGAGCCTCACTCCTCGGTCTCCGGGGGCTCGCAGTGCTTGCCGTTCGGGGAAGGCGGCTCGAGCAGCAGCCGCATCCTGTACGTCCGTCCCTCGACGAACGGTTGATCGTCGAGGGACTCGATGATGATGTCGCCGCCATTCATGTCGTCGTGGGATGGTGCATGGTCGTTTCTCTCATGGGGTACGTCGAATGGTCAGCAGACACCTTTGAGACGGTCAGGATACGCCGGCGGGGGGGCGGCGGCTCGAAATGTGAGTTGACTTCGGTTGACACTGCACATCTTGTGCGGGTTTTTCCTTCGGTCAACTCGGGTCCACTGAAGTAGGCTGTACCTTTGGGGTATGCATGGTGATCTGGGTGGGGCCTTTGGACCTCAAGCGGATAGCGACACGAGGGGAAGCGCGGAGACGAGGCGAAGGGAGGAGGCGGGCGGGGGGATGGTCAAGTTCAACGTGAAGCTGTCGGACAGCACTTATCGCGACATGAGCGCGCTGGCGGACTTGACGGATGGAACGATGGCTGACGTCTTTCGAGAGGCGCTCAGCATTTTCGCCTGGCTGGCGAAGGAGTACCGGCAGGGCAACCGGCTGATGATCAAGCGCGGTGACGAGCTCACCGAGCTGCTGATCCCCAGCCTGGCGCGAACCGCGGAGGAGGAGCCCGCCGAGGGCGCCGCCCCGCCGAGGCGGCGGCGGCCCAACGCCTCGCGGGAGTAGTCGCTCCCGGCACGGTCCCGGATCCCGGTCGTCGTGGGGAGACCCGCGTGGCCTCGCGGTCCCTTCATTTCCGGCGACGGTAGCACCACGCGCCTGGACAACGCACGGACAATTCATGGGATCTTCTTCATGGCACAGTTATGAAATAAAAATGGCATGATTCCGACTTGCCGCCACTTGAAGGAGTCACGAGCGATGCGGACCTGATGTCCATTGGGGTACGTTGTACCTCTATGAGCACTAATCGGTACCCGAGAATGGAATTTCACGTGGGACCCGCGTCGCTTCCAGTGGGGCGGCAGTGATCCCCGCCTACTTCGGCCACAGCTGGTCGTCGGAGGACCGGGCGATCAACCGCTACATCCTCCAGCTGTGCTGGGAGGCGGGGCTGGCGCTCACCGTGGACCCGAAGTCGCGGCGCAATCTCTGCATCACGTACCTCGAGCTGATGATGCGGTACAGCTCGTGCTTCATCGCCGTGGCGCCGCACCGCCCCTGGGAGGAGCACTTCCGCACCTCTCCATACGTCGTCTTCGAGCACCAGCTGGCGGTGCGGGCGCGAAAGCCCAGCCTGGTGATCGCGGAGTCGAACGTCGCGCGGCGGTCCTTCCCGCAGTCACCGCACGTCGTCTTCCATCGCCACGATCTCCGCAGCGCCGAGCTGCGGCAGCACGTGGAGCGGCTCGCCGAGCTCAGCCGCACGCAGCCGGCGAGCACCGACCGGCTGGTCGGCTCGGTGGGCCTGGTCCTGCCCCGGACCGGCGCGTACGCCACCGCGAGAGAGGCGGTCCGCACCATGCTGGAGGCCGCCGGATACGACGTCGCCGACCTGCACGTGCGGCCCGATCGGGCCATCTCGCTGCCGAGCGTCGAGGCACACGACTTCCTCGTGATCGACATCGACGCGAGGGAGACCCCGGGGTGGCTCCATCCGGAGCTCCACGGCCGCTTCGTGCCCATGGTCAGGCTCGCGCACCGGCAGCCTGGCAGGACGGAGCCGGCTCCCGTCCCCGCCATCCTGAACGAGGAGTCGGTCCGGCGAGCGCTCGGCATCGACAAGTGGATGATCCGCTGGACCACGGTCGACGAGCTGGTCGCCGCGTTCCAGCCCGTGGTGGACAAGCTCCAGCGGCCCCGACAGCAGTTCCGAAGCATGGACGAGGGCGTGCGGTACATCCAGAGCCTGGGCAGGTCGGCGCACGGACCCGTGTTCATCAGCAACGCCGACTCCGAGAACGAGCTCGCGCGGCGCCTCTGCCGTGCGCTCGACCTCAACAACATCCCCTACATCCACTACTACTTCAAGAACCCGATCCCGATGGGGACGGAGTGGCGTGAGCAGCTCTGGGACCTGGTGAGGTCCTCCCGGCTGTTCGTCCCCCTGATCACAGAGCAGTACTGGAGGAAGTCGCTCTGCCAGGAGGAGTACCGCATCGCCGAGCGAGATCGGCTCCATATCTATCCGTGCTTTCTCAGCGCCGATCCGGGGACGCGGGGACCGGCCGGCCGTCTGCAAGGGGAATGGCTCGCCGACCTGTCCGTGGATGAGCGGGTCTATCGGATCGTCGCCTCGATCGACGCGTATCTCACGCACCAACGGGGCCGGCGCCGTTCGGCGGCGAGCCTCAACGTGGTCCCGCCTCAGCGGAACCACCAGCTGAACTAGGGCAGCAGGTACGTGGAGCGGGCGGGCATCGCCAGGGAGGGCGCCGGACGAGGTGCGCCGCTCACCCCGGAGTGTCCGCCCGTTGTCCCAGAACACAGTGATAGTGTCGGTGCAGCATGAAGCGACCGCCGATCGTGCCGAATATCGAGAGCCGCTCCACGACGGCCACGAACGATGGCTGTCAGTCAACCACGCACGACGCTCACCGGGCGGTGCCTCCGCGCCAGCGCCGCATCGTTCGACTGGTCGTCGGACGCCGCCTGGCGATCGAGGTCGCGTATCAGGAGCCGCGTCTGCCCACTGGCTAGTGCCTCGCGACGACCGGGGGCAATTGTCATATTTGACGTTGCAATCATCTATCGATCGCTAGATACTATTGCGGTTCTTCGGAACGACGGGCCTCGTCCATCGGTTTGAACCCGGGAGGTTCCCGTGCGTGCAATGGCTTCGGCGCTGTTAGTGACGCTCCTGTCCGCCGTGGTTGTCCTTCCTACGGGCATCATCCACGGCTGGATCGGACCGTAGCGGAAGGCCGGCCAGTGCGCCCCCGCGGCCGACCTGAATGTGAGAAGCTTTGTTGATCGCGCAACGTTCGCCACGTCCGCGGGGGCGCTACACCGGGGTGGATGCGGATCCCGAGGCGATCCGTCGAGCCCGGAAGGAGGCGGGACTGAGCCAGGCTCAGCTCGGCGCGCCGCTCCTGACGAAGCAGGCGGTCCAGTCGATCGAGTCTGGACGCGTCCATCCGTCCCACCGGAGCCTGAGCCATATCGCCGAACGGCTCGGCGTCTCCATGGAGGTCCTGCTGCGCGAGGGCGCGACCCGGGCCGACGGTCGCATCCGCGAGCTGCAGCGTCTCTATGAAGAGCACCGCTACACGGATGTGCTGGCACAGGCCGAGGCCATCTTGCGGACCGATGTCTTCGACACGAGGCGCCGTGCCGGCGCGCACTACTATTCCGGCCTCGCCCACTATCGACTGAGCGTGTGGCCGGAGGCGGTCGAGCAGCTGATACAGGCGCGTGAGTGCGCCACGGCCGTTCCCGACCCGTGGCTCGTCGCGGAGACGTTCGACGTGGAGGCGGCCGCCCGTCACGAGCTCGGCGATCCGTCCGCCGCGGAGCTGGCCCGGGAGGCGCTTCGCCGGTACCGCGGACTGGAGCGGCGGCGAGCTGACGTCGAAGCCCGGATGCTGGAGAACCTGGGCAGGATCCTGTACCGGCGCGGTGAGTACGAGGCCGCTGAGCGCTACTACGACGAAGCCCTGGACGTCATGGGCGCGGTCAGGGCGCTGGACAGCGTGGGCCGCATCTATCACGGACTGGCCGGTGCCAGGAGGCGGGCGGGTGACCTCACCGGCGCCGCTGATCTCATGCGGACTGCGATCCAGCTGTACAAGGTCGAGCACGAGCTTCCGGACGGCGGAGAGGTCTCTCCGCACTGGACAGGTTCTCGAAGGCCGGCGTCCGGCAGCTGCGTCCCTACGTCCTGCACACCATCTCGCAGCTCCGTCAGAAGCAGAACGACATCGAGCGGGCATTCAGCAGCGCACAGGAGTCGGCCGAGCTCTCCCGGCAGCTCGACCTGCCGATTCCGCTCGCGGAGGCGCTGCAGCAGCTCGGCGACCTCGAGAACGCGGCAGGCCACGCTCGGCGCGCCGATGCTCACTATCGAGAGGCGATCCAGGTCCTTCGCGCCGCCGACCTGTCAGAGCGGGCCGTCGAGCTCGAGCTGGTACACCAGAAGGTGCGACGACTTCGTCGCGCCGGGCAATCCGAGCCAGCCTGACGCGCGGGACGACGCCTCGCGTACGAGGAGCTGCGCTGATTGGCTACCGGCGTCGTGATACGCGTCGAGCAGCCAGCCCCTCAGCGGAACAGCGAGTCCAGGGCCGGGGTGAGCGCGTACCAGCCGTGCCGGAACGGCTCCAGCACGGTCAGCACCGGCTCGGTGACGTCGCCCGCGGGCGGCCGGTACACCACCACGTCGTCCGCCACCGACAGCTCGCCGCCCAGCTCCGCCAGCAGGTAGGCCGCCACCCGCGGGTCCGGGTACACCGCCGCGCCCCCGACATCCGGGGCCGCGATCCCCACCGCCGCGCACGCGACCGGGAACAGCGACGCCCACGTGCCCGCGTCGAACGTCGGCCAGTCGTCGCCCGCGGCCCTGGCCAGGACCACCGTCAGGGCATGGACCCGGGTTGCGTGTGGCTCCGGCGCGGCCCACAGCGCCCGCTCGTGGTCCAGCCCCCGCAGCACGTCCCGAACGCGGTGGCTGCCCGTCTCGGGCGGCAGCGCGGCCCACGTCCGGCCGCCCGTGCGCCGGGCGCACAGGAGCTCGCTGCTGACGATCGCGCCCGGCTCCGCCGCCGCCGTCACCAGCAGCTCCTGGAGCTCGCCCTCGATCGCCGACCGCTCCTCCGCCCCCACGTGGACGGTCTCCTGGTCCCAGCTCTGCGTCCGCCGCCGCAGCCGGCCGCCGTCGAAGCAGGCCAGCGGCACCGTCAGCATCCGCGAGCCGATCGACAGGCACGCGCCCTCCATCCCGTCGCCCGTCCGGCCCGGAGGCAGCGCCGCGCCGCCGAGCGCGTCGGCGGCCATCCGCACGTAGCCCCAGCCCCACCGCGTCCGCCGCCGCTGGTGGCGCGCGGTCCGCACCGCCACGTCGGCGGGGTTCTCGGTCGGCCACTCCACGTAGAAGCTGGGCCCGCTCGCGACCCGCAGCCGGATCGAGTCCAGCCGGCGGGTCTCCGCCGCGTCCGCGAACTCGTGCGCGCTCGCGTTGGCCGCGAACTGGACGAGGACCAGCGCGACCGTGGCCGGGGCGGGCACGGGACCGGGCCGCTCCTCGGGCACGATCTCGACCGTCAGGCTCGGCGCCCGCGTCCGGACCGACGCCGCCGCGTACTCCAGCACGTCCGATGTCGTGCCCACGTCCCGGTCGTCGAGCGGACGCCCCGAGACCAGCTCCAGGCCCGCCAGCAGGACGGCCGTGCGCAGCGCAGCGCCATGGTCCATCGCCGGCACCGCCTCCCGGATGGTCCGCAGCAGCTCCGCCATCAGCGCCTCCAGCTCCGGCGCGGTCGGCGACGCTGCCCCGACCACCAGGTGGCCGGCACCCGTGAAGAAGGAGACGCTGCCGGGCAGCGGGCCCCGCCACTCGGGCGTGGCCGCGACGAGCGATCCCGACAGGTCGAACAGCCCGGCCGGGAACGGCAGCTCGGCGATCTCGGCGGGGTCCAGGCGCACCGACTAGGCCCCGTCCACGATGAGCTGGTAGTGGTTGCGGTCGTGCCGGACGCGGACCTCCGAGCGCACGTCGTCGCGCAGCCACCGCTCGAACCGCCGGGCGGCCCGGCCCTCCGAGTCGTCCAGCACGATCTCCGCGCTCTCGGCCCGCGTGGCGACGAGCAGCGCGACCGCCACCCGGTGCGGGAAGTCCTTGCCCGTCGGCCCGTGCCGGACCCGGCCGCCGCTCACGTGCAGGTCGCCGAACCGGGCCCGCAGCAGCCGCCCGATCCGCTCGCGCAGGCCCGTCTCGCCGTCCCGCTTGTCCTGGATCAGCGCGTACGCGTGCTGGCTCGCGATCCAGTCCTGGGTGGCCACGTCGCGCGCGTTGGCCGAGTACACGATCGGGATGCAGCCGCCGTGGCGCTCGTACAGCCGGGCCAGCACCTCGCCGACGGTCCGGTCGTTGGCCGGCGCCAGCGCCATGTTGAGGTCCACGATCGCCATGACGGGCCGGTGCCGGTCGAGCCGCTCCAGCGCCTCGCCGGGGTGGGCGGCGGCCAGCGGGGTCAGCTGGAGCCGGCTGACCACCCCCTCGACCTGCAGCCGCTCGTCCGGGTCGTCCTCCAGCACCAGCACCTCGGCGCCGTGGTTCGACCCCCGGCGCGGGTTGGCGACGGCGGAGCGCTCGGGGCCGTCCGCCAGCTCGAGCTCGTAGTGCCGGTTGCGGTACGGCCGGACGCGCACCGTCGAGCTCACGTCGTCCCGGAGCCAGCGCTGGAAGCGGCGGGCGGCCCGGGCCTCGGACTCGTCCAGGGCGACCTCCAGGCTGGCCCGTTTCGCGAGCAGCAGCGAGACGCCCACGCGGTGGGCGAACGCCCGGCCGCTGGGCACGTGGCGCACCAGGCCGCCGTCGATCACGAGGTCACCGTAGCGGGCCAGCAGCAGCCGGCGCATCCGCCGGGAGAGCGCCCCCTCGCCGTCGCGCTTGTCCTGGACCAGCGCGTACGCGTGCAGGCCCGCGATCCAGTCGCGCCGCTCGACCGTGCCCACGTTCACCGAGTACACGATCGGGATGCAGACGCCGTGGGCCTCGTACAGGCGCTCCAGCACCTCCTCCACGGTCCGGCCCGTGCGCTCCGCCTTCGACATGTCCAGGTCGACGATCGCCAGCACCGGCCGGTGGTAGTCCAGCATCGCCAGCGCCTTGCGCGGGTGCTCGGCCAGCAGCGGCACCAGGCCGGCCCCGGCCACCGACTCGCCCAGCCGGCGCAGCTGGTCCGGCTCGTCCTCCAGGACCAGGACCTCGGCGTGGGCGCCCCGCCCGGCGCCTCTCACGTGGCCGCTCGCAGCCGCACGACGTCGTCGGTGGTCTGGACGAGGCAGGGCAGCGCGTACCGCTCGATCGCCCGCTGCACGCGCTGGAGACCGCCGAACGGGGGCAGCCCGCGCGGGTGCGCCGCCATCAGCCCCTCCAGCTCGGGCGCCTGCACGACCGTGCCGCCGTTGGCGCGCACCCCTCGCCGGGGGGCGAAGCTGAGGCCGAACACGGGCGTCGTGCTGAGCGCGTCGAGCTCGCCGGCCAGCCGGTTCCAGGACGGGTGCACGATCGCGCCGGCGGGCAGGGCGCCGTCGGGCCGGCGCAGCCACAGCACCGGGATGGGGCGGTCGGCGACCAGCGCGGACAGCGACTCAGGGACTTCCAGGGCCGCGCCGACCACCAGCCAGGGCCACGGGTCGGCCCGGGACCAGACCTCCTCCAGCCGCGCCGGTCGAGCGTTCCGCACCAGCGCCAGCGACGGGTCCAGCCGGTCCCGGATCGCGGCCCAGAGCTGCGGCTGCTCGGCGACCACGACCAGTGTCCGCGAGATGTCCCGGCGCACGTCAAGGATTGTATGCGCCGCTGTTCGGGCCCCATCAGCGCCGGACAACAAATGTCCGCGTCATGTCCAGGTGTTTGGCCGGAGACTGTCCGCATGAGCAAGGCAAGGGCCCGGGGCAAGCGGTACGAGACCGCGCTCAGGGTCGGGTCGCTGGCCAACCTCGCGCTGGTGAGCGCGCGCGCCGCGCGCGCGATCGAGGCGCGAACGACAGCGCCGCCGCCCGCTCCGGTCCGGGCCGGCGGCGGCCAAGGAGGGCAATGGACGTGGACCAGTTCCTGGCGGTGACGCTCGTCACCGCGTTCGCGGCGTTCCAGGGCGAGATGGCGCCCATCTTCAACATCGTCCAGGCGGTGCTGATCCCGCTGCTGGGCATCCTCTACCTCGTCCAGCGCTTCGTGGACCACCACAGCTCCAACAACCACAAGGTGCTGGTCCTCGAGGTCATCGGCGCCATCGCCGTTCTCGAGGCCCTGGCGCTTGGCATCCGGGCGTTCGCGGGGGTCTGACGACGTTGCTGGAGCACCTGCCGCTGGTCGTCCACGCGCCGCTGCTCGATGACCCGCTGCAGGTCATCACGGACCCGGCCGGCTGGGTCGCGAGCTGGCTCTGGCCGGCGATCTTCGGCAAGGATGCCGTCGCCTCCCCGACATGGCCTGCGGACTTCTTCTCGAAGGTGTTCAACTTCACGGGGCTGGATCAGGTCCAGTGCACGGCGCCGGGCGGCGGCGGCTGCACGTCGTTCAGCATCTGGACCGCGCTCCAGACCACCGGCTACCTGGTACTGGCCATGGCGCTGATGCTCCGGCTGGTCAGGAACATGGTCGATCCGGCCCGTCCCGGGCGCGTGGACGCGGCCAGGTACCTGCTGGTGGACATCGTGGTGCGGGCGGTGCTCGGCGTGGCCGCCATCAACCTCAGCTACGTCGCGCTGGCCACCCTGATGCACTCCTCGATCGCGCTGTCCGGCGTGCTCTTCGACACGATCATGTCCGCGACGACGGCCGGCGCGACCGGTCAGGCGGGCCTGCAGCACGCGCTGGCCGGGATCATCTCACCGGCGGGCTTCCCGATCCCGGTGATCCTCGAGACGATCGCGATCCTCTACCTCCTCGTGCTGCTGCTGGTGAGCCGGATCGCGATCATCTTCGCGACGGCGGTGGCGCCGCTGGTCGTCCCCCTCTACGCCTTCAGCAGCAACAACACCCTGCTCCTGTGGTGGCTGCGCATGATCGGACAGGGGCTGCTGGTCCCGCTCCTGATCGGCACGCTGCTCCCGGTGGCGATCATCGTCACCCAGTCGGCCAACGCCATCCCGGACGGCTCGATCGCGCTCATCGTGGGGACGATCACGGCGGTCGTGTCGCTCTGGTTCGTCGGCCACGCCGTCAACCAGCTGCTCCGGCACATGTTCCCGAAGGGGCTGGACACCTGGCGGCAGATGGTGCCCTGGGCGTCGTGAAGCCGATACCCGTACCCATGGCGCTGCGGGCCCGCGCCACGTTCCCGGTCGGGCCCTTCCAGGTCGGCCTGCGCACGATCTGGGTCGTGTTCGTCGTATCGCCGCTGGCGCTGCTCGCGCTGCACCTGCCGGCCGGCGCCGGCACCCGCGTGACCGTCGCGCTCACGATCCTCATGCTCGCGTACGTCCTCTCGCTGCCCGAGCGCGAGGGGATCTGGATCGGCACGTACCTCCTCTACCTGCTGCTCGACCCGGCCCTGCCGCGGGCCGTCAGCCGGGGCCGGGGCCGGGCCGTCACGATCCGCCGCATCGGGCGCCGGCACCTCGAGGTCAGCGCGCGGGACCACCGGCCACTGGCGCTGCCGGGCGCGCTCTCACGCTGGACGTCGCTGCCGCGCGTGCTCGCCACCGCTGACGGGCTCGTCCAGAAGTCGCCCGGCACGTGGTGCGCGATCGTCCGCCTGGAGGGCCCGGTGGACGCCCCCCACACCGCCGAGTACGCGGCCTGGTGCAGCCGGGTGCTGACGTGGATCACCGCGCTCGACTGCCCGGCGCAGCTGTACGTCGAGGCCGCGCACTACGAGCGCTCGCAGGCCGAGCAGGCGTTCCTGGAGCGGGTCCGGGACGTGGAGGAGACGTCGCTGGTGGACCAGGAGCGCGTGCTCGTCGGCGAGCAGGCGCTCAGCAGCCTGATCCTGCGCCACTACGTCGTGCTGTTCCCGCGCTGGGCGGGCCGCGACGGCATCCCCACCACCGCCCGGCTGAGCAAGATCTTCGAGACGATCAACGCCAGCGAGAGCGACGCCTCCCGCGTCCGGGACGTCGCCGTCCGCCAGGCCGAGAACCTGCGGCTGGAGGTGCGGGCTCCCGCCGCGGACGAGATCGACGACCTGCTCCGCCGGACGCCGCTGGCGTGCCCGGACGGGACGTTCCACGACGGCGAGTTCGTCCTGGGCGGCCGCTCCCACCGGTACGCGTCGCTGTCCGGGCTGCCGAGCACGGTGCAGTCGGGCGCCGTGATCTCGGCCCTCACGCGCGCGCACGTGCGCGGGGGCGTCAGCCTGTTCCTGTTCCCGGTGGACTCGGGCCAGGCGCGCAGGGAGCTCAAGGAGCAGCGCGGCGTCTACCAGGCGATGTGGAAGAACACGCAGAGCCGGGACGCGGAGCTGCTCCTCCACCACGCCACGAACCTGGACGACCTGCTCCTGACCAAGCAGACGACCGCCGTGCGGATCGCGATGGCCATGCACGTCCACGCCGAGGACCCGGTGGCCGCCGACGACGCGCTGGAGCGCCTGCAGAGCACGATGATGCAGGAGGGCCTGGAGACCGAGCGGGTCACCATGCCCAGCTTCACGGTCGCGGTGGCCGCCAGCCCCGCCGGCTCGCCGCTCACGCGGGGCCTGTTCATGACCACGGCCGAGGTGGTGGCGTACCTGCTGCCCGCGGTCGGCACGCCGTTCGGCAACCCGGCCGACCCGTTCGTCGGTCGCAACGCCGCCATCAACTCGTCCGTCTACTTCAACGTCTTCTCGCGCCAGAACTACAGCGCGCTGATCGTCGGCTCGGCCGGCTCCGGCAAGAGCGTCGCCGCCAAGTCGATGCTCGTCCGCCACGCGCTGCACGGCACGCAGGTGACGGTGATCGACCCGGAGTCCGAGTACGGCGACGTGATCCACGCCCTGGGCGGCACGTACATCGAGCTGGGCGAGCACAGCCTGAACGCGTTCGCCATCGACCCCTCGGTGCCGGCCGACGAGGCCGCGGAGTGGGTCGTCCCGATCCTCTCGATCATGGGCGGCGAGGAGCGCGGCTACGAGAACAACCGCCCCGCGCGGCACCTGGCCGGCGCGGACAAGGCATGGCTGCACCAGGAGGTGGCGCAGTTCTTCACGGACTGGCGCCGGGCGCACGCGCTGCACGGCGAGGCGCCCCTCCTGCTCGACTTCATCGAGTACCTGGAGACGGTCGCGATGGAGCGGGTGGCCAAGCTCAACGTGCCCGGCCGTGCCCGCCGCTGCGCCGACGTCTCCGAGCGGCTGCGCGGGTATACACAGGGCCGCAAGGGCGCGATCTTCAACCGCCAGGACACGTGCAGCCTCAGCGGGCACGCCGTCGGGATCGGGCTGTCCGCCCTCGCCAATCAGTTCCGGGCGGACCTCACGCCGGCGCTCGCGTTCGTGCTCAGCTCCGTGCTGGCCGACCTGGCGCGGGTGCGCGGCAAGCGGATCATCATGGTGGACGAGGCGCACAAGATCCTGGTGGACCCCGACGCCGGCGACGTGCTGGCCCAGGTCGTGCGCACCGCCCGCAAGCGCGGCGGCGGCGTGTGGATGGCCAGCCAGAGCGTCCGCGACTTCGTGGGCGCCGAGCGCCGGGGCAGCTCCCCCAGCCCGGGCGAGGTGCTGGCGACGGTGGCGTCCACGAAGCTGGTGCTGGGCGTCGAGGAGGCGGTGGCCGCCGGGCTGCAGCGGACGTTCGACCTCACGGACCGGGAGCTGCTGGCCGTCACGAAGGAGAAGGTGCGGGGCCGTGGCGTGCTGATCTCGGACAACGAGCGGGCCATCGTGGACGTGGTGCCGGGCGACCACCTGATGCCGCTGGTCCACACGACGAGCGTGGACGACGAGCCGGTGATCCGGCTGCCGTCCCTGCCGCTCCAGGCCCCGCCGCCCCGGAACGGTCGGGTCGGCGTGGGCGGGATCAGGTAGCCGTGCTGCTGGTCCCCAGCCGCCCGATCCTCTCGCCCCGGCAGGCCGAGCGCCTGATGTCGGCGCTGTGGCAGCAGACCGCGGGCTCCACCCTGGCGCTGTTCCTGCTCGGCCGGGGCGACGGCGAGCTCATCCTGGGGGCGGCGTCGCCCAACTCCCTGGTCGAGGAGGACGCGGCGGACGTGATCGCGCGGGCCGTCGAGTCCACGGCCGAGCCCGGCTTCGTCCTGGTCGAGGAGATCCTGTCCGCGCCCTACGTCGGGGTCCGCCACATCACGCCGGTGTTCCGCAACTTCCGGGCCGACACCCGCGCCTGGGGCTGGGACCGCGCGGACAACCTGCACGACACGTACGACCTGCTGACCCGGGTCGCGCCGGGCCGCATCGCCGGGTTCGCGCTCGCGTTCCGCACGCTGCCCGGGCTGAACGCGGCCACGTCGATGCTCGTGTTCGCGGCGGGCAACGTCGAGCACGAGAGCGAGCGCATGTCGTTCGCGCTGGCCGCCACGTTCGCCGGCACGGGCGCGCGCGTGCAGCGGCTGCTCAACCCGCGCCGGTTCCTGCGCCGGGCGCTGCGGGCCCAGGTGGCGACGACCGTGTCCTGGCTGCGCCCGCACAGCGTGATCCGGGTCGAGGAGATGTCCGCCTTCTGGCATCCGCGGCTGACGGAGCGGGCCGGATGATCCAGACGCCGCCTTCGCAGCAGAGCCAGAGCGACCTGGGCTTCTACGTCACGCTGGCGGTGCTCTGGGTCGTGCCCGGCCTGATCTTCGCGCTCGCCGCCACGCTGGCCGGGGGGGCGCCCCACACGCACGTCGTGGAGTGGCCGTACGTCGCGATCCGCAGCCTGGTCCAGAGCCGCGGCGGCATCCTGCCCTGGCAGTGGGTCGGGGCGACGACCGTGCGCTCGAGCGTCGTCTTCTGGGCCGTCGTCGTGTTCGTCACGGTGCCGCTGCTGGCCGCCCTCCTGTTCGGGCTCGTGGTCCTGCGCGGCGGTCTCCCGGCGTTCTTCCCGTTCCTGTCCCAGCCGGTCCTCCGCTCGCGGTGGGCGTCCGTGCGGGGCCTGGGCCGGGCCGGGCTGCTCACGGCCGGGCCGGACGGCAGGCGCCTGGTGCTGGGCCAGCACCGCGACCACTGGGTGGCCCTCCGCGAGGGCACGTCCGTGATCGCGCTGGGCGCCCCCGGGTCGGGCAAGTCGGCGGGGCTGTGCATCCCGGCCATCGGGGAGTGGGTGGGCGCGGTCGTGGCGGTCAGCGACCGCACCGACCTGATCGAGACCACGGCGGGCCTGCGCCAGCACCGGGGTCGCGTGGACGTGCTCGACATCCCGGGGGGCTCCGGCCTGGCCACCGTGCTCGACAGCCGGGACCCGGCGCCCGACGACTCCACCCGCCAGGTGGTCACGTGCGCGCTGTACGCCGCGGCCAACCGGGGCGTCGGCGTGGGCGGCGCGGTCGAGTGGCTGGACGACGTCTCGGGCGGCACGCTGGTGCGCTCGCTGCTCCAGATCCCCGACCGCGACGCGCGCGCGATCAGCTGGGCGACCCGGTTCTCCGAGCTGGGGGCCGCCGAGCGCGCCGCCAGCTTCTCCGCGGCCCGGCAGCTGCTGCGCGCGCACTTCGAGCAGGCGACGCCCGGCGCCGGCCTGCCCGCGTTCCAGCCCACGCAGTTCCTGGCCGGCGCGGCCGACACGCTCTACGTCCTGGCGCCCCGGGGGGCCCCGAGCGGGCCGAACGCGGTCGAGTCGCTGCTCGGCATGCTGGTCGCCGAGCTGGAGCAGCGGCTCCGCCGGCGCTCGCTGCTGCTCGTCCTCGACGGCTGCGCCGCCGTCGGCGCGATGCCCGGCCTCTCCGAGCACCTCACCACGCGGGGCGGGCCGCTGACCGTGCTCGCGGCCGTCGGCGACGTGGACGAGTGCGGCGGCCAGGCGGCGTGGGAGGTGAGCGCGCTCGCGGAGCGGGCGCGGGCGGTCCTGCTGCTCGGGGGCGGCGGCGACGCCAGCCCGGCCGAGCTCATGCACCGCCTCGTCCGGCGGCAGCTCGTGCCCCGCCGGCGCGGCATCGCGCGGGCGCGCACGGACGAGTCGCGGCCGGACCTGCTGCCGCCGGACGCGGCGCGCCACCTGGGCCACGGACGAGCGCTGCTGGTCCACGAGCGGATGGCGCCGGCCGTGCTCTGGATGCGCAACTGCTACGAGGACGCGGACCTCCAGCAGCGCCTCCGGGAGCACCCGTTCGTGCGCGGTGTGACCCGCATCGACCAGGCCTCGTGATGCCTCGTCAACCGTCCTGGACACCTCCGGAAGAGATGGTCCGGGCCCGCCATCCCTGGGGTAGAATGCGGCTGCGACGAGTCCGGGGAGGATGCGGTGTCGAGCCTTGGGAAGCGACTGTTCACGCTCGCCGCGGCGTGCGTGGTGGTCGCCGCCTGCGGGTCGTCCCCGGTGACCGCCAGGCGCGCCTCGTCCCCACCCACGCCCGATGCCGCCGCCGTCGCGCGCTGCCAGCAGCTGTCGCTGCGCGGCGTGACCCCCTGTCCGCCCGCCAACCTGGCCCTGGAGCACATCTCCATTCGCAACGGCACGAACGGAGCGGTGACTGACGCCGCGGCCCGCGAGCAGGGCGCGGCGTACCTGCGCGAGCACGCGCTGTACGACTGGGCGGTGCGGCAGCCGGGCGGCGACGCGTTCCTGACCAGCGGCGCGCTCGCGCGGCCGGAGACCGGGCGCACCAACATCTTCCGGGCCGAGGTCAAGCTGTTCGCCGACGCGCGCGCGGCCGGCGGGACCGCCCACATCGTCCCGCCGACCACCACCGAGGTCACGCTGGTCCCGGTGCCCGCCTCGCTGCAGGAAGCTGCCCGCCGCGACGGGCTCCAGCCGAGCCCGTTCGCGTGGGTGGACAACCAGGCCGGCCCGGCGCACGCGTGGTTCGTCACCCCGGACGGCGCGGCGCACGACGAGGTGCGGATCGCGGACGGCCAGCCCCACCCGATCCTCGTGTTCGGGCAGGTCGAGCAGGACGCCGAGCTCGGCGCCATCTGGTTCGTGGGCGGCGCGTACGGCTGCCTGGCCAGCATGGAGGTACGCCATGTCTGCGGGATCTAGACGCCGGCTGGTCGCCGTTCTGGCGGCGCTGACCGCGTTCGCGCTCCAGCCGGGCACCGCCGGCCGGGCCGGGCTGGACGACTCGTTCAACCCGGACTGCCCGGCCGCCACGGCGCTGCCGGCCGTCACGGGCAAGGTGCTCCAGTTCACGGGCGCGCTGCAGTGCTTCCGCCCTGGGGGCAGCGCGCCGTTCGGGAGCAACGTGGCGCCGGCCGACAGGGTGATCCGGGAGCCCGCGCCCAAGCTGGGCGACCCGTGCCAGAACATCTACTACCACCCGGTGACGTTCACCGAGGACACCAGCCCGACCGGCGACCCGACGGGCCACTTCTCGATCCTGGGCAACGTGACGACGGGCCAGCTGGGCGTGGACGACGCGTCCATGATCGGCACCCACGACGCGTTCGTCTCGGACACGCAGCTGGGCAGCTACGAGCTGACCAACCCGAACGACCCCAACAGCCCGCTGCAGTGCGTGCTCAACCCGACCTTCCACTTCTTCTGCCCGGCGACGGGCGTGGTCGGGCCGCCGCTCTGCTTCACGTGGGTCCTGCACCCGATCACCGGCAACCCCACGCCGCCCGCCAACCTGGCCCCGTTCTTCGCGAACGTGCTGGGCTCGCTCCAGGCCTCGCCGGGGACGATCCACTCGGCCCCCGCGACGAAGGGCGTCGTCAACACGCCGGCGTGCTTCTGGATCGACGGGATCACGATCCCGCAGGAGCAGGACCTCACGCTGGTGCTGCCGGGGCCGCTGGACGGCTCGGGCCGCCAGGTGTTCTTCACGTACTTCGCCCGGATCCAGTTCCAGGGTGTGGACTGGAACTTCGACGACCCGCTGAGCGTCACCCCGGCGCAGGTGCCGCCACCCTGCCAGGGCCAGAACCTGGTCACGGCCCACCAGTACGCACAGATCAGCGACGAACGCAACGCCGACGGCAAGTACCACGTGACCGCGACGGAGAGGTACTCGATCTCCGTGGTCGTCTACTGGTACGACTCGGACGGCCCCCACGGGCCGGTGACGGTGGACCCCGGCGTCTCGGCGCCCACCCTGACCACGAACGCGTACCCGCAGTACGTGGGCCAGGTCGAGGGCGTCCCGATCGGCGGCCAGTGATCGACGCCGAGGGACTGCCCGCCTTCCCGCCGCTGCCCGACGCGGCCGCCACCGTCCCCGAGGCGGCGTCGCTGCTGCGCCTGGTGCAGGCGCTCGACACCGCCGCGCTGGAGGTCGAGGACGGCGAGCTGCACGCGCTCGTGGTGTTCGACGGCCGCGAGGTGATCGACGGGTACCTGGAGCACCGCCAGGCCGTGGCCATCGGGCCGGAGGTCCTCGACCACCTGGACGGCGTGCCGGCGGCCCGGGCGCGGCTGCACTGGCTGCCCTCCGGGGTGCTGCGCGCCCTGCCCTGCTGGTGGCGGGTGCCGACCCAGGTGACGATCGGCCCCAACCGCTGGATGGACGGCGAGCTGCTGGTCCGCAGCTTCGCCCGGCCCGGCCAGCGCGGCGTCGTGTGCGTCCGGGCGGCCGGCGGCCTGGGCCTGGTGTTCATCGACGACGGCGAGGTGCGGGGCGCGTACCGGGCCGGGGGCGACCGGGTCGGCGACGTGACGGAGGTCGTCGGGCTGTTCGACGACCCCACGGCCACGCTGGCGGGCCGGGTCGAGGCGGCCGGGGCCGAGCCGGTCACCCCGGGGCGGGAGCGGGTGCTGGACGAGATCGAGCTGGCGGTGCGGGCGGAGATCCAGGACTACGCCGACCCGGCGGTCGCGATCTTCCGCGGCGCCCCGCCGACCCGCGAGGGCCTGCTCGCCGCCGCCGACCAGGTCGAGCGCATGCGCATCCGGATGATCAGCCCCGACCGCATGCAGGCGGTCGCGGACCGGGCCCGGAGGATCATCGCCGCGGCCGGCTGAGACCGGCTGCCCAGGTTCGCCGCTTTACTCCCGACCGGTCGCGTCGTAGGCTGCTGCGTGCACTCAGTACACGTGCTGCTCAGCCGGAGGGAGAGAACATGGGGCCAGGCGCACGCCTGCGCGCGCTGCTGGCGGCCGCCGCCGTCGCCGTCGGGACCGGAGCGGTGGTGGCCGCGCCCCTGCCCGCCCATGCGGCCGGCTTCGGGGTCACCAGCTCCGGCGGGTTCTTCACGGTGGACACCGGCGCCGAGCTGACGTTCAAGATCAACCAGTCGAACGGCGACATGACGTCGCTGGTGTTCAACGGCACCCAGCTGCAGAACCAGAGCCGGCAGTCGCACGTCGAGTCCGGCCTGGGCTCCGGGGCCGTGGTCACCGCCACCCAGAACGGCAACATCGTGATGATCACCGAGTCGGCGACCAACTGGTACGGCAGCGGCACGATCGTCCACTACCTGGTCGCCCGCAACGGCGATGCCAACGTCTACATGGCGACGTTCGTGGACGCGAAGGGGGCCGGCGAGCTCCGCTGGTACCAGTCGATGAACCGGAGCGTGCTGACCAACACGTTCACGCCGTCTGACACCCGCGGCGGCACCGCGATCGAGAGCACGGACATCCTGACGGTCGGCGGCCAGACGCGCTCCAAGTACTACTCGAACCGGCGGGCGATGGACCTCACGATCCGCGGCGAGACCGGGAACGGCGTCGGCGTCTACATGGACTACGGCAACCGCGAGAGCAGCGCCGGGGGCCCGTTCTTCCGCGACATCGAGCAGCAGGGCACGGACAACAACGACCTCTACAACTACCTCTGGTCGGCGCACAACCAGACCGAGAGCCAGCGGCTGGGCGTGCTGTACGGGCCGTACGCGCTGATGGTGACGAACGGCCCGCCGCCGCCCGCGCCGGACCTGAGCTTCCTGGACAGCCTCGGGTTCCGCGGCTCGGTCCCGGCGAGCGGGCGCGGCTTCGTCGTGGGCAAGGCGATGGGCGTGCCGGCCGGGGTCCCGGCCGTCGTGGGCTTCGCGAACGCGCAGGCGCAGTACTGGGCGGTCGCCAACCCGTCCACCGGCAACTTCTCCAGCCCGGCGATGAAGCCCGGCACGTACACCCAGACGCTGTACCAGGACGAGCTCGGCGTGGCGACCCGGACCGTGACGGTCAGCGCCGGTGCGACCACGACGGGCCAGAACATCACGTCCACCTGGCCGGCGCCGGCGGCCGTCTTCCGGATCGGGAGCTGGGACGGCACGCCGGCCGGGTTCATGAACGCGGCCAACGTCACGTCGATGCACCCGTCCGACACCCGGATGCGGAGCTGGGGCCCGGTGACGTACACCGTGGGCAGCAGCGCGACGAGCGACTTCCCCGCCTACCAGTGGAAGGACGTGAACAACCCGACGACCGTCCGGTTCAGCCTGACGCCGGCGCAGGTCGCCGCCCACACCGTCCGCATCGGGCTGAGCGCCGCGTACGCGGGCGGCCGGCCGCAGATCACGGTGAACAGCTGGACGTCGGCGGCGCCCTCGCCGTCCACCCAGCCGAGCTCGCGCAGCCTCACCATCGGGACGTACCGGGGCAACAACGCCCTGTTCACGTACAGCGTGCCGGCCAGCGCGTTCGTGGCGGGCACGAACACGATGACGCTCACCGTGATCAGCGGGTCGAGCGGCACGGCCTTCCTGAGCCCGGGCGTGAGCTACGACAGCGTCGAGCTGGACTGAGGCCGTCAGCGGCCGACCGGCAGCGGCACCGGCACCGGCGCCCGGCCGGCCACCGCGATGTCCGCCGTCCGCCCGTCGTCGTAGCGGCGGTGCCAGCCGCCGCCGGTCCACGTGTCCACCGCCGTGAGCGGCCGGTCGTCCAGCGTGAACTCGCATGATTCGGTCCGGGCGCCGTCCGCCAGGACGCACGTGCCCGTCGTGTGGACGCCGCCCAGGCTCGCGCTGGCCCCGGCCCGGGTGGCGCCGCCCACCTGGCGCAGGACCACCGCGGCGCCCCCAGGCCCCTGGTAGACGCCCGGGGCGGTGGCGGTCAGCCGCGCGCCGCCGATCTCGTACGCGTCCGGCGTGGCCCGCACCGCCACCGGCCCCGGCGCCGCCGACACGATGGCGCCGGCCGCCGCGGCGGCCACCCCGGCCAGCATCAGCACCACGTGGAGGCGGACCCGCGGCAGCCACGCCGACGGCGCCCGCCGCAGCCGCACCGC
>VBJR01000264.1:19027-28474 GCA_005880175.1 Chloroflexota bacterium
AGCCCTGCCGGCCGGAACGTCGCGTCCTCGATCCGGCTGAGGTCGGGCCGCAGCCACGCCGTCAGCACCCAGTCGCGGCTGTTGTACTGGCGCTGCGCCCCCTGCTCGACCACGCTGCGGTCGGTGAAGCGGGCGACCGCCCGCGGCTGCCCCTCGCCGTCCAGGCCCTCGATCTGCAGCGTCGCGGTCGTGCCGAAATCGGGCTTGACGCGGATGCCGCGCGTCAGCCAGCGGGACCGGACCGGCTCCCACGTGGCCAGCAGGCGCGGGCTGCAGTAGGCGCCCAGCCGCTCGCGCGGGTCGGGGACGTCCTTGAGCTGGGCCAGCCGGTACTCGGGGAACAGCGCCTCGTTCACGGGCTCGCGGATGTCCAGGAACCACGCGACCAGGTCGAGCAGCAGCGCGTACGTCAGCGAGTGCACGTGCTCGATCTGCTGCTCGCGATGCTCGTCGGGGCTGATCTCGAACCGCCTCGACTTGCGCCCGAACATGTCGCCTACCCCGCCGCGGCCAGCGCCCGAACGGCCGTGCGCGTGACCCGGATGTACGCGTCGCGCAGCTTCGGCGAGATGTCCAGGATCGAGACCCCCTTCACGATCGCCAGCGTCGCCTTCTCGCTCTTGGGCACCGTCTCGATCGCGACGACCCGCTTGCGGATCTCGTCCAGCAGGTCGGTGACCACGTGGTGGCTGCGGAGCTGCCGGTCGGTCGAGACGATGTAGCTCACCATCACCAGCTTGCCCCGCATGCTCGGCGTGTCCAGGTACTCCAGCACGCCGAGCAGCGCGCTGGGATCGTCCGTCGTCGGCAGGATCACCAGGTCCGCGAGCTCCAGGTACGCGGCGCAGATCGCGGCCTCGGCCGTCGTGTAGTCCGGCAGCCGGTTGGGCAGGTCCACCACCAGGAAGACGTGGCGCTCGCGCAGGTGCTGCACGAACCGCTGGATCAGGCCCGGCGGGTACGCGTCCGCGGCGGCGCGGTCCTCGGGGTACACGCCCAGCGCCGGCGTCTTGGCCCAGGCCGGCGTCGGCGGCAGCTCGAGCCCGCTGCTCAGCGCGGCCATCAGCTGGCGCACGGTGCCGGCCGTGGCCGGGATGTCCAGCCGGCCCCACTGGTCGGGGTTGCCGATGTTCTGGTCCACGATCGCCGCGCTGCCGGTCGTGTCGCCCAGCGCGTAGCCGATGACCTGGGCCACCGCGCCGGCCGTCACCGTCTTGCCGACGCCGCCCTTGCGGGCCGGCACCACGACCAGCGGCGGCGGATGCAGGCCGAGCACGAGGTCGCCGATCTCGCGCGGGATCACGATGCGCCGGCGCCGCACCAGCAGCCGGCTGACGATCCCCAGGCGCGGCCGCGCCTCGGTCGCCGCCGCGGCCGCGCGCGCCGTGCCGTCCGCGAACAGGCTGGCCCGGCTGAGCTCGTCGCCGCGCCGCTCGGGCGGCAGCGGGGCGAGCGTGGACAGCTCCGTGAACGGGTCGGGCAGCGCCGTGGTCAGCGACTCCTCAGCTTCTGGCACCGGCACCGGCACGGGCGGCGGGGGCGGCGGCGCCACCCGGGCGGGCGCCCGGGGCTGGAGCCGCGGCATGAAGAGCACGCTGGGCCGCCCCTCGGCGGCGCCCTCGACCACGGCCGGAGCGTCGCGGCGGAAGCACGGGAACGCCTCGATCGCGTGCTCGGCCAGAGCGGTCGGGTCGTTGGTGACCACCAGGTGGGCGTGCGCGTGCCGGGCGTAGCGCGCCCGCTCGGCCTCGTTGGCGATGCCCACCACGACCTCCGAGTCGAGGCCGCCCAGGTGCGCCTCCAGGCCGGGCTCGTCCATGACCAGGATCACCGGGCGGGCGTCCTCGGGCACGTGGCGCTCCCACCAGCCGTCCAGCTCCCGGGCCACCGCGCCCCGCGCGGAGAAGAACATCAGGCCGCGCACCGGCGCCGGGACGGCGGCCGACCCGGTCGTCGGGTCGATCGCGGCCTGCAGCATCCCGACCGCCTGCGGGGACGCCGGGTCCGGCAGCAGGCTGAGGAACACGTACCGGCTGAGGCTACCTGGCAACCGCCTGGCTCGCCTCCTTCACGGAGCCGCCGCCGAGGTCGACGCTCGGCGTGGCGAGGTGGTGGCCGAGGCCGGCGGCCAGGATCAGCAGGCCGGTCGCCAGCACGGCGGTGCCCGCCACCGTCTCCCGGCGCCGCGTCGCCACGCCCCGCGCGGCGGCCCGCACCGCCCGGCCGAGCGCCCAGACGACCATCAGCGCCGCGATCGCCGTCACCGTCAGCCGGCTGGCGGCCAGGGCGGACGCGAACGTCGGGGAGCGGCTGGCGAAGAAGTCCCAGGCGCCGGTCCAGCCGGGCGGGCCCAGCACGACGAGGGCCGCCACCAGCTCGGCGGCGCTGGCGAGGAGGGGCAGCGCGACGCGGCCGATCATCGGTCCCTCCCCGTCGGGCAAGACACCCGAGGCGCGGCGAGCAAGGGCTTTGCCCGAGTGTATGAGTCCGTCTTCCCTCGTCTGCCCGGCACCGCGTCGAGGCCCGAAGGGATGCGCCGCAGGCGCCTCCGACGTCCCGGAAAGACGGGGGGGTTCCGGAAGGGGGGGCCCGCCCCCCCTTGCACTTCGGCGGCGCTGGCTGCGAGCGGGAGCGCCACGCGGCCGATCACGTGAACGCCCTCGCCAGGGAGACCCACGCCGGGTACCCGATGAGCACCATCAGCGGCAGGATCATCAGCCCGATCGGGATCGCCTGGCGGAACTTGGACTGCTCGGAGCGCACCTGCATCTCGGCGATCGCGTTGGCGCCGACCGCGCGGGCCAGGTTGGTCAGCACCGACCGGGGCGCCAGGCCCTTGTCGTCGATCCGGCGCATGGTGCTGCCCAGCAGCGAGAACATCGGCACGCCGTACGCGTGGCCGATCTTCTCGTACAGGGAGGCGACGCTGGTGAACGGCTCCTCGCGGAACGGCATCAGGCGCGACGCGTCCAGGACGACCAGGCGCTTCCAGTCCTCGTCCCGGATCAGGCCCCACAGGTGGCCGTCCGCCTGCGCCCGGGCCAGCAGGTCGAGGGCGTGGTCGATCGACATCTGGTGGTTGTAGGTGAGGATCGCGAGCTCGGTGAGCGCGCCGCTGAGGCCGGCCTGGATGGCCGCCTGGCGGCGCTGGGCCGCGATCCGGAGCAGGAGGTAGCCGGTCGTGAAGGCGATGACGCCCATGCCGACGCAGTAGATGAGCGGGAACGCGAGCTCGCCGCCGGTGGTGAGGCCGACCAGGTCGAGGGCGAAGCCGCCCACCGTCACCAGGAGCGCGAGCGCGACGGTCCGCAGCACCCACGCGGTGGCCGACTCGGTGCGGCCGGCGACCGCGAGCAGCCGCGGGATGTTGGCCGCGTCGTCGAACCGGCGCACGAACGGCGCCCGCTCGCCCAGCCGCTCGGTGAGCGGCCGGTCGTCGAGCAGGCCGTGGTTGCGGACGACCCGGTTCCAGGCCACGACGGGCGGCGGGGTGAGCGCGCCGGCCCGCCACAGGGCCGCCCCCAGCAGGGCGGCGGCCGCCACGATCAGGGCGGGGAAGAGGAGGAAGCTCACCGGGCACCGGCCCTTTCGGGCCCGGCCGGGCGACCGGGCAGGGCCAAACGCCGGCGAATGTGCCTGCCCACGGCTCCCGAGGGGGCCAATCGCCGGCGGATGTCCCTATCGGAGCGGCCGGTCGTCAGCTCCCAGGCGCCGCCCCGCCGACCGGCGGTCCAGCCCCGCCCCCCAGCCCTACGCATACCGGCGCTCCAGCTGGGACTTGATCTCGCCCAGGTTCCAGCGCACCCAGTGGACGCGGGGCGTGAGCTGGCCGATCACCCAGAAGATCACCATCACCATGCCGGCCACGACCACCAGCACCAGCTGCCCGAGCGGGCGCGAGTACGCGTCGCGGAACGTGTCCACGTGCATGACCACGATGAACATGAACCCCATCAGCCCCGCCACGATGTAGCCCGCCTGGCGCGACCCCTGCGCGATCGCGTGGTTGCGCTCCTGGAGCGTCAGGTCGGCCTCGTACTGCGGGATCAGGACCTCGGCAGCCTCGACGACGAACGCCTCCGGCGACGTGTCCAGCGACAGCAGCAGGTCCGCGCAGACCCGGTTCGCGATCGGGCTCAGCGCGCGCCGGTCCACCTCGATCAGCCGGTCGCGGATCGACTGGTGGGTGTCCGCCAGCGGGGCCACGACCCGGCGCAGGATCGGCAGCGGGTTCGCCCCGGCATCCGTCAGCGCCTCGTCCAGGGTCTGGTTCGACGTCCGGATCAGGTCCACGATCGCCCGCGCCTGGTCCACGATCGCCCGCTCCATCTGCAGCCGGCGCCGGTCGCTGAGCGGGCCCAGCACGAACGGCACGGCGAACACGCCGACCAGCGCGCAGCCCGCGATCACGACCGGCGTGCCGATGACCAGGCCGACCACCAGGCCGAACGCGGCGCTGACCGCCCGCACCCACAGCCACGTCCGCAGGCTCCAGCCCAGCGCGACCGCGCGCACCTCCTCGCGCTCGAGCAGCGGCGCCAGCCGGCTCCCCCCGGCGCGGACGGTGCCCCTGGCGTCCCGAGTCGCGATCCCGCCCAGCAGCAGCGCCAGCGCCAGCACGAACAGGATCTGTCCGTAGAAGAAGATCGGCGAGAACAGCAGCCCGCGCATCAGACCGCCGGCACCTCCGTTCCCAGGTGGGCGCCGAGCTTGCGGCGCAGGCCGAGCGGCAGATCGCCCACGTGCCGGGTCTGGCGCTCCAGCACGCCCTCCGGCCCCCGCCGGTAGATCCACGCCGTCTGCGTGCGCTCCGCGCCGAGCGCCAGGATGCCGCTCACCCGGCGCACGCCGTCGGAGTCCTGGACCAGGTGTACGACCAGATTGAACGCCCGGTGCACCGCGATCTCGGCCAGCTCGTACGCGTTGCTGTTGCCCGCGTAGTCCGGGCTCTTCATCACGTACTCCGCGGACCGCTTGACGCCCTGGAACGCGTCGTCGGCGTGGACGGTCACCATCGAGCCGTCGTGGCCGGTGGACGCCACCAGGCACACCTCGGCCATCGCCGCGTCCCGGGCCTCGCCCAGGATGATGCGGTTGGGCCGCATGCGCAGCGCGAGCTTCGCCAGGTCGCGCATCGTGATGCCCAGCTCGGTGCCGTAGCTGGGCGGCACCGTGCACAGGTGCTGGACCAGCGGGTGCCACTCCTTGCCGTCGCCCCGGTCGCCGTCCAGGTTCAGCTCCGCGCTGTCCTCGATGACCAGGAGCTGCTCCGAGTGGGCGACCAGGCCGCACAGCACGCGAAGCAGCGTCGTCTTCCCGGTGGCCGTGCCGCCCGCGATGATGATGTTGGCCTTGCCCTCGACGCACGCCTCCAGGAACCGCGCGACGCCGTTGGGCATGACCCCGCGCTGCACGTACTCGGCCAGCGTGTGCAGGTTGGCGGCGCCGGGCAGCCGGACCGTGGCGACCACGCTGGTGCTGCCCGACACGGCCGGCTCCTGCACGACGCACACGCGCAGCACCCGGCCCAGGTTGCCCTCGGCGGCGGGGTGGCCCTCGCTCAGCTGCCGGTAGCCCTTGAACCCCGGCATCGTCAGCACCTTCTCCTTGAAGAAGGTGAGGACGTCGGCGTCGCTCTGGAACGGGTTGCCATCGCCGTCCAGCGCCATCCGGTCGGTGCTGGTCGTGAGGATCCACTTGTCCCAGCGGTTGATGTGGATCTCCTCGATGCCGTCGAGCAGGTAGACCAGGCGCGAGAGCGGGAACAGCCACGACGCGCGGGCCATCGTGCCCCGCGTCACGTGGTGCCGGAACGCGTCGTCGTCCGCCAGCCTGTGCGCGGTGACGCCGTGCAGGCCGAACCGGCCGGGCTGCTCCACGGCCTGGTCGATCAGGTCTCGGACCAGGTCGTACAGCCGCTCCTCGTCGCGCGTGGACGCCTTCACGTCCGCCGCCTGCCGGTACTCGCGGAGCACGCGCACCAGCGTGCTGACCGTGTCCTGCGCCATCTCGGCCACGTCCGGCCAGGGCACGCTCCGCAGGCTCCTCGCCGCCTCCCCCCCTGGCGGGGTGGGTTGGGGTGGCGGGGACTGGAAGGCGAGGCTCATCAGATGGTGCCCTCCGCGATCTCGGGCAGCCGGCGGCCGGCCTGCAGCACCGCCCGGGCCCGGTCCACGATCTGCGCCGAGCGGACGACCTCCTCGCCGACGCGCGCGATCGGCACGCCGGCGTTCTCGGCCACGACCGCCCGCTTCGGCTCCCAGCGGACGCGTGCCGCCAGGTCTCCATCAGCACGATCTCGGCCCGCGGCGGCTGGGCCGCCTGCAGTACCTGGATCGAGCGGGCGACCCGGGCCGGGCTGTCGTGCATCAGCACGAACACCCGGGCCGAGATCCGCGCGACCGCCTGCGCCGCCGCCCGCGGCGAGTCCAGCAGCGGGTGCGACCAGGCCGCGCCCATGTCGAAGAGCACGAAGTCGTACGGCAGGTTGGCGAGCGCGCCGCCCCGCTCCAGCTGGCCGATGAAGTCCGCGATGCCGGTCCCGCAGATCGCCATCAGGCCGGGCACCAGGTGGACGCGCGGGTGCCGGGTCTGGATGACCTGCTGGAGCAGCGTGTCCTGGCTGATCTTGCTCATCCCGACCAGGTTGTTCATGCCCCGGCCGTGCGGGTGCAGGTGCAGGTGGTCGATCGCGGTGGACGTCCCGGACATGTCCGCGTCGATCACGAGCACCGTGTGGTCGCGCCCGATCTCGAACGCGGCGGCGAGCAGCGTCGTGGTCAGGCCCTGCCCGTCCTTCGTGCCCACCCAGGAGACCACGTAGCTCATCGCGTGGGGCTCGGCCTCGGCGACGAGGTGGGGCTGGAGGACGGCGCCGGCGTGGCGGTCGGCGGGGGCGCGAGCGTGATGCCGGACGTGCCGCCCGCGACCGAGCCGGCCAGCGCCGACACGGCGTCCGGCAGGCCGAGGCCGCTGTTCACGGGCACGCCGATCCCGGAGCTGGTCACCGCGAACAGCGGCGCGCTGTTCGCCTGCAGCGTGACCCAGCTCGGCTCGTCCACGGCCGGCACCCAGATCGTGCTCGAGCTCGCGACGACGAGGCTGCGGCCGACCTGGACGGTGCGGGTGCCGAACTGGGTGTAGACATCGATCACGTCGCCGTTCTTGAGCGGCGGCGCCGCCTTGAAGTTGACTGGCACCAGGACCATCTGGGTGCTCAGCAGGTCGTCGTCCGCCACCATGTGGCCGGGGCGGAGCGTGCGGCCCGCCCGCTTGTGGTCCGCGACCGGGTTGCCGTGGAAGTAGCTGATGCTGTCGCCGGTGTCCGGGACGCTGACCTGCCGCACGTTGTCCGTCGTGAACAGGCCGCCGGCGGCCACGTTCTGCGTCACCATCCACACGTCGTGCGTGGACCGCGACTGCACGATGATCTCCAGGTAGATCGCGCCGATCACCGCCAGCATGACCAGGCCGCCGCCGACGTACAGGACCACGTTGCGGGCGTTCACCCCGTCAGAACCCTCCCGTCGCCCCGCCGTACGCGGGACGAGCGCTGCGCGTCGCGCTGACGGTCTCGAAGCTGGACCACAGCGGCAGCGGCATCTGCACGCGCTGCACGACCTTCGCCGTCACCGTGTTGCCGTTCACCGTGCACGCGACCGACACGACCAGCGGCTGCGCGGCGCCCGCCTGCTGGCAGCGCGCCTGCGCCAGGTCGGGCTGCAGCGCGATCGAGTCGCCCTTGTAGAGCGCGTCGCCGGTGTCGATCGCCGACGCGCCGGCCTGCGCCGACAGCAGCGCCGCGGCGTCGGCGCGGTCGGAGTTCACCAGCAGCACCTGCGTGTTGCCGACCAGCGCCATCGTGCCGAGCAGGATGAACGCGCACACGATGGTGAACACCACCAGCGTCTGGCCGTTCTGTGAACCTCTCATTTCGAGCGATAGAAGGAGCTGTACCCGGTTGCCGTGGCCTGGATGTCCACGTGCCAGTTGGAGTCGAGGGGCTGCAGGATCGCCATCGGCGTGCGCGACAGGAAGACAGTCGCGTGTCCGGTGCACGTGACTGTTCCACCCGCCGTGTACCCGCCGCAGTTGTCCAGTGAACCTGGCTCCAGGTAGCTGGAGCGGCGCAGCGTGCCGCCGTACGTCTTCTGCGCGAACTCGCTGCTCAGCGCGTCGTTGTCGGCGGGCGCGGCGACGGCGGCCGCGGCGGCCAGGCTGGTCGCGGTGTCGACGTCGACGTACGCCTGCGCGACGACCATCGCGAGCAGGAAGCTGAGCAGCAGCGTCAGCAGGACCGGGATCGTGATCGCGGTCTCGATGAGCGCCTGTCCGGAGTGCTTCCTGGGCATGTTCATCGCTGGAACGTCACTTTGTGGAACTCCGCGGGGGCGTCGATCGTCCACGGCAGCGGGACCAGCGGCAGGAGGTTGAACGGCCGCCCCCGCACCACGACGAGCACCATGCTGGCGTCCGCCGGGTCGAGGGTGGCGCACACCTCGAGATGGCCCGTCGGGATCGAGTCGAGCGGGTCGCACGGCGTCCCCGCCGGCTTCCGCTCCAGCGTCGAGCCGAAGAGCACCGGCTCCAGTCGCGAGCTCACGAGGGGGCCCGCCGCCGCCAGGTCCACGTCGCTCGCGCTGTCCGACTGCGCGCTCGCGGCAGCCCGAACTCCGGCGGCGGCTGCCGTCACCGCCGCCGATCGCTGCACCGCGTAGAGGGCCGTCGAGAGTGCTCCGAACAGTACGAGGAGAAAGGCGCCGATGGTGAACGCGAACTCGACGATTGACTGCCCCCCCTGGTGGGGCCCCACGGGCACAGCATAGTCCAAGGTCGGCGAGATTTCCTGGACCGACTTGACCTGTCAGGGATGGCGGACAGTGTGTCTCCGTGTTCTCAGAACGCCAGCGGGAGGACGTCCGGATCGCGCCACGCGGCGCGCGCGCTCGCGTCGAACAGTGTGTCACGGCTCCAGTGACGCAGGGGCAGCCGCGCGTCCATGAGCAGTGGAAACGCTTCCACGAACGAGTCGAAGTCCTCGATCTCGGGCCGCCGGTCGACCGCGTGCGCGACGATGCGCACCCAGAACGCGGTCAGCGTCTCGTGGTACCGGCCCGCGTGCCCGTGAGCGGCCGCGAACCGGCGGATGCCCGCGCCGACCAGGTCCCCGGCGGCGCCGGCGCCGTGGCGGCGGACCACCAGCCAGGCCAGCCGCACGTGGTCGCGGTGGTGGAAGCCGGAGTTGGGCAGGGTGAGCGAGAAGAACGCGCGCAGGAACTCGTCGTCGGTCACGGTCAGGGCCCTCCTCGGCGGCTGCCGTCGTCGCCGGAAATGCAAGAAGCCCAGCGGGCTCCTCGGCCCCTGGGCTGCCGCTTCCAGCATAGCGTGGCCGGCTGATAGCATCGCCCGTAGGGGACCGCTTCAGCCGGGAGGGCGACATCCGTGAAG
>VBJR01000414.1:0-7067 GCA_005880175.1 Chloroflexota bacterium
ACGATCACGCCGGACAGGCTGCCCGCGATCGGGAACTGCCAGGCGAAGTAACCCCCCGCGCGGGCGGTGCTATATGCTCCCGCGCGTGCTCGGGGCTGCCGGGTTGGGCGTCACGGGATCGGTCCGGCGCTCGCTGGACTGGGCGCGCGCCAACCCGCTGGCGGTCGCGACCGTGCTGGCCGGCGCGGTCATGGCCGCGCTGCACTACGCGGACCTCACGGCGGCGCCGCCCGGCTTCTTCTCCGACGAGGCGTCCGTCGCCTACGACGCGCAGGGGATCGCGACCGACCTGCGCGACTCCCACGGCGCGCTGCTCCCCGTCTTCTTCCAGTCGTTCGGCCAGTGGCGGGGCTCGCTGTTCGTGTACGCGGTGGCGCTGGTGTTCAAGGTGGCCGGGCCCGGCGTGGTGCAGGCGAGGTTCGTGAGCGCGACGGTCTCGCTGCTGACCGCCGTCCTGATGGCCGTGCTCGTGGGCCGGCTGTTCGGCGACCGCTGGCTGGCGCTGGGCACGTTCGCGGTCGCGGCCGTGACGCCGTGGCTGTTCACGAGCGGGCGGCTCGCGTTCGAGCCGGTGGCGCTGCCGGCGGTGCTCGCCGGCTTCCTGCTGCTCTGGCAGCGGGCCGACGCGACGGAGCGCTGGTACTACGGCGCGGCCGCCGGGTTCGTGCTCGGCCTGACCGTGTACGCGGCGATCGTGGCCTGGCTGTTCGCGCCGCTGCTCTGCCTGGCCGTCGCGGTCGCCGAGCTGCCGCGGGTGCGCTGGCGGCTGCTGCTGGCCACCGCGCTGGGCGTGGACGTGGCCGTGCTGCCGATGCTGTTCTTCCTGCCCCTCCACCCGGGCATGCTCACGGCCCGCTACCAGACCGTCCAGGTCTGGCTGCCGGGGCACCCGCTGCTCGAGAACCTGGGCCGGTCGTGGCGCGTGTACACGAGCGGCTTCTCCCCGGACTACCTGTTCGACCACGCGCCGTGGGTGCAGGGCGGAGAGTTCCTCGCCGTGCTGGCGCCGGCGCTCGCGGTGGGCCTGTTCGCGCTCTGGGAGCGGCGGGGCGAGCGCTTCTGGCGCCTCGTGTTCCTGGGCCTGCTGTTCGCCCCCATCCCGTCCGCGCTGGCGTCGGACTTCTCCCACGACTTCCGCAACATCGAGGACGTCCCGTTCTACCTCACGATCATGGCGCTGGGCGCGTGGCGGCTGTGGCCGCTGCTGTCCCGCCAGCGCCTGGTCGCGGCCGGGGTGGTCGGGCTGCTGGCGTTCCAGGCCGCGTGGTTCCTCGCCGACTACTTCACGCGGCTGCCCGGGCGCATGTCGGACTGGCAGACGGCGGGGTTCGAGCAGGCGGTGCGGGCGAGCCAGCGGCTGGCGCACGGGAACCGGATCCTGCTGGAGCCCGACCTGTTCTCCGCCGAGACGTACGACCCCCAGGCCAGCGAGGTGGCGTTCGCGTTCTTCGCCGGGGAGGACGTGCGCGACTACCGGCGCGCGGGCATCGGCGCGATCAACGCCGCGATGGCCCAGCCGGGCGCCCAGCCGCCGGGCACCGTGGTGATCGCGCTCAAGAACCACGCCGTCCCGGGCGCCCGCCTGCTGACCACGATCTGGGTGGCGTACCCGGACGACTGGGGGGTGGTGGTCGCCACGCCCGCGTACCAGATCTGGCGCGAGTGAGACGCCTACCCTTCAGCTCGTGAATCCCGACCCACCCCGCGAAATCCGCACCCCGTCCCCGCGATTTCGCGGGGGCCCCGGGGAGGCGGCTCTGCGCGATCTGCGGCGGCGCCGGGCGCGGGCCCGGCAGCGGCCGCACGGCATCGAGCTCGTGGCCTGGGCCGAGGCGATCGCGCTGCTGCTCGCGTACGCCACGTTCGGCCTCTGGCTGCTGGTCGGCGGCCCGCCGATCACCGGCGAGCCGCTGGCGCTCGTCCGGGCCCACGGCGCCGCCGCAGTCGGCCTCGGGTTCGCCCTCCTGATCGGGCTCAGCCTCCGCTCCGGGCTGCACGGCGGGCCGCTCTCGATCGAGGCGGCCGACGTCCAGCACCTCCTGCTCGCGCCGGTCAGCCGCCGGGCGGTGCTGCTGCCGGTGGCCGTCCGCCGCCTGGCCGTCGCGACCGGCGCCGGCGCGGTCGCGGGCGGCGTGGCCGGGCTGCTGACCGCCGAGCGCCTGCCCGGCGGCTTCCCGGCCTGGATCGGCGCCGGCCTCGTCGCGGGCGCCGTGGCCGGGGCGATGACCGTGGCGCCGGCGCTGGTCGTCTCCGGCCGCCGCGTGCGCGAGCTGTGGGCGCACACGGCGGCGGCGGTCCTCGTGGCGCTGGCCGTCATCGACCTCGTCGCGGGCACCGCGGTGACCCCGCCCAGCTGGCTCGGCCTGGTCGCGATCTGGCCGCTGGCCCCGAGCCCGCTGGCGGCGCTCGCGATCCCGGCCGCCGTGCTCGTCGTCGCGGCCGGGCTGGCGGCCGTCGCCGGCACGTCCGTCGAGGCGCTGGACCGGCGCTCCGGCCTCGTCGCGGAGCTGCGCTTCGCCGCCGCGACCCGCGACGTGCGCTCGGTGACCCGGGCCGGCCACCGTCTGGCGGAGGAGGTGCCGCGCCGCCGCCCGTGGCTGCGGCTGCCGGCCTGGCTGCCCGGCGCCGTCTGGCGCCGGCACACCCAGTCGCTGCTGCGCTGGCCGCCCGGCCGCGTCCTGCGCCTGGCCGCGATGGCGCTGGCGGTCGCCGCCGCGCTGGCCCTGGCCTGGGCCGGCGCGAGCTACTTCCTCGTCCTCGCCGGCCTGGTCGCGTACGCGGTCGGCCTCGAGGTGCTGGAGCCGTGGTCGGAGGAGACCGACCGGCCCGACCTGACCGCCACGCTGCCCCGCGGGCGCGGCTCGCTGCTGCTGCACCACCTGCCGGTGGCGGTCGCCGCGGCCAGCCTGATCGGCCTGGTCACGCTGGCCGCGATCGCGGCGCTGCGGCCACCGGGCGCGGACCTCGCCGTCGCCGCGGTGCTGCTGGTGCCGGCGGCGATCGCGGCCGTGTGCGCCGCCGCGGTCCGGAGCCGGCCCGACGTCGGCTTTCGCGGAGCGGGCGCCGACCAGCTCGGGATCGGGACCGGGGCGTTCCTGACGATCTTCCAGCTGGCGGGCCCGCCGACCATCGCGATCCTGGGCCTGGTGCCGGTGCTCGTCGCCCGCGACGCCGCCGCCGCCGGCCGCGACCCGGTGTCGGCCGCCGTGACCGGCGGGGTGGTCGTGGCCCTGCTGGCGCCGCTGCTGCCGCTGGCGATGCGCGCGATGTCGCTGTTCACGGTGGACGAGTGACGGAGCCGCTGGCCGCGAAGGGCCTGGTCAAGGAGTACGGCGGGGCGCGGGCGCTGGGCCCGCTCGACCTGACGGTGCGGCCGGGTGAGCTGGTCGCGCTGGTCGGCCACAACGGGGCCGGCAAGTCCACGCTGCTCCGGCTCGCCGCCGGCCTGCTGGACCGCTCGACGGGCGAGCTGACGGTGTGCGGGCAGCGCCCGGGCACGCTGGCCGCCCGCCGCGCGCGCGGCCGCGGCCCTGGGCCGGCTCGGCCTCGAGGACCGGGTGGACCAGCTGCCCGGCCAGCTCAGCCGCGGCCTCCGCCAGCGCCTGGCCCTGGCCGCGGGCCTGGCCCGGCCGTTCTCGCTGCTGCTGCTGGACGAGCCGTTCGGCCCGCTCGACGCGGCCGCGTCCGAGATGGTGGCGGCCCTGCTCGCCGAGCACGCGGCCGCGGGCGCGGCGGTGATCGTCTCCTCGCACCAGCCGGACCTGCTGCAGGCGGCCACCCGCACGCTGACGCTCCGCGACGGCGTGCTGGCGCACGACACGCGGGAGCCGGACCGCCCGCCGCCGGCGCAGCGGCACCCCGCGCAGGCTCGCAAGCGCCGCCGCTGACACCGTTTGCCGCGCTGGCCCGCAAGTGCGGCAGGGGATGTGCACGCGGGAGCTGATCGAGCGATCGCTGGCCGGGGATCGGTCCGCGTTCGAGCTGCTGATCGAGCCGCTCCTGGAGCAGGCCCGCCGCGGACGCGGACCCCATCCCCGCCGGGACCATGATCGGCGACAACCGGAACCGGCCGCAGTTCCCGACCGTCGCCGACGTGCCGCTGCCCGGCGCCGTGCTCGGGTCCGAGGCCGCGATCGTCCCGACCACGTCACCGGGCGGCAGCCCCAAGGGCCCCGGCCGGCGCACGTCGGTGTCCGTGCTGCCGACGGCCTCGGCCCCGGCGATCCCGGCCTGCGGGCACCGACCGGTTTCAGAGCAGGGCGGCCGGCTCCTCGACCAGGTCGCCCAGGTCGGTCAGGAACGCGGCCGCCCGGGCGCCGTCCACGGCCCGGTGGTCGCACGAGAGCGTCAGCCGCAGCCGGCGCCGGACCTGGGCCACGCCGTCGACGGGGACCAGGCCGTCCCGGATGCGGCCGACCGCGAGGATCGCCGCCTGGGGCTGGTCCACGATCGCGCTGAACGCGTCCACCGCGTACATGCCCAGGTTGCTGATCGTGAACGTGGCCCCGGTCATGTCCTCCGGCCGGAGCCGGCCCTCGCGGGCCCGGGCCACCAGGTCGGCCCGCCGCGCCGCGACCTGGGCCAGGGTGAGCCGGTCGGCGTCGCGCACGACGGGCACGAGCAGGCCCTGCTCGACGGCCACCGCGATGCCCACGTGCACCCCGTCGCTGGCGACCGTGCGGGCGCCGTCCCAGCGGCCGTTGACCAGCGGGTGGCGGGGCAGGCACGCGCCGGCCAGGCGGACCAGCAGGTCCGTGATCGTGACGTCCGCGGCGGTCCGGAGCGCGCTCGCGCGCCAGCTCTCCAGCCGGCCGGCGTCCACCTCCCGCTCCAGGTAGAAGTGGGGGACCGCGGCCCAGCTCTCGGCCGTGCGCCGCGCCATCGCCGGCCAGATGCCGCGCTCACGGGCGGGCGGCGCGGCCGGCGGCGGAGCCGGCGCCGCGCGAGCGACGTCCGCCGCCTTGACGGCGCCGCCCGGCCCGCTGCCGCCCAGCCCGGCGAGGTCCAGGCCCGCCTCGGCGGCGAGCCGGCGCGCGAGCGGGCTGGCCGCCGGCCGGAGGATGACCGCGACCCGCTGGCCGACCGGCACCTCGTCGCCTTCCCGGGCGGTGATCCCGGCCAGGACGCCGTCCGCCGGCGCCTCGACCTCGACCGTGGCCTTGTCGGTCTCGATCTCCATGATCGGCTCGCCCCTGGCCACCGTCTCGCCCTCGGCGCGCAGCCACGCGACCAGCCGGCCGGTGTCCTGGTTCATGCCCAGCGCCGGCATGATGACGTCCGTGCCACTCACAGCTCGCCCCGGACCAGGGCGCGGGCGCGCGCCGCGATGGCCGCCGGCGTGGGCACCGTCTGGTCCTCCAGCACCGGCGAGAACGGGACCGGCACGTCCATCGCGCCCAGGCGCTGGACCGGCGCGTCGAGGTGGTAGAACGCGCCCTCCGCGATCACCGAGGCGATCTCGGCCGTCACGCCGTAGCCCTGGTGGCCCTCGTCCACGACCAGGCAGCGGCCGGTCCGGACGGCCGACGCGACCAGCGTCGCGCGGTCGAGCGGCACCGTCGTGCGGGGGTCGATCACCTCGGCCTCGATGCCCTCGGCGGCCAGCGCGCCGGCCGCCTCCAGGGCCGCGTGCACCATGCTGCTGGTGGCCACCACCGTCACGTCGCGGCCCGCCCGCTTCACGGCCGCGACGCCGAACGGGACCAGGTGCTCGCTGTCCGGCACCGGCCCGCGCAGCTGCCACATCATCTTGTCCTCGAACACGACGACCGGGCCGTCGTCCCGGATCGCCGTCTTGAGCAGGCCCTTGGCGTCGGCGGGCGTCGAGGGCAGCGCCACCTTCAGGCCGGGCACGTGGCTGACCCAGGCGTGCAGGCTCTGGCTGTGCTGGGCGGCCGAGCGGCGGGTGGCGCCGAGCGTGGTGCGGACGACCATCGGCGCCCGGAGCTTGCCGCCGGACATGTAGTGGACCTTGGCGGCCTGGTTGGCGAGCTGGTCCATGACCAGGGTCAGGAAGTCGCCGAACATGATGTCCACGACGGGCCGGAGGCCGGTCATCGCCGCGCCCAGCGCGATGCCGGTGAAGCCGGCCTCCGAGATCGGGGTGTCGATGACGCGGCGGGGCCCGAACTCGTCCACCAGGCCCTTCAGCACCTTGAACGGCGTCCCCGCCTCGGCCACGTCCTCGCCCAGGACGATGACGGCCGCGTCGCGCCGCATCTCCTCGGCCAGCGCCTCGTTGACGGCCTGGCCCAGCGTCAGCTCGCGGACGTCAGGCGTAGACATCTTCGGTCACCTCGGCGGGGTCGGGGAACGGGGCGGCCAGCGCGAACGCGACGCCGCCGGCGACCTCGGTCCGCACCTCCTCGTCCAGCGCCTCCAGCTGGTCGGCGCGCAGGGCGCCGGCGGTCGTGAGGCGGCCGGCCAGCAGCGCGATCGGGTCGCGATCGCGGCGCCAGGACTCCTCCTCGTCCTTCGAGCGGTAGTACGAGCGGTCCACGTCGCCCACGTGGTGGCCGAGGTAGCGGTACGTCTGGCAGAGCAGGAACGAGGGGCCGCCGCCGGCGCGGGCCCTGGCCACGGCCGCCGCGGCGGCGCGGTGGACCGCCTCGACGTCCTGGCCGTCCACCTCGGCGGTCTCGATCCCGAAGGCGCGGGCCCGGGCGGCCAGGTCGCCGGCGGTGGTCTCCGAGTAGTGCGTGTACTCGTTGTAGAGGTTGTTCTCGCAGACGTAGACGACGGGCAGGCGCCACAGCGAGGCCATGTTCATCGCCTCGTACAGCAGGCCCTGGCCGAGCGCGCCGTCGCCGAAGAAGCAGACGGCCACCTGGTCGGTGCCGCGCCAGCGGGCGGACATCGCCGCTCCGGTGGCGATGCCGGCGCTGCCGCCGACGATCGCGTTGGCGCCCAGGTTGCCGCGCTCCTGGTCGGCGATGTGCATGGAGCCGCCCTTGCCCCGGCAGTAGCCGGCCTCCCTGCCCAGCAGCTCGGCGAACATGCGGTCCACGGCCGCGCCCTTGGCCAGGCAGTGGCCGTGGCCGCGGTGGGTGCTGGTGATGTAGTCGTCG
>VBJR01000414.1:7092-9640 GCA_005880175.1 Chloroflexota bacterium
GTCCACCTGCTCCTCGAAGCGGCGGATCAGGAGCATCCGCCGGTACAGCGCGGTGAGGTCGGGCGTCTCGGGCATGGCGCCTCCATCGTAGACAAACGATTGCGCGCCGGCGACCCCCGGGGCGCCGGGCCGCAATTTGGCGCCAAACCTCCATTTCGGGCGGTCACGAATGGGCCATCAGGCGCCAAAGCGACATCCACGGGCCCAGGCGTCCCGAGACGGCCAGGGTTGCGGGCCCGCCGCCCAACCCTCACCCCGGCGTCACGACTCTCGCGCCCCCAGCTCGCGGACCAGGAACTCCTGGATCGCCCGGCCCGCGGCCGCCGCGTTCTCCGGGTGGGTGAACCCGTGGCCCTCGTCCTCGAACACGACGTACTCGACGCGCCCGCCCAGCTCGCGGACGCTCGCGACGAAGTCGTCCGACTCCCGCTTCCGGATGCGCGGGTCGTTGACCCCGTGCAGGACCAGCAGTGGGCAGCGCACGTTCTCCACGTGCGTCGCGGGCGACCGCTCGAGCAGCGACTCCCGGTCCGTGGCCAGGTCGCCGATCCAGAGCCGGTTCCAGCGCCGCCAGTTGGGCTCGGCGTCCTCGACCGAGCTGACCAGGTTGCCGGGTCCGAACAGGTCCACCGCGCAGCGCCAGTAGCCCGGCAGCCGCGTGATGCACAGCAGCGTCGCGAACCCCCCGTACGACCCGCCCATCACGGCCAGCCGCTCCGGGTCGAAGTCGGGCCGCGCCGCCATCCAGTCCGCCACCGCCCGGAAGTCCTCCAGGTCGATCGCCCCCCAGCGCCGGTGGATCGCCGTCTGCCACGACTTCCCGTACCCGGTCGAGCCGTGGACGTTCGGCGCCACGACCGCGATGCCGGCGGCGAGCAGCGGCACCGCCTGGGCCGCGAGCCGCGGGGTGGACTGGGCCTCCGGCCCGCCGTGGATCAGCAGGACGGCCGGCAGCCGGCCCTCGCCGCCGGGCCGGTACACGAACGCCGGGATGCCGCCACGCGGGCCGGGGATCCGGACCGTCTCCGGGCGCAGCCGCTCGTCCGCGCCGCCCGCCGCCGCCCGCAACGTGCGCGCCGCGCCGCCGGCCGTCTCCACGAGCCGCAGCTCGGCGGGCGCGGCCACCGGCTGGTAGCTGTACGCCAGCAGGTCGCCGGCCGGCGACAGCGCCAGGTCGAGCACCACGCCGTCCAGACCGCCGATCTCGCGCGAATGGCCGCCGCCGGTCCGGTGCCACAGCCGGCTGTACCCGTCCTCGTTGACGGTCCAGGCCACCGTGCGGCCGTCCGCCGACGCCGTCGCCAGCTCGACGCCCCACTCGGGCCGGGCGATCGCCTCGCGCTCGCCCGTGGCCGGGTCCACCGCGGCCAGCCACAGGTGCTCCTGGCCCCGGTCGGTGATCACCAGCGGGCGGCCGTCCGCCAGCCAGCCGGCGGGCACGTTCTGCTCCTCGCCCGCGTGCGGGGTGAGCTCGGTCGCGTCGCCCGTGTCCGGGTCGACCAGGAGGACGGTCTGGTCCGTGTTCTGGTCCACCCGCGCCACCGCGAGCCGGCGGCCGTCCGGCGACCAGCCGCCGGCCACGTGCCAGGCCGGGCCCTCGACCAGCGGCCGCCGCGCGCCGGTCCCGGCGTCGATCAGCACGACGTCCACGTCCTCCGGGTCGCGCGCGTTGCTCGACACCGCCACCAGCCGGCCGTCCGGGGACACCGCGCGCGCCGAGAGCAGGTGCTGGACGCGGTCGCCCTCCGAGACCGCGATGTCCTCCACCCGGCCGTCGGGCCGGCGCACGTAGACCTGCCAGCGCTCGGTCCCGCCCCGGTCCGCGCTCGCGAACAGGTCCCCGGCCGGCGACCACGCCACGCCGCTGACCTGGGCGCCGGGCACGCGCAGGACCTCCGCCGGCTCGCCGCCCGCGACGTCCACCTGGCACACGGCGTGGGCGCGGTCGAGCCCGGACACGAACGCCAGCCGTGACCCGTCAGGGCTGAACGCGAGCGCCGAGGGGCCCTGGTAGCGCCGCGTGGTGACGGGCACGCGCGCGACGAGCTGGCGCAGGTCGGGACGTCGATCCATGTCTGGCGCGGTCATCCCCCGATCATGCCGGGTCACCGCTCCAGCCGCATGTGCACCTCGTAGCGGTCGCCGCGGTACAGCGAGACGACGAACTCGATCGGCACGCCCGCCTCGTCGTACGTCAGCCGCTGGAACCGGAACGCCGGCTGGTCCATCGCGACCTCCAGCAGCGCCGCCTCCGCCGGCGCCAGCGCGACGGGCGCCAGCCACTGGTCCGCGGCCCTGACCTCGACCCCCCAGCCGATCTGGAGCAGCGCGTACAGCGACGATCCGGTCAGGTTCACCCGCTCCAGACCCGGGAACCGGGCGGCGGGCAGGTACGCCGTCTCCAGCGCGATGGGGACGCCGTCCGCGGTCCGCAGCCGCTCGATGATCACCACCTCGCTGCGGACCGGCACCCGCATCCGGCTGGCCACCAGGTCCGGCGCGGGCGCCAGCTCCCGGCGGAGCAGCCGGGCGCCCGGGGCCATGCCCC
>VBJR01000265.1:0-571 GCA_005880175.1 Chloroflexota bacterium
GGACGATCCGGTGCCCGAGCGCCAGGACCACCAGCGAGGCGGCGAGCTGGCTGGCGTTCAGCGAGGTCAGCGCGGCGTCCTTCAGGCCGGCGTGGCCGGTCGCCCGCACGAAGTCCGGGATGAACGTGTTGGTCCCGAAGTAGGCCGCCGAGGCGAAGCCCATCACCAGTCCGATCCGCCACATGCGGCCGTCGCGGAAGTCGGGCAGCCACGCCCGCCGCGCCGCCCCGGCCGGCCGGGCGGGCTCGCGGGGCGCCGCGAGCAGGAGCAGGGCGGCGCCCAGGAACGCTGGCACCGACCAGAACGCCAGCGTCAGCGGCCAGCTCCCGCCCAGGGCCGGGGCCACCAGCGGCCCCGTGAACGAGGCGGGGACCATCTCCCCGAACAGCAGCCCGTTCGAGTAGACGGCCGTGGCGAGCGCCACCCGGCCCGTGAACCACGCCCTGGTCAGCGTCGGGAAGGCCGGCTGGCTGACCGCGATGCCGGCGCCCATGACCAGCGTCATCGCGAACAGCACCGGCAGGGCGCGGCCGGCGCCGCGCAGGGCCGAGCCGACGCCGACGGCGAGCAG
>VBJR01000265.1:592-9830 GCA_005880175.1 Chloroflexota bacterium
TCGACACGCCCTTCTCGTCCAGCCCCAGGTCCTGGTGGATGGCGGGGATCAGGGGCGGGACGGCGAGCAGGGTGACGCGCAGGTCGAACCCGCCCAGCCAGAGCACGGCCAGGAGCGGGAGCAGCGGACGGAGCCGGGTCAGCGCGCTCGGGTCGGAGGTGGCCGTCGGACTCGGCTGGGCCGGGCGGGTGAGCTCGTCTCTAGTGGCGTGCGGCGTCGATGGCCTCCAGCGCGGCCGGGTTCTCGAGCGCGGAGACGTCGCCCGGCGCCTGGCCCAGGTAGACGGACCGGACCAGGCGGCGCAGGATCTTCGCGTTGCGCGTCCGGGGCAGGTCGGCGACGAAGTGCACGGCCGCCGGCCGCAGCGGCCGGCCCAGCGCCTCGGCCACCTCGCCCTTCAGCCGGTCGGCCAGCTCGGGCCCGGCCTCGACGCCGGGCCGCGTCACGACGAAGCAGACCAGCGCCTCGCCCTTCAGCTCGTCCGGCACGCCGATGGCGGCCGACTCGGCGACCGCCGGGTCGCCGACCAGGACCGACTCCACCTCGGCCGGCCCCAGCCGCTTGCCGGCGATCTGGATCGTGTCGTCGGAGCGGCCGAGCACGTACCAGAGGCCGTCGTCCGCGACGTACGCCCAGTCGCCGTGCACCCAGACGCCTGGGAAGCGCGACCAGTACGTCTCCACGTAGCGCTCGCGGTTGCCCCAGAAGCCGCGCGTCATGCCCGGCCAGGGCCCCCGGACCGCCAGCTCGCCGACCTCGCCGCGCACGCTCCGGCCCTGCTCGTCGAGGACGTCGGCGGCCATGCCGGGCAGCGCCGCGAACGAGCACGGCCGGACCGGGCTGAGCACGTTGCCGCACAGGATGCCGCCGGCGATCTCGGTCCCGCCCGTGTAGTTGATGACGGGGACGCGGCCGCCGCCGACCTCGCGGAAGTACCAGGTGAACGGCTCGGGGTTCCACGGCTCGCCGGTGCCGCCCAGGATCCGGAGGCTGGTCAGGTCGTGCCGGCGGGGGTGGTCGGGGCCGGCCGCCATCAGGCCGCGGACCAGGGTGGGGGAGACGCCGAGCACGGTCACCCGGTGCCGCTCGACCATCGCCCAGAGGCGGTCGGGCGCCGGCGTGTCGGGGGTGCCGTCGTACAGCACCATCGTGGCGCCCAGCAGCAGGGTGCCGAAGATCAGCCAGGGGCCCATCATCCACCCGATGTCGGTGAACCAGAAGACCACGTCGTCGGGCTGGACGTCGAAGCAGTGGGCCATGTCCTGCGCGGTCTTGACGGGGAAGCCGCCGTGCACGTGGACCGCGCCCTTGGGCTTGCCGGTCGTGCCGCTGGTGTAGATGACCATCAGCGGCGCCTCGGGGTCGAGCACCTCGGTGTCCGGGACGCCCTCATCGGCGCTGGCGGCGGTCAGCTCGGCCCAGTCGTGGTCGCGGCCCTCGGTCCAGGGCACCTCGCGGCCGACCCGGCGCAGCACGACGACGTGCTCGACGCCGGGGGCGTCGGCCAGGGCCTGGTCGGCGGTCTCCTTCATGTGGATGACGCTGCCGCGGCGGAAGAAGCCGTCGGCGCAGAGCAGGACCTTCGCCCCGCCGTCGTTCAGGCGGCCGGCGATGGCGCCGGGGCCGTAGCCGCTGAACAGGGGCAGGAAGATCGCCCCCAGCTTGGCGCAGGCGAGCAGGGCGACGGCGGCCTCGGGGACGAGCGGCAGGAAGACGGCCACGCGGTCGCCGGGCCCGACGCCGAGCCGGCGCAGCCCGGCGGCCAGCCGGCCGACCTCGGCCGCGAGCTCGCGGTACGTGAGGCGGCGGACCTCGCCGCCCTCGCCCTCCCAGACGACGGCGGGCTTGCCGGCGGCGGGGCCGTCCAGCCAGCGGTCCAGGCAGCTGTCCACGACGTTCATGCGGGCGCCGGGCCACCAGCGGGCCCACTCGACGCCGTCGCTCAGGTCCACGACCCGGTCGTAGGGCCTGCGGAAGCGGAGGCCGATGTCGTCCGCGACCGCGGCCCAGAACCACTCGACGTCCGCGGTCGAGCGGCGCTGCAGCTCCGCCAGGTCGGCGATGCGGTGGGCGTCCATGAACCGCCGGAGCCGGCTGTGGCGGACGACCTCGGGGGTCGGCTCCCAGAGGACGTCACCGATCACGACCGGCTGCATTGGTTTGGATTGTATGCCCGCTCCGGCGGCCGCGGCGTCGGGGGCGGAGGGCTGCCCCCGGGCCGCGGGGGCGCCCGGCCCCGGCCCCGGCGGGCCGCCGCCTTCCGGCCGCGCGCGGCCGCCGTGGCCAGCAGGCGGTCCGCTTCGCAGCGCAGCTCCCAGTAGTTGCACCACGCGGCTCGCGAGCGGTGGACCGCCCGCAGGGCGTTCTCCCGCGCTCGCGCCGCTCGCACCGCCTGGTCCTGGGCGCACGCCCACCGGTCCAGGGCCCTGCCCACCGTCAGCTGGACGCGCTGCCACCAGTCCGCGACCGCCGCCTGCTCCACCGCCGGGGGCGGCGGAGGCAGCGACAGGAACTTCCACGCCCCGCCCTGGCGCAGGACCGTGAGCCGGGGGACGCCGTCCGGGCTGCCCGGGAGGGACCGCGGGCGCGGGTGGTGCGGGTTGGCCGCCATCAGCCGCGCCTGCATCGCGAAGACCAGGTGGTGGGCGGCCCTGACCGTTCGCGGCCGGTCGGCCGGGACCCGGCCCAGCCGGATCTGCAGCGACCGGACCCCGTCCGCCAGGTCCGGCGGGCAGGCCGCCAGCTCGGCCAGCCGCAGCTCCTCGACCCGCTCCAGCAGGGCGTCGGACTCGGCCAGCAGCTGCCGGCGGTGGACCTCCGCGGCGTCGATGTCGTCCAGGATCTCGGCGAGTGCGCTCATGCCCGGCAGCGTAGAGGTGGGCGCCCGCTCGAATAAAGCCGCTCTTTACCAGGTTGGATGCCGGCCCGCGCCTGGCGGCGGCCGGTCGCCTGCCCGCGAGATGATGGTCAGGTGATCCTGCCGGCGACGCTCGTCGTGCTGGCCGGGGGCGACAGCCGGCGCATGGGCCGGCCCAAGGCGCTCCTGCCGGTCGCGGGCACGACGTTGATCGAGTGGCTGACCGCTCGTCTGAGCCCCGGGTTCGCGCACCTCGTCGTCGCCGCCCGCGACCCCGAGCGGGTGCCGGCGAGCCTGCGGCGCCACGTGGCGCCCGACCTGCACGCCGGCGCCGGCCCGCTGGCCGGCGTCGAGGCCGGTCTGGCCGCCTCGCCCCACGACGTCGTCGTCGCCGTCGCCTGCGACATGCCGGCCGTCACGCCCGACCTGCTCCGCCGGCTCCACGACGCCGCGGCGGGCGCCGACGCGGCCGTGCCCCGGATCGCCGGCCGGCCCGAGCCGGCCTGCGCCGCGTACCGCCGGCCGGCGGCGCGACCCATCGCCCGCGCGCTCGCCGCCGGCCGCCTGCGCGCGACCGACGTCCTGGTCGACCTGGGCGTCCGCTGGCTGGACGGCGAGGACCCGGCGCTGTTCGCGAACCTCAACACGCCCGCCGACTACGCGCGCTTCCTCGACGAGTACGTGCACGTACCGCCCACCGAACGCGAGCCACATGCGCCTCGCCGCGACCCGGCATAATCCAGACGAGGCACGCAGAACACGCCTGACCACACAACCAGTGAGGGCTCGCTCTTGAAGATTGTCGTAACCGTCAAGCAGGTCCCGGACCCGAACGCCCCCCAGGGGCTCGATCCCGACAACACGATCGCGCGTGACCGGGAGGTCGTGCTGGACCCCGGGGACGAGTGCGGCATCGAGATCGGTCTCCAGCTCAAGGAGGCGCACGGCGGCGAGGTCGTGCTGGTGTCGATGGGCCCCGAGAAGGCCCGCGACGCCATTCGCAAGGGCCTGTCGATGGGCGCCGACCGCGGCATCCTGATCACCGACGAGCAGCTGGCCGGGGCCGACGCGCTGCTCACGGCGCGGGCGCTCGCGGCGGCGATCGGGCCCGAGTCCGCGGACCTGGTCATCTGCGCCACCGAGTCGTACGACGGCTCGACCGGGATGGTGCCGCCGATGCTGGCCGAGCTCCTCGGCGTGCCCCAGCTCACGTTCGCCAAGCACGTGGAGGTGGCCGGCGGCACGGTCACCGTGCACCGGCAGACCGAGGCCGGCTACCAGGTGGTCGAGGCGGCCACCCCCGGTCTCATCACCGTGACCGCGGGCATCGCGGAGCCGCGCTACGCCTCGCTCAAGGGCATCATGGCGGCGCGCTCCAAGGAGGTGCGGGTCGTCACCGCCGCCGACCTCGGCGTCGAGCGCGGGGAGGCGGCCGAGACGGTGGAGGGCATCGCCGACGCCGAGTCCAGGGCCGCCGGTGAGGTGGTCGAGGACGACGGCACGATCGGTGTGGAGAAGATCATCGGCGTGCTCCAGGCCGCCAAGGTCATCTGAGCGGAGGAGACATGGCGAAGATCCTGGTCTACGCGGAGCAGACGGAAGGCAGGCCGGCGAGCACCGCCCTCGAGCTGCTCACGAAGGCGCGCGAGCTCGGCGACGTCGAGGCGGTCGCGCTCGGCCCGGGCGCCCGGGAGGCGGCCGGGCCGCTGGGCAGGCACGGCGCGGCCCGCGTGCTGGTCAACGAGGACGCCCTGTTCGCGGAGTACCTCGCCGAGCCGGCGACGGACTGCCTGGCGGCCCTGGTCGGCGCCGAGTCGCCCGACCTGGTCCTGTTCGCGTTCAGCCCCGACTCCCGCGAGGTCGCCGGCCGGCTGGCCGCGCGGCTGGGCACCGGCCTCATCTCCAACGCGATGGACGTCGAGGCCCGGGACGGCGGCTTCGCGGCGAAGGTCCCGTACTTCGGCGGCGCCAAGGTCGCCACGTACCGGGCCAACGCCCGGCCCGCGATCGTGCTGGTCCGGCCCAAGTCGTTCGAGGCCGGCGAGAGCGGCGGCGACGCCGAGGTGGTCGAGGTGGCCGCCGCGGCCGGCGACGGCTCGAAGCGCGCGCGCATCGTCGAGACCAAGACCGAGGCCGCCGACAAGGTGAAGCTGGAGGACGCCCGGGTGGTCGTCTCCGGCGGCCGCGGCCTGGGCGGGCCGGAGAACTTCCACTACGTCGAGGAGCTGGCCGACGCCCTGGGCGGCGCCGCCGGCGCCAGCCGCGCCGTGGTGGACGCCGGCTGGGTGCCGTATGCCATGCAGGTCGGCCAGACGGGCAAGACGGTGCGGCCGGGCGTCTACATCGCGGCGGGCATCTCGGGCGCGATGCAGCACACGGTCGGCATGAAGGGCTCCAAGGTGATCGTCGCGATCAACAAGGACCCGGACGCCCCGATCCTGAAGATGGCGGACCTGGGCGTCGTCGGCGACGCGCTGAAGATCCTGCCCAAGCTGACCGAAGCGGTCAAGGCGAAGAAGGGCTCCTAGGGCGATCGAGCGAGCCCACGCGGAGGAGCTGCTCGCCGAGCGGGCGAGGCTGCGCGAGGCGCGGGACTTCGCCGGCGCGGACGCGATCCGTGGCCGCCTGCGCGACGGCGGCTGGGAGGTCGTGGACTCGCGGGAGGGCAGCCGCCTCCAGGAGGTGGAGCTGCCGCCGCCGCCGCGCGCCGTGACGATGCTGACGCTCGTCCACGGCTGGCCCGGGGACGCCGAGCGCTGGCTCGACGGCGTGCTCGCCCACACCGCCGGGCACGACTTCGAGGCGCTGCTGGCCGACAACTCGGGCGACCCGGACGTCGCCTCCCGGCTCGCGGCCCGGAAGGGCGAGCGCGCGCGCGTCCTGACGATCGATCCGCCCGCGGGCTGGGCCGAGGCGGCCAACCAGGCGCTGGAGACCGCGGCCGGCGAGACCGTGGTCCTGTTCGACCCCGGCGTCGAGCTGCACGGCGACGCGGCCGGCCCGCTGCTCGACGCGCTGACACGGCCCGGCGTGGCGGTGGCGGGCGCGTTCGGCGTGCGCTGCGAGGGCCGGGTCGGCCACTTCCACGCCAACGAGGGGCCGGTCGTGGACGCGATCGAGGGGTACGTGCTGGCATTCCGGCGGCGGGACGCGCTCGACGCGGGCGGGTTCGACCGCAAGTTCCGGTTCTACCGCCTGGCCGACTTCGAGCTCTGCTTCAAGCTGCGCGACAAGCTGGGTGGGACCGCGGTCGTCGTGCCCGGGCTGCCGGTCGAGCGCCACGAGCACCGGCTCTGGGAGGCGCTCGACGAGGAGGAGCGGGAGCGGCGATCGCGCCGCAACTACTACCGGCTGCTGGATCTCTGGGGAAAGCGGGAGGACTTGATCACGAGATGAGAATCGGCGCGGCGATCTTCCCAACCGACCGGGGCATCCATCCGGCGGAGCTGGCCCGCGAGCTGGAGGCGCGCGGCTTCGAGTCGATCTGGCTGCCCGAGCACACGCACATCCCCGTCAGCCGCCGGACGCCGTACCCGGGCGGCGGGGAGCTGCCCGACTACTACGCCCGCGCGCTCGACCCGTTCGTCGCGCTCGGGGCCGCCGCCACCGCCACCACGAGGCTGCGGCTGGGGACGGGCGTCTGCCTCGTGGTCGAGCGCGACCCCATCGTCCTGGCCAAGGAGGTGGCCACGCTCGACTGGCTGTCCGGCGGCCGGGTGCTGTTCGGCGTCGGCGGCGGGTGGAACCGCGAGGAGATGCGCAACCACGGCACCGACCCGGCGACGCGCTGGGAGCTGATGCGGGAGCGGGTCCTGGCCATGAAGGAGATCTGGACGCGCGACGAGGCCGAGTTCCACGGCCGGTTCGTGGACTTCGGCCCGATCTGGTCGTGGCCCAAGCCCGTCCAGAGCCCGCATCCGCCGGTCGTGGTCGGCGGCGACGGCGCGACCACCTTCGACCGGGTCGTGGAGTACGGCGACGGCTGGATGCCGATCATCCGCCCCGGGGGCCCCGCGCCGTTCCCGGACCGCATCGCCGAGCTGCGCCGGCGCTGCGAGGAGGCCGGCCGGCCGCCGGTGCCGGTCACGGCCTGGACGACCACCCGGATGCAGGACGCCGACGTGGAGGAGCACGAGCGGCTGGGCGTGGACCGCGTGATCGTGGTGCTGCCACCCGACGACCGCGACCGCACGCTGCGCGCCGTCGAACGCTACACGCCCATGGCCGCGCGCCATGCGTGACCCGGCGTACCTCCGCCGGGTCCAGTACCGCGACGACTCGAACCTGAACGCGCGCGCCCGGCTGCACGAGCGGTTCACCACGATGCGGGGAACGCTCCAGGGCTGGCAGTTCGACCAGTTCGAGCTGCCCGCCCGCGCCGCCGTGCTCGAGGTGGGGTGCGGGCCGGGCTACCTCTGGAGGGTCAACGCCGAACGCGTGCCCGAGGGCTGGACCTGCCTGCTCAGCGACCTGTCCACCGGCATGGTCGCCGCCGCGCGGGAGCGTCTCGGCCCGCGCTTCCGCTACGCGGTCGCCGACGCAGCGGCCCTGCCGTTCCCCGACCGCGCCTTCGACGCCGTCATCGCCCACCACATGCTCTACCACGTGCCCGACCGGGCTCACGCCGTTCGCGAGCTGGCGCGGGTCCTGCGGCCGGACGGCACCCTGTACGCCCAGACGAACGGCAGCGCGCACCTGCGCGAGCTGGACGAGCTGGTGTCGGGCCGGTGGCGTTCGGACCAGCTGGGCCCGGGCTCGCACGCCTTCCGGCTCGAGAACGGCGCCGAGCAGCTGGCCGCCGGCTTTGCCCGCGTCGAGCTGCGACACCTCCCCGGCGAGCTGCTGGTGACCGAGGTGGAGCCGGTCGTGGCGTACGTCCGCTCGATGAGCGGGGAGGGGGTGGACCTCGAGCCGCTGCGGCACGAGGTCGCGGGGATCATCGAACGCCACGGCGTCTTCCGCATCGGCACGGACACGGGCCTGTTCGTCGCCCGCGCGCCCATACAATCCGCCACGTGACCGACGAGTTCGCCACCCGCGTCGAGGACCTGCGCGAGCGCCGGTCGCGCAACCTCGGGATGGGCGGCCCCGAGCGCATCGCCCGCCAGCACGAGCGCGGCAAGCTGACGGTCCGGGAGCGCCTGGACCTGCTGTTCGACCCGGGCTCCTTCACCGAGTTCGGCCTCCTCGCGCACCAGCAGTCGATGCGCGGCAACCAGGCGGCGGCGCCCGAGCAGACGCCGGCCGACGGCGTGGTCACCGGCCACGGGCTGGTGGACGGCCGCCAGGTCTGGGTGATCGCGTACGACTTCACGGTGATGGGCGGCTCGATGGGCGCCGTCGGCGAGCAGTACAAGTGCGCGCGCGTCCGCGAGATGGCGATGCGCTACCGCAGGCCGATCGTGTGGCTGCTCGACTCGGCGGGGGCGCGCATCCAGGAGGCGGCAGGGTCCACGTTCGCGGGCTCGGGGCAGCTCTTCTCTGACCAGGTGACGATGTCGGGCGTGATCCCTCAGGTGGCCGCGATGCTGGGCCCCTGCTCGGCGGGCACCGCGTACATCCCGGGCCTGTCGGACTTCGTGCCGATGGTCAAGGGCACGAGCAGCATGTCGCTCGGCGGCGCCCGGCTGGTCAAGGCGGCGACCGGCGAGGACGTCACCGACCACGACATGGGCGGCTCCCAGGTCCACTGCTACGAGTCGGGGGTGGGGGACAACGAGGTCCAGGACGACGCCGAGTGCATCGCCACCGTCCGCCGGTTCCTCTCCTACCTGCCCTCCAGCAACACGGACGAGCCGCCGTACGTGGCGTGCGACGACCCGCCCGACCGGCTGGTCGAGGGCCTGGAGAAGATCGTGCCGGCCAATCCCCGCGCCGCGTACGACGTGCGCCGGGTGGTGCGCGCGATCGCCGACCGCGACTCCTGGTTCGAGGTCAAGCCGACGTGGGCGAAGAACATCGTCGTCGGCCTGGCCCGGGTCGGCGGCCACGCGGTCGGCGTCGTCGCCAACCAGCCGATGCAGAAGGGCGGGATCCTGGACTCCGACGCGGCCGACAAGGCGGCCCGGTTCATCCGCATGTGCGACACGTTCAACGTGCCGCTGGTGTACCTGGTCGACGTGCCCGGCTTCCTGGTCGGCTCGGCCGTCGAGAAGCAGGGCATCATCCGCCACGGCGCCAAGATGCTGTACGCGACGTCGGAGGCGACGGTGCCCAAGATCACCGTCGTGATGCGCAAGGCGTACGGCGCCGGCTACTTCGTGATGTGCGGCCGCGGGTACCACCCGGACGTACTGGTGGCCTGGCCGTTCGCCGAGATCTCGGTGATGGGGCCCGAGGGCGCGGTCAACATCATCTTCAACAAGCAGATCGAGGCGGCGG
>VBJR01000265.1:9871-12831 GCA_005880175.1 Chloroflexota bacterium
TGGCAAGCGTGTCGAGCGGCCGTGGCGGAAGCACGGGAACATCCCGGTATGAGCGGCACGGTCGTCGTCTCGGCGGCGCTCACCGGCGCGCTGACCCGCCGCGAGCACTGCCCGGCGATCCCGTACACGCCGGTCGAGATCGCCGAGGAGGCGCGGCGGGCGGCCGAGGCGGGCGCCGCGATCGTGCACATCCACGCCCGCGCGGACGACGGCTCGCCGACGTGGTCGCCCGCCACGTTCGCCGCGATCAAGGCCGAGGTGCGGGCGCGGACGGACGTCGTGGTCAACTTCTCGACCGGCGCGGTCGGCATCCCGGCCGAGGAGCGCATCGCGCACATCCGCGAGAGCCGGCCCGAGATGGCCGCCCTGAACATGGGCTCGATGAACTACGCGATCTACTCGGAGCGGCGCAAGGCGTTCTATCACGACCACGTGTTCGCCAACCCGTTCCGCGACATCCGGTTCTTCCTGGAGACGATGAACGACTCGGGCGTGCGGCCCGAGATGGAGTGCTTCGACTGCGGCCACATCGGCAACACGGCGCCGCTGATCGACCTGGGCGTGCTGCGGCCGCCGTACCAGTTCAGCCTGGTCATGGGCGTGCTGGGCGGCATCCCGGGCACGGTGCGCAACCTGGTCCACCAGGCCGGGTCGCTGCCGGCGGGCTCGCACTGGCAGGTCATCGGCATCGGGCTGAACCAGTGGCCGCTGCTGGCGGCGGCGGTCGGCCTGGGCGGCAACGTGCGGGTGGGCCTGGAGGACAACTTCTACCTGGAGGCCGGGCGGATGGCCCGCGGCAACGGCGACCTGGTCGAGAAGGCGGTCGCGATGTGTCGCGAGCAGGGCCGCGAGGCGGCGTCGATCGCCGAGGCGCGCGAGCGGCTCGGACTGCGCGCGGAGGAGGAGCAGGAGTGACCGAGGTCAAGGCGGAGCTGGTCGGCAACGTCTGGAAGGTCGAGGCGCAGGAGGGCGACCAGGTGGAGGAGGACGACGTCCTGGTCATCCTGGAGTCGATGAAGATGGAGATCCCGGTGACGGCGCCGTCCGCCGGCACCGTGCGCGAGATCCGGGTCCGGGAGCAGGACGTGGTCCAGGAGGGCCAGGTCATCGCGGTCATCGAGTAGCGCCACCCGCCTCCCCGCCCGCCTGGCCGCCGTCGCCGCCGCCGTGCCCGGCCACGCCCGCTCCGTCGCCGACGTGGGCGCCGGCGACGGCCAGCTGGCCCGCCACCTGGCCGCCCGCGGCCTGCGCGTGGTCGCGACCGAGCGGCGGCCACCGTCGTTCGCCCGGCTCCGCGTGGCCCTGCCGCAGCTGGACTGCCGGCTGGGCGAGGGCCTGGAGGTGCTCCGGCCCGGCGAGGTCGAGGGCGTGGTGCTGGCCGGGATGGGCGGCCACTCGATCGCGCGCATCGTGGCCGCGTCGCCCGCCGTCGCCGGCGCGCTCGACTGGCTCGTGCTGCAGCCGCAGCAGCACGCCGACCGGCTGGTCGCCTGGCTGGAGGCCGCCGGCTGGCGCATCGACGCGAGGGACATCGCGGTCCAGGGGCGACGTTCATATACAGTGCTGCTCGTCACCGGGCATGAACGTTCCTGAGCTCGCTCTCCACCATGAACGCCTGGACCAGCGCGCCGCGCTGCTGCGCGGCCAGATCGAGCGCCTGCGCGAGGTGCTGGCCACGGACCCCGTGGCCGACCGTCTGGAGCGCGACGTCGCGGCGGCCGAGGCCGAGCGCCGCGAGCTCGACCTGGGGGTCCGCGAGCGGGAGCGGGAGGCCGAGGCCCAGCGCACGCGGCTGCGCGGCCGCGAGCGTGAGCTGATGAGCGGCCGGATTCGTAATCCCACCGAGTTGACGAAGCTGAACGACGAGGTGAACCACCTGAAGGCCGCCCTCCGCGTGCACGAGGACGGCCAGCTCGAGCTGATGGAGCGGCAGGAGGCGCTGGAGGTGGACCTGGCCCGGCTGGGCCGGGAGCTGGCCGCCGCTCGGGAGCGGACGGCGGCGGCCGCCCCCGAGCTGATGGAGCGCCTGGAGCGGCTGGAGCGCGAGCTGGCCGAGGTCGAGGCGGAGCGCGACGCGACGTGGGAGCGCGTGCCGGCGGACTGGCAGACCGCGTACCGCCGCGTCCGCAGCCGGCAGTCGGACCCCGTCGCGGAAGTGGTGAACGGTCAGTGCGGCGCCTGCCGGGTCGCCCTGACGTCGAGCGGCATGCAGGCCGTGCGCCGGGCCGCGCTCATCCAGTGCGACAACTGCGGCAGGATTCTCGTCGTCACATGAAGGTCCTGCGTCTCTACACCGACGGCGGCTCGCGCGGCAACCCCGGCCCGGCCGGGCTCGGCATGGTCATCGAGGACGACCAGGGCATGCGGCTGTGGGGCGGCCACCGCTTCGTGGGCAACGCGACCAACAACCAGGCCGAGTACCTGGCGCTGATCGACGGTCTGCGCAAGGCGTCGGAGTGGAAGCCCGACCGGCCGGAGGTCTACATGGACTCGCAGCTCGTCGTCGAGCAGCTCGCCGGGCGCTACAAGGTCCGGGACGCCGACCTCCGCTCGCTCCACGCCCAGGCGACCGGGCTGCTCCGCGGCTTCCCCTCGGTCAGCGTCAGCCACGTGCCGCGTGAGCGCAACAAGGGCGCCGACGCCCTGGCCAACCGCGCCATCGACGAGGCGTCGCCGAACGGCGGGAGAAAGAAGGGGTAAGATCCCCAACGGGTCGAGGCGGACGGGTGGCCGCTCCGCAAGGAAAGTGCCACAGAAAGACACCGCCGGCCCCCGGGCCGGTAAGGGTGAAAGGGTGGGGTAAGAGCCCACCGGCGGCCGGGTGACCGGCCGGCCAGGTAAACCCCGCCCGGAGCAAGACCAAATAGGAGGGCGCCAACAGGCTGCTCGCCGAGCCCTCGGGTAGCGGTCGCTGGAGGCGCCGGGAGACCGGCGCCCAAGATAGATGGTCACCGCCCCCG
>VBJR01000266.1 GCA_005880175.1 Chloroflexota bacterium
GTGGGCGCGAGCGCCGCGAGGAGGCGCCGGCAGAGGACTAACGGGCTCGCCGCCCACGGTCACCAGGTCAGCGAGGGGTGGTCGCACGTGGCCACCAGCGCGGACTTTGACTTGGCCATAACCGCGTCGCTTCAAATGGCCATTGACACCAGCCGAGGAGTCGCACGCGGACGACGAGCAGCACCCGACTGGCGGCTGACTCGGTCAGTTGCCCGGGCGGCCGCGCCGACGCTCCCGTATCGCCACGCGGCTCGCCCGCAGGCGGACCTCACAGATGCGCGCGTCCCGCGCAGCGCTATCGGGCGGTAGGTGGGCTCGCGGTGATGTGCGTATTGCCGGGGGAGACCGGAGCTGTTGGGCACCCCGGAGCAAATCAGCGCTACCTGTCTCACCCATTGCAGGTCACCCCCATCACCAGTTGCTGCTCAAACGCCCAAGCGCCCAGCAGAATCAGTGCCAGCCGGCCGCCGTCCCCTTCTCGCTCACATTGATGGGCGGCCCCGCGTCCGAATAAGGGGGGTCGGCGGCGGGACACCTTGTGCCACCGCCAACCCGGGGGAAGGGAATTACTACATATGGGCTATCGGGGCCGGTCTCACTGCCGCTCAAGCGCGAGAGTATCAGGGGTTGCTTACAGCTCACCATCCTCCACATTGATGATTTCTGCCTCGGGCGGCCAGGGACATCCGCGACGTCAAATGACGGCGACAGGAACCGCTGCTCAACCGTGACATGCCGGGGAGTCGAGGTGCCTCGCGCCGTGCGCGTGGGACGGCGCGATCGCCACGGCCCTGAACACGCCCGCGATGATCGGGGGTGCCCGGCGGTAGGCGGCTCGATCGATCCGGCAGGACTGATCTCGCTGCCGGTTGGGGGCTGACCGGCGACGTTGCGGTCCAGAACCTGCACGAGCTGCTCCAGCCTCACCGACCGCGAGGTGGCCGCGGTCAGCGGCCTGTCGCCGGGCACGGCGCTCTGGAAAGTGGGAAGCGCAGCTTCGTGGTCGAGCACCTGGTCTCGCAGGCGGAGCGGTGAATCAACCCTACCGGGCGGAGGGAGGAGGGGGCGGCGGGACTGTGACCGCGGGCACGGGCTACGCCACGTTTGCTGTGGCGATGGCCGCGTGCCCGCGTTCGCGCCGGGCCTGTGCACCGGCGAGGTGAGTTCAGCCGGCGATCACGCCGAGAGGTGTCCCGGAGGCGAGCACCTTGCGCGCACTCCCGTCGGGCCGGACGACGTAGATGCCCGGGCTCCCGCCGGCCGCTCCTTCGGGTCGGTAGGTGAGCAGCGAGCCGTCAGGCAGCCAGCTTGAGGGCCCGGCCACGGGCCGTAGGCCGGCCGGACCGAACGGACGAAGCTGCCGCGAGCCGGCGTCGAACAGGTAGGTCACGTACTGCTCCTGGTTCGGCCCGGCGCTGGTGGCGCCGCCGATCACCAGCCGCTGCCCGGAGCCGGGCAGGAACGAGACCGCGCCGTACTGGTTGAAGGCCGGCCTGGGCAGCGGCATCTCGACCACGTGGCCGCCAGGCGACAGGACGGCGAGCGAGAGGGACGGCATGCTGCGGACGCAGGCGATGGTGCCGTCTGCGGCCAGGTCGGCCAGGCGGCAGTCACTCGCGTCTGAGGTGCCCAGCACGGTGCTCACCTGGCCGCTGCCGGCGTCGAGGCGGTAGGTGGGTCCCGACGCGCCGTCTCCGAACAAGATGTAACCGCCGACGCCCATGACCGCGTGCTGGTAGATGGGCCCCCCAGCTGTCCACCGGAACGGCGTCAGGTGCCGGTCCTGCGCTGTCAGCCTCGCGACGACGCGGTCCGCGCCGCCTCTCGTGCCGAGCACGAGCTGGCTGGTGACGCCGCTGGCGTCGCTGGTGAGGGTTGCCGTCATCCAGTGCTGACCGTCCGGGCTGACCACTGCCCCGTCGGCGGACCCGGCGAGGGACCCGAGCGTCTCCACCGCCCCGCTCGGCTTCAGGCCCTTCAGCGTGCCATGGTCCACGAACGTGAGCAAGCCACCGCCCACACCTTGCCACGACGCGGAGGCCGGAACGATAGTGTGCGCGACCTGGTGCCCATCGAGGCTGACCAGGCTGAGGGTGGTTTCGCCGTCTCCTGTGCGATCGGCGACCGCGATCAGAGGGGGGATGACTGTTGGTGGTTGGCTCGGCACCGGTGCGGACGCCGTAGGCACTGGGGATGCCGGCCTGTGTGATGTGTCTTGACCACGGCCGCAACCTGCAAGCGCAAGAGCAAGCACGACACCGCTGAGCAGAGCTCTCATGTCGATCTCCTTCGCCCTGCTGCCCCTCAGGGTGTGCTCTTGGAACGGCTACAGCACCGCGATCGTTACGAACGCAACCCAGAGACCACGCGTCAGGTAGGAGCGTGAGACGGGCATTCGTGGCCAGCCTGCCCAAGACTCGGCACTCTGGAAGGATGTCAGCGCTGAACTGGCGAACCACGTCGAGGGCCTGGGCGCGGTCGGCGGGGGCGCATGCGGGTATTCAATGATGATGGACGACTTTCCCAGCAACAGATGCCTGCTGTGACTCCACCTCGGATTCAGTACTCTTGCCGGCGCGCAACGCCCTGGTGGAGCTGGCGGCGGAGGGGGACGGGCCGAGCGAGGGCGGCAGACCAATCACCGCTCGCCGCATCCTGTAGCTGAAGTCGTTGGTTGCCTCGCCGACACGGCGGTCAGGGAGGGGTGCGGGGACGTCGATCGCAGCTAGGCCATCGGCACGACGGCGAGGAACGACTCCCCATCAGGACCCAGCCGCATGCGCGTCCCGTCGGGCGACACGATGAAATCGACCGTAGGGCCCTCGCCTGGGAGCGCTGGAGCCGACGTCGCGACGATCCGCCCGTCCGGCAGCAGGTCATCGAGCGTCATCTGATCCGCCAGCTTGGTGACCGATCCATCGCTCAGCGATCCGGCCTCTGTGTCGAGGTTACACGGGCAGCCACCGTCGCCCTGGCCCCGCGAATGGAGCACTGTGAAGACCACCCGAGCGCCTGCGTCATCGACGCGAGCCCATCCGACCTGCGCAACCGGCTGCGTCGGCATCACCGCCCGCGTCGAGCCGTCGGCCAGATGGACGGTCACCATACGGCCAACGCATGCGAACGACCCGGCCTCGCTCGCGTACGCTGTGACACAGCTTGGCAGCGTCGGACCAGGCTGGAGCGCCCCTGGGCTGACGACGAGAACGGCCGTGTGACCGTCTTCAGGCGAGAGGTAGCAGCAGCCACCGAGTCCGCTCGCCGAGCGCACCACCACAACGCCGCGCGAGGTGTACGCCACCGGGATCAGCACTTGGTTGGTGGTGGATTCGTCGGCCACGAGCTTCTCGGGAGTATCGATACCGCCCAGGTAGACGCGCGTGCGAGCACCGCTACCGCTGCATCCGGAGCAGACGCCCCAGGCCCACCGGCGACCGTCTGCGCTGACGGCCAGGCCGCCAGCGGACCCCGGCCCGGACGCCGCCAGGCTCTGAAGGACGCCCATGTCGGCCGCGCGGCCGTCGACGCCCAGCGTGCGCAGGTGGTTGGCGGAGTCCACGTACCACAGCCGGCCGGCGGCGGCCACCACACCGACCGGGGACGGTAGCGTGCCCCTGCCCACCGTGCTTCCATCGGCACCCACGAATAGGACGCTCGTCGCACTCCGCAGCGCGATGACATACGACCGTGGCGTGGGCGTCCCCACCGCCGGAGGGCCGACTACTGGCGAAGCCGTGGTGGGGCCCGACGCGCTGGGACGCGACGGTGCGGCCACCGGGGCGCTGCACGCGCCCGCCATCAACGCAATCACCACGTAGGCCGCCGCTCTGCGAAGTGTGGGTGACATGTGCGTTGAACGCAGTCGCCGATCGGTGGTTATGGCCCGACGCGGCGGCACAGCCAAGGAGTTCTGCCGCCTGAAACGGAGCGCATCGCCGTGGCCGTGAACAAGCGCTGCGACGGCCGCCTGATCGCCTGGGCGGGGGAGCGCGGGCTGCTCGTCCGCGTGGACCGCACCACGCGGCGCGGCAAATCCTTTCCGTGTTCGGGCGCGGCGGTGACCGCCGCTCGATAGCCTCACCTCGCCGCCGACACGTCCTGCGCCTCCACCGCCGCCACGACCAGCCCGGCGAACTCCTCGAAGCTCCGCCCGCCCCACTTGAGGCCCAGCTCCAGCGCAGCGCGCCGCACCGCGTCGCTGACCGGAGGTGCCGCGGCTTCCGTACGGCCGCAGGGCGCGGATCAGGCGTCCGGGCCGCGCCGCGTCGCGCTCGGCCGCCTACAGCACGGAGGTCCCGGCCACCAGGTGGCCGTCCCACCGTGTAGGCGCCACCGCGGCGCGAATCGGCGTCAAATCAGGGCATGGCAACGTTCAGCGACAAGGAGCTCGAATACCTTCGCGGCCAGCGCCTCGCCCGGCTCGCCACCGTCGACGCGGACGCTGCGCCGCACGTCGTGCCGGTCGGCTTCCGGGTCTCCGAGGACGGGGACGCGATCGAGGTGGGTGGCCACGGCTTCAGCGGGAGCAAGAAGTACCGCGACATGCGCGCCAACCACTGGGTGGCGATCGTGATCGACGACCTCGCCAGCGTCAATCCGTGGACCCCGCGCGGGATTGAGATCAGGGGGGCCGCGGAGTTGCACGACACCGGCGGCGAGCGTTTCGGTGAGGGGTGGGACTCTGCGTGGGTCCGGATCGTGCCCGAACGGATCGTCAGTTGGGGCGTCGAGGCACCTCCGTTTACGGAGGGCGGCAGACACGCACGCTCGATCGCGCGGAGTTAGGGACGCCCAGCCCGGCACCGCCACACCTCCGCGATGAGCACGCCCGCGTGGCAAGCCGGCGGCGCGCACCAGCACCCCAGCGCCTTCTCGCGCAGCTCCCTCGAGCCGCACTGGGCGACGTTCGACCTGCGGTCGGTGGCGTGGCCGGATCCGGCGGTGGTGGGCTTCATCGATGGGCCGGGCTGAAGGGGATGCCGGGCAGCTGTTCGACGCCGAGGCCATCCCAACCAGGAGAGCGTCCGTTGAGCCACATCTGACGAAGGAATCCGGCGAGGTGCGGGTGATCCGGGCAGTGAACGGGCATGATTGAGCGGCGGCAGTGCATCGGAGAAGTGCGGAACATGGAGGAGACGATGGCTGGGTCGCGGGTCCTGGTAATTGGGGCCGGGGTGATCGGCAGCGTGTACGCGGGGCACCTGGCCGAGGTCGGCCATGACCTCACGCTGCTGGCGCGGGGCCACCGCCTCGACGACCTGGTGCGGTCGGGGCTTCGGCTCCGGCGGCAGTCTCGCCCAGAGCGTGCGCCGCGGGTCGCGATCACCGCGGAGGTGCCGGTCGGCCCGTTCGACCTGGTCGTCGTCGCTGTTCGTCGGGAGCAGGCCACGGCCGCGGCCGAGCAGGCGGCCCTCGTATCGGCCACCCTTGTGATGCTGTTCGGCAACTACGCGGGGATGGTAGCCGCATTGGCGCAGGCGGCCGGCCCGGATCGGACTGTCGTGGGCTTCCCAGGCGTGGGCGGCAGGATCGACGGCGATGCCGTCACCTACTCGCTGATCGAGCAGCAGCCCACCACCGTCGGTGCGCTCGACGGCGGCCCCATCGAGGCCCCTCGGGCGATCGCCAGGATGCTGGGCGAGGCGGGCTTACCCGCCACAGTCGAGCCCAACATGGAGGATTGGCTAGCCTCGCACGCGGCGCTGGTGGTGCCGATAGCAGCGGCTATCACGGCCGCCGGCGGGAACGCAGACACGCTGGCCGGTCGCCGGGACCTGCTCCGAGCGGCCGTGCGCGCGACGCGTGCATCGTACCGAGCGCAGCGACGGCGCCACCGCCTCGTGATCGGCTCAAGCCTGCGGCTCCTTTACCTCGTCATGCCGGAGTGGTTCGCCGTCCAGTACTGGTCACGCGCCCTCCGCGGCGAGTTCGGCGAGTTGGCCTTCGCGGCGCACACTCGCCATGCGTGGGCGGAGATGGCGGCGCTCGGCGCCTGGCTGCGCTCGACCCTCGACTCCGACCCCCGCGCCGCTGCCGCCCTGGACCGGGTGATGGAGCTGGCTACGGCTCCGGGGTGACCGCCCGGATTACGACGACTACAAGTTAGCGATCCCTGCTGACCGATCAGCCTACGTACCAGGGAACGTCGCCGGCGGTCACGCGTGCCGTGCGATCCAAGCCCACCCTCTGCCCCGGCATCGGTCTGACCCACGGCTACGGGCCGACAGACGGGCTCGCGGTGACCCCGCCGGTGCCCCGGTAGCTCTGGGGCCGCGTGGTGGACAGCCAGCGATGACCCCGCCTGTCCAGCTCGTCCCGCTCTCGAACGTAATCACCAACGCTCCCGACGACCAGGAGCCGGCGCCCGACTTCGTTCCCACCCTCGACGGCAAGCACGTCCAGGTCACGGCGGTCCTCGAGCGCACCGCGGTCGTGGCGCCGCTGACCGACCGCTGGGCCGATAAGCAGCTCGTGCGGCACGCCGACCTGCTGATGGATCCCGCGGCGATCACGCGGAGATCGAAGCGAGCCACCGGCTTCCGCGCGAAGTTCCGGCGGCGCTACGCGTCCGAGCAGCGCGAGGCGCTGCGCGCCGCCAGCGACCGTCGAGCCATGGACAACCGGGCGCGGCTGACGCTCCCGTACTGTCAGGCCGCGTAGATGTGGACATAGTGGCCGAAGGGGTCGATGAACGCCGCGTGTCGCGGGTACTCACCGCTGTCGTAGGGCTCGCAGGTGGCCGTCGCCCCCGCTTCCAGAGCTCGACCCCAGGTCGCGTCAACGTCCTGAACGGTGAAGCTGATGTTCCCCTGTCGCCCGGAGCTGTCCCCGGGCCACAGCGTGAAGAGGAAGAACTCCTGCGGCCTCCAGGTCCCGCCGCAGGCGTTCAGGTGACGGGGCCCGCCTGGGTGCTCCTCCGTCTCGAACTCGATGCCGAGCACGCGGCGGTAGAACTGGCCGGCGGCGTCGATGTCGGGCACCGACAGAGTCACGCCCATCAGCCGGCAAGTGGCCGTCTCGATCATGGCCTCGTCCTCCTGGTTGATAACTTCCGTAATGCGTTCGGGGGTCGGGGCGCCCTGATCCCGCAGCGCCTCGTCGATCAGCGCCAGGCTGCGCTGGAACCGCCCGATGCGGCGCTCCAGCCGTTCACGGTGGACGACCCAGACTCGGCGCGCCTCGACAGTGTCCGCGCGAAGCAGCCGGCCGATGTCCTCGAGTGGCATCTCCAGGAGGCGCAGCGAACGGATGAATCGTGCAGCGGCGAGCTGATCCGATCGGTACCGGCGGTATCCGGTCAAGGAGTCCACGTCGCCCGGCACCAGCAGACCGGCCTGGTGGTAGTGGCGAAGGGTCGAGATCGTCACTCCGGTCAGGCTGGAGAACTCGCCGATACCGAGGAGGTCGCGCTGGTCGCCGCGCCCATGGGCCATGTGGGGACCCTACCGTCTCCAACGATTGGAGAGTCAAGGGGGCTCCGCAGCTCAGGCGCACAGACGCTGGCGCGGTTGGGGGAGTCCGCCTGAAGTTCTACCTCGGCGCGCATCACCCGCACTGGCTCGAGCGCGCGCCGTTCCCGCTCTTCGCCAGCCACCGCCGCCTCTCCGCCCGGCGTCGGCTGCCGCGCGCCGCCACGGGCTGGGTGCTGGACTCGGGTGGCTTCACCGAGCTGCGGCTGCACGGCGGCTGGCACACGACGGCGGCCGAATATGTGCTGGCCGTCAGGGCCCTCGGCCGCCCGGACGAGGCCGGCTGCGAGCCCGCGGCGGCCTGGCCGGTGGCGGCCCAGGACGACTGGCTGCGCTGCCGCACCGACGGCGCCTGGCACGCGGCGTTCTGGGTGCGGGAGTGGTTGCGGGTGGGACGTCCGTCCGGCCTTCCTGCGCCCGCTCCTGCTGCGGACGCGGGCCCAGCGCACGGTGGAGCGGCGGTGGCGGACGCACGTGCTCAGCGACCGCGAGGCCAAGGAGCGCCACGCCTTCATGACCAGCGCCCGCCGCGAGCACGAGCTGCAGCAGGTGCTGACGCGCGAGGAGGAGCTCGCCGAGGGCCACGAGGAGCTGCGCTTCACCGGCTACGTGGCCGTGACCGCGGCCAGCGAGTACGAGCTCGAGCTGGCCTGCAAGGAGGTCCGGCGCCAGGCCTCGCGCTCCAAGCTGCAGCTGGTGCGGCTGGCCGGTGAGCAGGCGTCGAGCTTCACGTGCGTCCTGCCTCTGTGCCGGGGGCTGCGGTGACGCCGAGGCTGCCGGCCCATCGCGTCACCACCGCTCACATGGGCGCCGCCTACCCCTTCCAGGCCGAGCGCGGGCTGGGGAGTCGGGGGGTGTTCATGGGCCGCGACATGCACACAGGCGGCGGCTGGTTCGTGGATCCCTGGGAGTGGTACGCGGCCGAAGTGGTGACCGACCCCTCGGCGATCGTCGTCGGGAAGGCGGGCAGCGGCAAGAGCGCACTGCTCAAGTCGATGTGGAGGGCGCCTGCGCGGAGGCGCTGCGCGAGGTCTCCAGCCACTACCCGGAGCCGACCCTGCCGCTGGTCGTGGACGAGCTGCTGGAGCCGTCGGGCGGCGCCGCCAGCGCCATGCACACGACCCAGAGCGGGCTCGTCAACCTCAACCGCGAGGTGGCGTTCGCCCCGCGCCGGCTGGTCGAGGGCGACCTGGCCGGGATGTTCGAGGGTCCGACCACGCTCGACATCGACCTGACGGGCCGGTCGTGAGCCTGAACCTGCGCGCGGTCTACGAGTCGGACGCGCTCGGCATCCTCATGATCTGCGCTGCGGCCTGGCTGCGGCGGGCGGTCGATCGCGACGACGGCGTCAAGCGCATCCTGGTCGTGGACGAGGCCTGGAAGGCGCTCACGCACCTGGAGGTGTCGCGCTGGCTCCAGGAGAACTGGAAGCTGACACGCTCCACCGCCGTCCAGTGCATCGCGGTCGTGCACCGGCTCTCCGACCTGGGGGCGGCTGGTGGCCGCGACTCCGAGCGGGTGCGGCTGGCGCGTGGCCTGCTCGCCGACTCCGAGACCAAGGTGATCTTCCGCCAGGACCGGGCCGAGCTGGCGCTGGTCCGCGACCTCTGCCAGCTCAACGAGCGCGAGACGGCGGTCGTGGCC
>VBJR01000267.1 GCA_005880175.1 Chloroflexota bacterium
GTGAAGCTGGCGGCCCCTGCCGGCACCGGCAGCCTCGCGCTGATCGTGCTCGTGGTGGCGCTGCTCTCGGCCGGGCCCGGCGCCAGCGCGTCCGGCGTCAGCCCGGCGCTGGCCGGCGCGCCGCAGGGCCTGGTAGCCGTCGCCTTCGAGGCCGGCCAGACCACCGGCATCGACCCCAACGTGCTGCTCGCCATCGCCAGGGTCGAGACCGACTGGGGCCAGGCGCGCAACGGCCAGCCCGACGAGCAGGTGCCGGCGGACATCGCGGCCCATGTGGACGTGGCCGCGCTCCCAGTCAGGCGGCGCGACGGCCATGCTGCTCGGGCTCGAGGACGGCCGACGGATCGGGGACTGGGCCAACCCGCAGCCGGTCAACGGCGAGCACGCGATGGGCTTCATGCAGTTCCTGCCCTCCACCTGGCGCGCGGAGGCCGCCGCGGCGCCGGGCCATCCGATCGACCCTTTACCAGCCGGCCGCCGCGATGGTCACGGCCGGCTCCTGCCTGCACCGCCTGGAGACGGGCGCCGCCGGCGGCGTGCCGCACGACCTGCGCGGCGCGCTGGCGGTCTACGGCGGCAGCCCTGCCTACGCCGATCAGGTCCTGAGCCTGGCCACGCCGCCGGTGCAGCTGGCCGGGCTGCCGGTCGTCTTCCCCATCCTGGCGCCCGGCTGGGTGCGGCGCATCGCGACGCCGCGGTGGCCAGCCGACCTTGCCGCGCACATGAGCCCGTCCGGCGTCACCCACCAGTGCGTGGCCGGCGCCCTCGCGACGTGGGCCCTGATGCATCCGGCCGACCCGCGCTGGGACCACCCGCCGCCGCTGTTCGGCAACGCCATCGACCTGTTCGGAGTGGCGCGGGCGGAGGGGTTCCAGCTCGACTCGCATCCCACGCCGGGCGCCATGGTGGTGTACGGGCGCGCGTACGGCGTCTTCGGGCACATCGGCACGGTGCGCGCGGTGCAGGGCAACCGCTACGAGGTGGTGGAGCAGAACTTCCTCGAGTTCGACCCGCAGCTCGAGCCACACTGGGCGACCTTCGACCTGCGGTCGGTGGCGTGGCCGGATCCGGCGGTGGTGACAGCCGTCATGGCCTGCCCGCCGAGCGATCGACTCGGTCGACCACATACTGCGCGCCCCAGGAAGGGTCCGGCTGTGCTAAGGGTCGCTGCAGGCTTCGCTGGCTCCCGACGGTCAGCCGCGACGCCGGGCCGAGACCAGCATCGATCTCCACAGGAGGGGCAGCCGGCCCGCTCCGCTGAAGCGCAGGTCGCAGAATCCCACTTCGCACAGCAGGCGGCTGAGCGTGGAACGGCTCCAGAACTTGATGTGCCCACCCTCGTCGAGCGGCTCCCAGTGGCGGTCGAACGAGTTGGTGACCGCGAGCGCCAGGTTCTTGACGTAGCCGTGGTAGGGCGTCGAGCACACCAGCCGGCCGGCCGGCCGTAGCGCCCTGTGGCAACCTTCGGCGAATGCGCCGGGCGAGTAAAGGTGCTCCACGACCTCGGTGCTGACCACCAGGTCGAAGGGCGTGCCGCCGAGAGCATCCAGCATGTCCCGGCCGGCCCCGACCACCTCGAACCGGACGTCCGGGTACGTGCGGCGGGCAATCGCGACGCCGGACTGGCTCAGATCGATGCCGACGACCAGGTGGCCGCGCGCGGCCAGAAGCCCTGCCAGGTGGCCGTTGCCGCAGCCGACATCCAGGATGCGCGTGCCGGGCGCCAGCGTCCCGACCATGCGGAGCAGGGCTGGAATGCGATAGGAGGCGCCGCAGCAGGCAGTGGCGGACGTGTACACGAACTCCGCAGAGCGATCCCCGACCATGCCAGCGACAGGATAGCAAGCGTCCCGCTCGCCAATTCCAGTAGGAGTTCGCCGGCGTGCTCTGCCACCTCGGCGTCGGCCACCACCAGGTGCGGGTAGTCGACCTCTGGATCCGCGACGCGCACCTGGAGGCGGTGCTGGTCAGCGACGGCGACCAGGTGACGCCGCGCACCGTTCTCGGGCTGGAGGGCTCGGCCGGCTTCACGATGGGGCCGCACCTTGACCGCGCGCCCGGAACGCGTGGGCCATCCCGACACCGCGACTACGACCTTCGCGTCCTTCATCCGATGAGTGACGACCTGCGTGTTCAACTGCAGCCAGCTCACGCATCCCGTTCAGTGGCGAATCCCAGAGCGTCGCGAGGATGCTCATCCTCTCAAGAGTTCGCTGCGCCGGTCAAGGCTCGCGCGGCGCGGGCGGAGAAGTTGGCGGCGGCTCGGGCAGTTGCGGAGGCAGGCGGGTGGCCAACTCCAGCGCTGGCACATGCTGGCCACAATCAGTGGCCGCCGACCGGCACGCCCTCCTCCTGGACGACCGGGATCACGTAGGCCGGGAGTGGCGTCGACGGTACGGCGACCGGCGGCACGGCATTGGGGAAGTCGAGCCGATGCGCGTTGGGGTCGGCGTCGCGCCAGAGCTCGGTGACGTCGATGCCGTACTGATGCGTGACACTGACGTGGAAGCCGTCGCCGGTGCTGTAGCGGTGGTACGTGTGCGCCACCAGGAACTGCTGGTCAGGCACGTTCGGGCACTGGACCGGCACCTGCTCCGGCGACGACCCGGCCCTGGGGATCGTGGCGGTCCGTCGGGGCCCTCGATGATCTTCTCCCAAGACACGTCCTGCTGCGGGTCCGCGGCCTGGCCGTTGACGGTCATGCCGCTGACGTGGAAGCAGACGGGGACATTGGTCAGCCCCGGGTTGGGCGCGGCTGGCAACGAGGTGATCGTGCCGCCTGTGAACTGCCCGCGCAGGAACGCGTTCAGGTCGACGCCCAGTGCGCTTACGGGCAGGCCACCGGACACCGGCGGGACCGCCGGCGGGAACGGGTCGAGGCACGGGTTGTGACCACCGCCGCCGGCCAGGCAGGGAAGTGTCCACCCGTTGGTCAGGACCGACGGGTTCGCCGTGCACTTGACGTCCGGGCCGACCTGCGTCCATGTGCCCGCGAACTGCCAGCGATAGAAGATGTCCATCGTGCCGGCCATCTGATAGAAGGGGAGGGCGTCGATGATCTCTCGACTGGGGTCCCAATCGGCGAGGTTCTGCCAGTCCAGGGTCCGCCAGGTCGGGTTCATCGGGTCGGAATTGAACCTTCCTC
>VBJR01000268.1:0-9184 GCA_005880175.1 Chloroflexota bacterium
GATCGTGGTCCGGCCCACGTGCAGCGGCCGCGACACCGCCTCCACCGTGCCGCTGCGCACGGCCCGGAAGAAGTTCGTCTTCGACTCGATGGTGCTGGTGCCCTCGCCGGGCCCCACGTTCAGGAACGCGCAGATGGCCCCCAGCGTGTCCGCGAACGCCATCAGCGCCCCGCCGTGGAGGATCGACGCGGTCGTGCAGCGGTCCGGCGCCCAGTCCAGCTGCCCGCGCACCTCCTCGGGCGCCGCCGTCACCAGCCGGGCGCCGATCAGCTTCGCGAACGGCATGGACTCCTGGAGCCAGGTGTCATCCATGGTTGTCATATCGAGGGAAACCCTAGCCGAACCGCTGCGAGTCATGCTCGCGTGCTCATTCTTCTGTCAACACGCGCAGAATCAACTATTTGTAACTAGTACACGTTATACTCGAAACACGCGACGCCACAGTGCCAAATGACGTGTAAACTTGACAGTTGGCGCTGAGCAAGAATGCGACTGGTCGGTACTACAAGACTGTGGTACTCTCTTGAGCGCCGCGAGGGGTACACGCGCGCTAGGAAGGGAGGAAGCCGAACTATGAGTCGCACGACCATGCAACACGGCCGAATCTGACGGCGGCCCCCACGAGGACGCACCAGCAGCCGTGATCGAGGGAGCATGGCCGATGAGCCTCCACCGCAGCCACGTCCAGTCCGCCGGGTTCATAGCAGCGGGGACCGCGATCATCGCCGGCACCGTCGCGATGCATCCGACCGTCGTCCAGCAGGCGCTGCAGCCGAGCTCGTGGCCCGGCACGATCGTCCTCGGGGTGCTCCCGCTCGCCGGCGTCGTCCTGGTGGCCTGGATCGCGCGGCTCGCGTTCGTCCTGTCGCGCGCGGCGCGCACGGTGGGCCGCCTGCCCCGCGCCGAGCGGCTCCCCGCCCGCCTGCGCTCCAGCGTCGCCCGCACCGGCGTGGAGCGCGTGCAGTGCATCTCCAGCAGCCTGCCGATCGCGTTCTGTGCCGGCGCCCGCCGGCCGCACGTCATCGTCAGCGAGGGCCTGGCCGAACAGCTCGACGACCGTGAGCTCGAGGCGGTCCTGCTCCACGAGCGCCAGCATCTCCGCGAGCGCGAGCCCGTCGTGCGGGCGGCATGCGAGGCGGCCGCGCAGGTCCTCGTGTTCTTCCCCCTGGCCCGCTGGTGGTCGCGCCGGCGCATCGAGCAGGCGGAGCTGCGCGCGGACCAGGCCGCGCTGTGCCGGGTCGGCCCGCGACCGGTGGCCGCCGCGCTGTTCCGGCTCGGCTCGACAGTGCCCGCCGCGGCCGCGTTCGCGGGCGACACCGAGCTGCGGGTGGCGCAGCTCCTGGGCGATCCGCTGCCCCCGCAGCGGCCGGCGGTCTGGATGGTGGCCGTCTCGCTGGCCGGTCTCCCGTTCGCGGCGGCCGTCGCCGGCTGCGCCGTGCTCAACATCGGCCTGCTGCTGGGCGCGTAGCGGCGCTATCCTGCCGCCATGCCCACCGTGGATCAGATCCAGGCCCTGCGCGGCGCCGACGTGGCGCTCCAGCTGACCCCCAGCGCCGGCGGTCACGCGGTCGAGGGCCGCGTGGTCGGCACGCTCGACGCCGCCGACGGCCTCGTCGTGTTCATCGAGCCGGCGAGCGAGCCCGGCGGCCGCCTCAGCTACAACTACCAGCACATCGCGACGATCGAGCGCCGCTGACGCTCGCTCAGAGCCGGTAGATGCGGCGGGCGTTCTCGCCCCGCACCTTCGCGCGGGCGGCGTCCGGCAGCGCCGCCGTGACCGCGTCGAACCTGGCCAGGATCTCGTCGTAGCTCGCGCCCAGCAGGCACACCGGCCAGTCGGTCCCGAACAGCAGGCGGTCCTCGCCGAAGCAGGCCACGACGTGGTCCACGAACGGGGCCAGCTGCTCGGCGCCGGCGACCACCAGCCCGGAGACCTTGCAGCTGACGTTCGGCAGGTCCGCGAGACGCTCCATGCCGGCCGCCCACGCCGGCTCGACGCCGGCCCGCACCGCCGGCGCGCCCAGGTGCTCGACGACGAACGTGAGCCCGGGCACGCGCCTGGCCGCCTGGCAGGCCGCGTCCATCTCGCGGCCGGTGACCAGCAGGTCGTACACGAGGCCGGCGTCCCCCAGCGCGGCCAGGCCGCGGAGGACGTCCAGGCGGGTCAGCCAGCCGGGGTCCGGCTCCGCCCGCACCTGGTGGCGGATGCCGCTCAGGTGCCTCCCGCCGGGCGCGGCCCGCAGCGCGGCGACCTGCGCCGCCACCGGGCCCGTCAAGTCCACCCAGCCGACCACGCCGGCCAGGAAGTCGGTCGCCTCTGCCACCGCCAGCAGCTCGCGCGTCTCCTCCAGGCTGGACCGGGCCTCGATGACGATCGTCCTGTCCACGCCGTGGGCCCTCAGCAGCGGCCGCAGGTCGTCGGGCGTGAACGGCCGCCGGATGGCGGCGCGCTCGTCCGTCAGCCACGCGTAGTGCGCCGTCCGCGGGTCCCAGAAGTGCTGGTGCGCGTCGACGACCACCCGCGCTACCGGGCTCGCCGGGCTGCCGTGCGGGCCATGGCGCGCTCCATGTCGCCCCGCAGGCGGCGCGCGCCGAACAGCGCGATGAACGCCCCCAGCAGGTGTCCCCTGACGCCCCTGCCGATCCGCAGCACGCGGACGTCCACCTCGGTGCCCCCGCCGGCGGCGGGCGCGAACCGGTAGTCCCAGCGGCTGCCCGGCGCCCACGTGTTGGAGTCCACCGTCACGGCCGAGAGGCGGTCGCCGTCGGCCCAGTCGTACCGGCTGCGCTCCCACACGCCGCCGGCCACCGAGCTGCCCTCCGTCACGTCCGCCCAGCCGGGGCCCGAATCGTGGACCGTCAGGTACCCGGTCTCGACGTTGGCCCAGGTGTCGGCGCGGCTCGGGCCGAAGTCGGTGAGCGCGGCCAGGACGGCGGCCGGCTCCAGCTCGGTGTGGATGCGGAAGTGCACCCGGGCCACCGGAGGCTACCCCGCGGCTCCGGGCACGTCGTACGCGTGCCACGTGATCGTCTGCTCGCGCCACAGCGGCGCGTCGAGAGGGCCGTGCTCCTGCCGCGCCCACTCCCGGGTGGCCGCGGCGGCCGACCTGCGCACCGCCTCGTCGAGGTCCCAGCAGGCCGACTGGATGCCGGCCTCCAGCCCGTCGATGATCATCGCGAGGTTCAACTCGGTCCGCTCCACGACCGGCGGGAGCAGGCGAACCGGGAGGCCCAGCTCGCCGAGCGCGGCGTCCAGCTCGGTCATGTCGTTCAGGCCAGGCCGGCGCGGACGCCCACCGGGCAGGGCGAGCGACCAGAAGTGCCGGAACACGGCGCCGGCCGCGCTGTCCGAGCTCGCCGCCGACTCGACCAGGAGCACGCCGGCCGGCCGGAGCACGCGGACCGCCTCGGCCACCGCCCGCCGCCAGTGCTCGATCAGGTGCAGCACGTGGCAGAACACCGCCCCGCCGACGCGCCCGTCGGCGACCGGCAGGACGGTGGCGTCCGCGATCGCCAGCGGGAACGGAGCCTGGCCGCCCGCCTTCTGGACCAGCCGGTCGAGCATCGGCCGGGACAGGTCCACGCCGGCCATCGCGACGCCGCTCCGGTGCAGGTCGAGCGCGATCCGGCCGGTCCCGACCCCGACCTCGAGGCAGGGGCCGCGGCCGCGCAGCTCGGCGGCGAGCTGCGCGATGATCGTGGCCTGCGTCTCCGGCCGCAGCCCGCGGGTGTCGTCGTAGTACCCGGCGGCCCGGTCGAACGGGATCGAGATGCCCATGCGGTCGGCTACCGGCCGGACCAGGAAAGGAGGCGCTGGATCTCGCCGCCGACGCCGTTGGGGTGCAGCACCGGGAGCAGGCTGCGGACCGTGAGCCGGGCGTAGAACCCCAGGTCGACCCGGTCGCCGGGGGTCAGCGTCCGGACCTCACGGGGGCCCAGGAGCGAGCCGTCCACCCGGGTCCCGTTCGTGGATTCCAGGTCGCGGATGCTCCACGTGTCGTCGCGCCAGTCGATCTCGGCGTGCCGCCGCGACACGGACCGGTCCCAGATCGGCACGTCCATGTCGGGGCCGCGGCCCACCAGCACGGGGTAGCGGGCGACGATGATCACCCGCTCCATCGGCTGGGCGGCCGGGCCGTCGGTCGGGTGGCGGTCGGCCTCGACGGCCAGCACCAGCGGCACGAAGCCCGGGCTCGGCGGCGTGGGCTCGCCGGTGGTCTCGGCCGGGAACAGGATCTCGATCCGGCCGTGCGGCGGGCGGGGCGGCGCCGGGGCCACGCTGGCCGGCCGGGCCTGCAGCTCCGGGGACAGCCGGGGCCGCGACGTCCGGCGCAGGATCTTCCCCAGCAGCTCCGGCCGCGGCTCGGGGACCGTGCGGATCGAGCGCTCGACGTCGGCCAGCCGGGCCGCGAGGGGCCCGCAGACCTCGCACTCCGCGACGTGGCGCTCGACCTCGTCGCTGCTGTCGCCCTCGAGGAGCAGCTGGCGGGCGCGGTCGTGCTGCTCGAGGAGCCTCTGCATGTCCTTCACCCGATGGCTCCCCCGTCGAGCTGCTCCAGCAGGCGGACCCGCGCGTTGGCGGTCCGGGCCCGGACCAGCCCGGCCTCGACGCCCAGGGTCGCGGCCAGCTCCTCCGGCGCCGACCCGGTCGCCGACAGGAGAAGCGCCTCCCGCTCCCCCGGCTCGAGCTCGGTCAGCGCCCGCTCCAGGTCGGAGCGGCCGGTGGGTGGCGGCTTGGCGGCCGCCTGGCGGCCGCGGAGGCGCAGCGCCTCGAGCGCTCGCCGACAGCAGATCGACTGGATCCAGCCGTACAGGGAGCGGTCGGACTCGAACCCGGCCAGCCGGTCCCGGGCCGCGCGGAACGTCTCCTGGGCCACCTCTTCGGCGCCCGGATCGTCACGCACGATCATCCGGCTCAGGCTCCACACCTGTTTCCAATGGAGCTCGACGATCGCGGACCAGGCGGTCTCGTCGCCAGCGCGCGCACGCGCGACCAGGCTGGCGTCGTTCTTGGCGTTCACGACCGGGCTCATGACCTCGTGGTCCATCTTCCACACCAGAGGTTGGATGCGCACACCCATACCCACTCCAGGACGTTGAGAGATCGACGGCAATGACGGAGCGCGCGGACATTGTCCCAGACGGGACCGTGGGTCAGCGAATGTCCACGCCGCCCACGGTGTCGCGGACCGGGTAGTCGACCACGATGGCGCGACAGCGGCCGACCGCGCCGGCGCAGTGCTCGACGTTGGCGGGGACGACGGCCGCGTCGCCCGCCCGGAGCACCGTGGTGGCGCCGTCGAGCGTCATCTCGAGCTCGCCCTCGATGACGTGCCACGCCTCCTCGTTCTCGTGGCGGTGGGGGTGCACGCGGGCGCCGGGGGCGATCTCGTAGTGCACGAACGTCATGTGCTCCGAGTGGAAGAAGCGGCCGACGAAGCCGGTGAGCGGCTCCTTCGGCGGCAGCTCGGTGGTGCGGATGAACGGCATCGTGCCTGTAGGCTATCCGCGTGATTGCCGGTGTGCATACCATCCTGTACGCCCAGGACGCGGAGCGGGCGCGGGCGTTCTTCCGCGACGTGCTGGGCATGGACTCCGTCGACGCCCACGACGGCTGGCTGATCTTCGCGCTGCCGCCCGGGGAGCTGGCCTGCCACCCGGCCGAGGCGCCGGAGGCGGGCCGGGCCGAGCTGTACCTGATGTGCACGGACGTCGAGGCGACGCGGCGCGAGCTGGAGGCGAAGGGCGTGCAGTTCGTCGCGCCCGTCACGAGCCTGGGCTTCGGGCTGCTGACCCGCCTGCTGGTCCCCGGCTACGGCGAGCTGGGCCTGTACCAGCCCCGCCACGCGAGCCCGCTCCCCGCGTTCTCCTGAGCGCTCAGGCCTGCAGGGCGTCGGACGCGATCGCGGCCAGGCGGCTGCCGCGGTTGACGTCGCTCGCCATCTTGGCCAGCAGCACGGGCGCCCCCACCCAGCCGATCAGCAGGCCGATCCAGACCAGGAACGTCACGCCGAGGTCCATGTCGCGCGGCTCGTCCTGCCAGCCCGAGCGCCACATGCGCCCGGCCATGACGGTGATCCCCAGCGCCGTGGCCGACACCAGGTAGGCGGACAGCAGGCCGACCACCAGCGGCGCCCGGATCGTCGCGACCGCCATCGCCAGCACCAGGGCGAACGCGACGGCGAAGCCCACGATGGCCCCGATCGCGCGCAGCTGCACCCGGCGCGCCCGGCGCCAGACACACGGCGGGCACCCGGCCGGCTGGACCAGCGACGCGCACGAGCCGCACAGGGCGCCGGCGCACACGTGGCAGGTCCCCACCGACCGGCGGCCCGGGTGCCGCGAGCAGACCGGCCCGTCGGGCACCGACTCGTCGCCGCCGTGCAGCGGCCGCCCGCCGGGCGCCGGCCGGGCATCGCCGGGCCGCGTCCACTCGCGCGGCCAGCGGACGTGGAGCTTGATCCGCGTCCACGGCGCCCGCCGGCGGTCGTACTCGGCCCGCCGCCCAGGGTCGCGGACGACCGCGTACGCCTCCACCAGCTCCTTCAGCTTGGCCTCAGCGGCGGGCGCGGAGTTGACGTCCGGGTGGTACTTGCGCACCAGGCGCCGGTAGGCCGCCTCGATCACCTCCTGCTCGGCGGAGGGATCGACCTGCAGCACCTTGTACGGGTTGCCAGGAGCACGCCGGTCGATCGTCGCTGTCTTGCCCCCCTTCAGGGACACCAGCGTACTCCTGCGGCGCCGCGCGAGGGGCGGCAGCGGCCGCGCCGGTGGCGGCGGATGGCACATGCTTTGCACGGGCGGCGAGGGGCCGTCGATTCCTGTGGAGGTGACGTCACGTGGCAGGGACCGTGGAAAGGATCTCGGCGGTGATGGCGACGACGCCGCGGCGGTGGCTCGACCTGGCGGCGACGGTGTCCGAGGACGTCCTCACGCGGCCCGCGGCCGAGGGCGAGTGGTGCGTCGTGGACTGCCTCCGCCACCTGCTGCAGGCGGACCGCCACGTCTTCCCGGGCCGGATCCGGCAGTTCCTGGCGGGCGACCCGCAGCTCGCCCCGGTCGACCCTTCGGCGATCCCGCCGATCACCGAGGAGACGGCCGGCGAGCTGGCCGAGGCGTTCGCGCGGGCGCGCGAGGAGAACCTGGCCCTGATCGCGTCGCTGAAGCCGGAGGACCTGGAGCTGACGGGCATGTCCCGCCGGCTGGGGCAGGTCACCCTTCGAGACGTGCTGGTCCAGTGGGCCGTCCACGACCTGGAGCACCTGACCCAGGCGGACCGGGCGCTGCGGCAGGCGTTCCTGGTCGAGAGCCCGCCCCTCCAGGCGGTCTACGCCGAGCAGGCAGGGTAGCGCGCCTCGATTCGCACATTGGTCCCCTGAGCGGTTCCCGGGCCCGGGAACCGCTCAGGGGTCCGCACGAGCGGTTCGGAGCCCGGCGGCCGGCGTCCCTCAGCAGATGCGGGGCAGCGGGTCTCCGATCAGCATGTCCACCACGCGGGAGCCGCCGAAGGCCGTGTGCATGAACACCATGCCCGGCGGCTCCGCGCGCAGCTCGCCGATCAGCGAGGCGCGTTCGCCCAGCGGGTGGGCGCGCATCGCCGCCAGCACCGCCTCCGCGTCGCTCGCCGCGACCACCGCGACCAGCTTGCCCTCGTTGGCCACGTAGAGCGGGTCGATCCCCAGGATCTCGGCGGCGCCCCGCACCTCGTCGCGGACCGGCACCGCCTCCTCCCGGATCGCCACCGCCACGTCCGCCTCCCGCGCCACCTCGTTGAGGACGGTCGCCACCCCGCCGCGGGTCGCGTCCCGCATCAGGTGGACGTCGCCGGCCCCCAGCATCGCCGCGCACAGCCCGTTGAGCGCCGCCGTGTCCGACTCCACGTCCGACTCGATCTCCAGGTCGCCCCGGGCCAGCATGATCGCCGTGCCGTGGTCCCCGACCGTGCCCGAGACCAGCACGGCGTCGCCCACCGACACGCGGCCGGCGCCCAGCCGCTCCGGCTCGCGCACCAGCCCGACCCCGGTCGTGTTGACGAACAGCCCGTCGCCCTTGCCCCGCGGCACCACCTTCGTGTCGCCCGCCAGCAGCCGCACGCCGGCGCCCGCCGCGGCCCGCGCCATCGACTCCACCACGCGGCGCAGCACGTCCAGCTCCAGCCCCTCCTCGAGGATGAAGCCCGCCGTGATGCAGAGCGGCTCCGCGCCGCCCACCGCGAGGTCGTTGACCGTGCCGTTGACGGCCAGCTCGCCGATGTCGCCGCCAGGGAAGAACAGTGGCGAGACGACATACGAGTCGGTCGTCACGGCCAGCGTGGCGTCCCCGACCTGGAACGGCGCCTGGTCGCCGGCGGGGTTGCCGAACGCGGGCTGGAACAGCGCCTCGACCAGCGTCTGCGTGGCCTTGCCGCCGGCCCCGTGCGCCATCGTGATCGCCTGCTCGCGGATCCGCGGCGCGCGCCGGCGCACCGCCTCGATCCGCTCCAGCACCTCCTGCTCGGACCACTTGCCGATCCGGGACGCGTCGGAGGGCGCGCTCACTGGAGCACCTGCAGCCGGGAGGCGGCGCGCGAGAACCGGCCGTAGTTGTAGTAGGCCGCGCAGGCGCCCTCGGACGACACCATGCACGTGCCGATCGGCGTCTCGGGCGTGCAGGCCGTGCCGAACACCTTGCACTCCCACGGCTTGAGGACGCCCTTCAGCACCTCGCCGCACTGGCACGCCTTGGGGTCCGCCACCCGCACGCCGGGCACCTCGAACCGGAGCTCCGCGTCGAAGCGGGCGAACTCGTCGCGGATCGCCAGCGCCGACAGCGAGATGAAGCCGAGGCCGCGCCACTCGAAGTGCGGCCGCAGCCGGAACACCTGGCCGACCACCTCCAGCGCCTTCGGGTTGCCGTCGTCGCGCACGATCCGCCGGTACTGGTTCTCCACCTCGCACCGTTCCTCGCGCACCTGGCGCACGATCATGTGCACGCCCTGGAGGATGTCCAGCGGCTCGAACCCGACCACCACGACCGGCTTGCCGTAGCGGCGGGACACGAACTCGTACGGCCTGATGCCCACCACCGTGCTCACGTGGCCGGGCCCGAGGAAGCCGTCGAGGCGCAGGTCGGGCGAGTCCAGGATCGCCTTCATCGGCGGCACGATCGTCACGTGGTTGCAGAAGACCGAGAAGTTGGGCACGTC
>VBJR01000268.1:9211-41045 GCA_005880175.1 Chloroflexota bacterium
CGGGTTCTCCCGGGCGATCTTGAGCGCGTCGAGCGGCGAGTAGACCATGCGGACGTCCGCGCCCTGCGCCTTCGCGTCCAGCAGCGAGCCCTCGCTGCCGGGCACGCGCATCATGTCGCCGAAGCACGTGAAGATCACGCCCGGCGTCCGGGCCACGGCGATCCCGTCGTCCACCCGGCCCATCGGGATCACGCACACCGGGCACCCCGGCCCGTGCACCAGCTCCACGTTGGCCGGCAGCACGTCCTCGATCCCGAACTTGTAGATCGTGTGCGTGTGGCCGCCGCAGATCTCCATGATCTTCCAGTCCCGGCCGGCCGACTCCCGCTCGATCACCTTCGCGAGACGCGCGGCCACCTGCTGGTCGCGGAACTCGTCGACGAACTTCATGGCCTCTCCTCCAGCCCGCGCACCAGCGCGTGGCAGATGGTCGCCTGGGACTCCTGGATGCGCGGGATGTACGTGCTGTCCGTCACGAGGAGGTGGTCCACGTCCGGATCGCCGCGGAGCTCGCCGCCGCCGTAGCCGGCCAGCGCGATCGTGGCCAGGCCCTGGCGGCGGGCCTGGCGCAGCGCCCGCAGCACGTTGCCCGACCGGCCGCTCGTCGAGATCCCCAGCGCCACGTCGCCCGGGCGGCCGAGCGCGATGACCTGGCGGGCGAACACCTCCTCGAAGCCGATGTCGTTGCCGACGGCCGTCACGATCGCCGGTTCGCCGGACAGGTCGATGCCCGGCACCCCGATCGCCAGCAGGTCCGCCGCCAGGTCCGCGGCGTCGGTCGCGCTGCCGCCGTTGCCGAACGCCAGCACGGCGCCGCCCGCGTCCACCCGGGTCCGCAGCGTCTCCAGCGCGGCCGCCACCGCCTCCAGGTCCTGCCCCCGCCGCAGCCCCGCCACGTCCGCCCACTTCATGCGCACCGACTGCGCGACGTCGGCCAGCACGGACGGGACGTCCACCGTCTCGTTGCTCAGGAACGGGTAGAACTCGCGCGAGAACTGGTCGATCGGCTTCACGCGCTCCAGCGCGACGCCGCCGTGCACCAGCAGCAGCTCGCCCGGCTCCACCGGCGCGACCAGCGTCACGTCGGCCTCCTCCTCGCCCTGCGCCGTCCGCACCGTGGCCGCGCTGCCGCGCACGGTCACGACCGCGGCCGGCAGCGCCACGTCCCCGCACGTCACGCAGACCTCGTCGGTGCAGCCCTCGGCGAGCAGGCCCTCGTGCTCGAAGAACTCCACCGCGAACGCCTCCCCGTCGACCGAGAAGCCGAGCTCGGCGATCTCCATCCGGATGTCGTGCGGGCCGACCAGGAGGTCCAGGTGCGCCCGCTCGCGCACCGCGATCGCGGGCAGCGCTCGCTTGCCGACCAGCACTGGGTGCACGAACTCGACCGCGTTGTGCTGGGCGTCGCTGAACGCGGCGCCGGCGGGCGCGTGGATCACGAGCCGGCCGCCCCGGTGGAACCGCCGCGCCATCCCCCAGCAGGCGCTGGCCAGGGCCGGGGCGCGCGTGCCGAAGAACACCTCGCCGGCCGCCAGCACGGCCTCGTAGTGGCGCTCGACCGGTCCCGTCACCCGCCGCACGTCGCCACCAGCACCTGGCCCAGCGACAGGCCGCCGTCGTTGGCCGGCACGCGCTCGTTCGCGTACGGCTCGAGGCCGGCGGCGCGGAGCCCGGTGAAGCACGTCTCCAGCAGCAGCCGGTTCTGGAAGCAGCCGCCTGACAGCGCCACGACGCCCAGGCCGGTCCGCCGGCAGGCGCGGACCACCGCGGCGGCCAGCGAGGCGTGGAACACGGCGGCCAGCCGCGCCGCCGGCTCCCCCGCCCGGCGCCGGGCGACCAGCTCCGCGAACAGCAGCCCGCTGTCCTCCAGCTCGACGTCGATGGGCGGCGCCGGCCCCGGCTCGGCCACCGCCTCCAGGCGCGCCGCCGCCTCGCCCTCGTACGTGGACACGTGGCACACCCCCAGCGCGCTGGCCACCGCGTCGAACAGCCGGCCGGCCGACGTGGTGACCGGGGCGCGACCCGACCGGGCCAGGCGCAGCACCGCCGCGTACCGGCCCGGGTCCACGCCCTCCGGCGGCTCCTCCAGGCCGTACGCGGCCGCCATCCGCCAGCCCTCGCGCGCGCACCGGTCGCCGCCCGGCAGCGGGACCGGCGCCAGGTGCGCCACCCGCTCGTACCCGCGGCGGTCGCAGACCAGCACCTCGCCGCCCCAGACCGTGCCGTCGGGGCCCAGGCCCACCCCGTCCAGCGCCACGCCGCAGACCGGGCCGGCCAGCCCGTGCTCGGCCATGACGCTGGCGACGTGCGCGTGGTGGTGCTGGACACGGACCGGGTCCCCCAGCGCCTCGGCGGCGCGCGTGGACGCGTAGTCCGGGTGCAGGTCGCAGGCCACCACGGAAGGTTCCACGTGGAACATGCGTTCGCAGCGGGCGAGCGACTCCCCGTACGACTGGACCGTCAGCAGCTCGTCCAGGTCGCCGACGTGCGGGCCGACGAACGCGTGGCCGTCCCGGGCGACGGTGAACGCCGCCTTCAGGTGGGCGCCCGTCGCCACGGCCGGCGGTCCCGGCGGCAGCTCCAGCGGCGCCGGCGCCAGCCCTCGCGCCCGCCGCACGACCCGGGCGGCGCCCGCCGCCCAGCGCACGACCGAGTCGTCGTAGCGGGCGGCGATCGGCCGGTCGTGGCCCAGGAAGACGTCGGCCACGCCCGCCAGCCGCTCGCCCGCCTCGCCGTCGTCCCGGCAGATGGGCTCCTCGCTCAGGTTGCCGCTGGTCATCACCAGCGGGCCGCCGAAGTCGCGCAGCAGCAGGTGGTGGAGCGGCGTCGCCGGCAGCATGACGCCCAGCTCGAGCAGGCCGGGCGCCAGCGACGGGGCCAGGCCGCCGCGGGAGCGCAGCAGCACGATCGGCCGGGCCGGCCCCCGCAGCAGCGCCAGCTCCTCGGCCGGCGCCTCGCAGTACGGCGAGGGGTCCGCGACCAGCACGGCGAACGGCTTGGCCGGCCGCCGCTTGCGCCGGCGCAGCCGGGCCACCGCGTCCTCGTCGCGGGCGTCACAGGCGAGCTGGTACCCGCCCAGGCCCTTCACGGCGACGACCAGGCCGGCCCGCAGCGCCGCCACGGCGGTCTCCAGCGGCGCGGACAGCCGCGGCCCGCAGTCCCAGCAGGCGTTCGGCTGGGCGTGGAACCGGCGGTCCAGCGGGTCGTCGTACTCGCGCTGGCACGCCTCGCACATGCGGAAGCCGCGCATCGTGGTCGCCGGCCGGTCGTACGGCAGCGACTCGATGATCGTGAACCGCGGCCCGCAGTTCGTGCAGTTGACGAACGGGTAGCGGAAGCGCCGGTCGCCGGGGTCGAACAGCTCCCGCACGCAGTCGTCGCACGTGGCCGCGTCGGGCGCCACCGGCTGGAAGTCGCCGGGCTCCGGCCGGCTCCGCTCGATCAGGAACCCGCGCTCGCCCCGGGCGGGCACCGCCGCCGTCCGCACCTCCTCGATGGCGGCCAGCGGCGGCGCCTCCGCCGTCAGCTGCGCCAGGAAGCGGCGCAGGCCGGCCGGGTCCCCCTCCACCTCGATCTCCACGGGACCGGTGGAGTTGCGCACCCAGCCGGCGAGCGAGTGGCGCGTGGCCAGGCGGAAGACGAACGGGCGGAACCCGACGCCCTGCACCGTGCCCCGAACGGTGACCGCCAGCCGCTCCGCCGCCATGGTCAGGCCGCGCGCCGCCTGCCCCGGGGTCGCTCCTGCGTCCGCTCCGACGCCGCCTGCAGCGCGCTCTGGGCGAGGCCGAAGGCGCTCTGCACCTCCTCCCGGCCCGCGACCCACCTGGCCAGCCCGACCAGCTGCTCGTACCGCTCGCGCCCGGAGCGGGCGCCGAGCATGTAGCCGACCGCGAAGATCGCCAGCTTCCCGAACACCTGTCAGTCCTCCTCTTCCGCCACCAGCCGCACGCTCACCTTCACCTGGGGCTCGACCCGGAGCGTGAGGATGCGCGGCGGGTTCACGCCGAAGTCGCGCATGTCGAATGTGTGCTGCCCGTCCAGGACCACCCGGCCCCCGTTCCGCTGGAGCCGGAAGTCCTCCTCGAACGCCTGCGTCCGGCCATGCGCCGTCACGCTGACCGCGGCCCGGTAGCGGTCGGTGCCGTTCACGGGCCATGCGCGGGTCACCTCGAACCGGATCGTCGGGTAGCGGCTCACCTCGGCGCGCCGCTGCATCTCCAGGTCCGTGAGCCGGTTGCCGGAGCGGATCGCCTCCACCGGGATCTCCACCCAGCCCCCGTGCCGCTGGTCGAGCAGCGGCTTCCCGTCGCCGTCGAACGCCGCCTCCACGACGCCGCTCACGTCGGTCGCGCGGCCGTGGATGGGGTGGACGCTCGACCGCACCTCGGTGTCGATCGAGGAGGACCCGGGGACCACTCTGTACCGCGTCACGCCTGGCCGACGGCCTCCGTCACATCGACCTGAGCTTCAGGTACCGCTCGATGTCCTTGGCGTTGGCGGCGAGCAGCAGGGCCGCGCCGATCAGCGCCAGGCCGAACAAGGAGCCCAGTTTCATGGCAGCAATCTCCCGTCATCAGTTGATGCTCGACTCCCTGAGCTGGTCGAGCTCGTCCGTGTATGCCTCGCCCAGGCCCTCCAGCATCCGCATCGTCTCCATCGCTTCCTGCTCGTCGATCTTGCTCAGCGCGAAGCCGACGTGGATGAGCACGTACTCGCCGAGCTCGGGGCGGTCGTCGCCGGTGAGCAGGCCCACGTTGACGTTGCGGCGGACGCCGGCCACCTCCACCTTCGCGATCTGCCGCTCGGCGTCCACGATCTCGATCACCTTGCCGGGGATGGCGAGGCACATGTCAGGCGCCCGCCGCGGCGGCCAGCGCCGGGTTCCGGCGCACCTCGCCGTCCTCGAGCTCGACCTCCTCGACCATCAGCTCGTCGCCGGCGACCACGTCCACCGTGACCGCCGCGCAGGCGGGGCAGGCGATGATCGCCGACTCGACGTCGTTCTCGGCACCGCAGGCCCGGCAGCGCACGCGCAGCGGCACGTCGGCCAGCACCAGCTCCGCGCTCGACGCGCCCGTGTCCTGCGCGACCATCCGCCAGCAGGCGTCGAACACGTCGGGCACGACCCCCTGGAGCCGGCCGACGCGGAGGCGGACCCGGCGCACGGGCGCGTCGTCGGAGACGTCCCGCACGACGCCCAGCACGGCCTCGCAGAGACCCATCTCGTGCATGCTCAGTCCCTCCTCGGCGTCGAGCCGGCGGGCGCCGCGACGCGCCGCACCAGCGTCTCGACCAGGTCCGCGGCGGCGTCCACCGCCGCGGCCACCGGCTGGCTCAGTCCCATGTGGCCCTCGCCCTCGGGATCGATCACGGCGGGCTCGCAGCCCACGATCCACGTCGGCGGCAGCGTCCCGCCCTGCTGGCGGACCATCGCGAGGACGGCCATGGGGTTCATCGCGTGGCTGTCGAGCGTGGCGGCGCCCCGGTCCAGGTCGTCCAGGTCCGGCTCCAGCACGCACAGGGTGCCGGCCGGCTCGCCCCGGGGCAGCGCGTCCACCAGGATCGCGGCGTCGTAGCCGTCCATCAGCGCGTACGCCAGGTCGAACCCGCGGATCCCGAAGTCGGCCACCTCCACGCCCGCGGGCAGCTGGCGCCCGGCGAGCCGGGCCACGGCTTCGACGCCGAACGCGTCGTCGCCCAGGAACACGTTGCCGATGCCCGCCACCAGGACCTTCATGCCGGTTCGACCTCAGAGAGGCGGAAGAAGAACCGGTGCCCCGGCATCCGCATCGCGCCCAGGTCCGCGCCCGGGTCGTCGTCGATCACGACGGCCACCTGGACCTGGTCCTCGAAGTCCTGGACGATCGACTCCACGTGGGCGGCGCGCCCGGCGAGCGCCAGGTCCAGGATGTCCGCGCCGGGCCGCGGGCGCAGCCGCACCGCGTCGCCGGCCCGGAGCGCGCCGTGCGTCCAGGCGACGACCGACAGCGGCTTCGTCTCGCCCCACGGGTCGATCCCCGGGTCCAGGTCACTCACCGCTCGACCCCCCGCAGCGTCCCGTGCAGCCGGAGGAGCTCGTCGCCCGTCAGCGACTCGCAGCGCTCCAGCAGCTGCCGGGCGCGGTGGTCCGTGCGCCGCAGCTCGTCCTTCTCCGCGTCGCTCAGGGTGAGGATGCGCAGCGTCAGGATCTCGTCGATCTCGGTCGCGTCGAAGAGGTCGCCCGGGCTCTCCTCCGCCACCCGCGGGTGGTCCTCCATGATGATCGGCGAGGAGAGCACCGTGTCGTACGAGCCGGGCTCGCCGGCCAGCACCGGCCACGTGCCCACGTTGGCGCAGGCGGCCGCGGCGGCGGCCAGCTCCGACGGCGGGTCCGCCAGAGAGACGAACGCGCCGCGGGTGACCCGCAGCACCGTGTGCGTGGACACCATCGAGCGCAGCAGCGCCGACTCGCGGTCGAGCCCGGCCGGCGCCGGCGTGGTGTTCTCGACTTCGACGGTCAGGCGCAGCGCGCCGGCCTCGACGGGCTCGGCCGCCACCACGGCGCGCCCCTCGATGGCCAGCCACTCGCGGTCCACGCCGGCCTCGCTCTCGCGCCTCCTGCCACGGCGGCTCCTCGCTGGAGGTGCGCCGGACGAGCTGCAGGCAGCGGACGCGGACGCCGACCCGGCAGCCGGCCTCCGGCCGCAGCAGGCACTCCGTCCGCATCGTGCTGGGATCGGCCTCCCAGGTCGGGGGATACACGCCGCCGAACGTCCACCGGACCTGGTTCTTGGCCGCGCTCCGCGTGTACGGATACAGCAGGTACCCCTCGTACAGCACGGCCCGCGCCACGGCCTCGACCGGGTCGGCGCTCACGACCGCGTCTCCTCGGCCGCGCCGGCGAGCAGCGCGTCCAGGGCCTGCTCCCACGTCAGCAGCCCGCGCTCGGCCCGGTACGCCTGGAGCCGCTCGAACGCGTCCATGCGCACCGTGAGCCAGGCGGTGTTCGGGTAGTACAGGTCGAGGAGCTCATGCCACACCGAGGCGGGCAGGTCGAACGTCGCCTCGGCGCTCCAGGGGATGCGGGCGACGGTCAGCGCCCCGGTCTCCCCGGCGTGGAACACCGTGCCGCTGAACAGCAGGCTGACCGGCACCGCGCCCTGGTCCACCGCGTTGAAGTACTTCGCCGCCAGCACGTTGAAGTCGCCCGTGCAGGGGACGTGCAGCAGCACGCTGGTCTCGCCCTCGAACGGCGGCACGCTCGCGTGCACGTGCGCCCACAGCAGGCTGCGCAGCGTCCGCGACCAGCGGGCCGGCTCGCCGAACAGCTCCGCCAGGCGCTTCCGCTCGTCGTCCCGGTACCGACGCCGCTGGGCGTCGATGCGGACCTGGCAGTCCAGGGCGACGGCGTGGACCCGGCCCTCCAGCCGACACCGCCCGGGCGCGCTGCCGCAGGTCGCCGAAGTACGTGGCGATGGCGCCCCACACCTCGGGGCCGCCCGAGATCCCCCGCCAGTGCGAGCGCACCAACCCGACCAGCGCGTAGCACTGGTCGATGGGCACGATCAGGTTGTCGGCGGCGGTCCCGACCCGGTTCACCAGCAGCGCCTCGACGTCGGGCTGGAGGTCCCGCAGCACCGGGTTCGACGCCTCCAGCCCGACCCACGTGTCGAGGCCGAGCCGCGACTCCGTGGGGCCGGCCGGGCTGGGGTAGCGCGCCACCACCCGGCCCTGCCGGGTGCTCCGCGCGAAGAACGCGAGGCCGACCGGGATGTCGAGCGACTCCCACCAGTCCTCGCCGACGACCAGGTCGGGGAGCGACAGGACGCGCGTGGGCACCGGCCGGTAGCGCGCGTGCTCCCGACCCGTGAAGAGCAGCGCGCAGGCCTGGCAGGCGCAGGCCAGGGCCTCCGTCTCGACCTCGAGCAGGTGCCGGTGCTCGGCCGCGATCGGAGCGCTGCAGAGCTCGCAGCGCTCCTCTGACTCCTCGGGGCGGGCCAGGCGCCGGAGCGACGCGAGTGGACCGGCGGCCACCGTCAGCTCCGAAGCTCGGCCGGGCAGGTCAGCGGCTCCCGCCCGATCGAGGTCAGCGGCACGAACCCGGCGGGCGGCGCATCGACCACGCCCTCCACCTGGATCGCGGTGACGTCCGGCGCGCCCTCCAGGATCGCCCGCTCGATCGCGTGCTCGAGCGTGGCGGTCGAGGAGGGACAGCCGTGGCACGTCCCCTCCAGCCGGAGGCGCACGACGCCGTCGCGCGCCTCCAGCACCTGGACGCCGCCGCCGTGCGAGCCCAGGTACGGCCTCACGCCGTCCAGGGCCCGCTGCACCCGGTCAGCGAACGGCACCGGGTGCAGGTCGTGCAGCAGCAGCAGCGCGCCCACGGCCGGGTCGCCGGCGAGCCGGTCCCGCGCCTCGGGGCCGGCCAGGTCGAGCAGCCGCACCAGTGCGTCGCGATGGAGTTCGAGGAGGGCGCGGATCGCCTCCGCGGCGGTCCGCCTCGCCCCCTCGTCGGGCACCGCTTCCAGGTCGCGCACCAGCGCGTCCACCTTCTGGATCCTGCGCTCGATCTCACGGCGAGCGCCCTCATCGGCGGCCACCGGGCTACTGCTGCATGCCGAACATCGGCGAGTGCCTCTGCTCCAGCACCTTGCCCGAGCCCAGGTACATGTGGACGCCGCAGGGCAGGCAGGGGTCGAAGCTGCGCACCGCGCGCATGATGTCGATGCCCTTGAAGTTGTCGGGGCCGTTCTCCTCGAAGATCGGGGTGTTCTGGACGGAGTCCTCGTACGGCCCCGGAGTGCCGTACACGTCGCGGACGCTGCCGTTCCACGGCGTCGGCGGGTACGGGTGGTAGTTGGCGATCTTGCCCTCGCGGATGACCAGGTGGTGCGAGAGGACGCCGCGCACCGCCTCGTGGAAGCCGCAGCCGATCGCCTCCTCGGGCACCTCGAACGGGACCGACGTCTCGGTCCGGCCGGCGTGCAGCTCGGCCATCGCCTTCTCCACGAAGTAGTACGCGCACGCGCACGCGTAGGCCTGGAAGTACGTCCGGGCCCGGTCACGCTCGATGGCGTTGCTCCACTTCGGAACCTTCCACTCGAACTCGGCCTCGTCCTTCATGGCGGTCTTGGGCAGGTAGATCTTGACGCTGTCCCCGGTCGCCTTGACGTAGCCGATGTCCACCATGTTGGCCAGCGCCGTGGCGAGGAGCCGGGCGTACGCGCCGCCGCCGGTGTCGAGCGCCAGGTGGTCGCCCTGGAAGAGCCAGCGCGGGGACATGGTCCACGAGTACTTGCCGCCGGGCTGCATCTCGCGCTTCTGCGGCTTCGGGATCGTGGTCTGGTTCCACGGGTGGCGCTTGTGAACCGGGTTGCCCAGCGGGTCGCGGTCCACGAACGTCTCGGAGCTCTCCCAGTCGTCGTAGTAGGAGCCGCCGAGCAGGATGCGGATGTTGAGGTTGATGTCGACCAGGTCGGTGGTGACCAGCTTGCCATCCACCACGACGCCCGGGGTCACGAACATCTTGCGGCCCCAGTCCGTCATGTGCCGGTACTGGTAGTCGCAGTGGTCGGGGTCGTTGAACGAGCCCCAGCATCCGGTCAGGATCCGCCGCTCGCCCACCTTCTCGTAGCCGGGCAGCGCCTCGTAGAAGAAGTCGAACAGGTCGTCGTGCAGCGGCACGCACTTCTTCATGAACTCGGCGTAGCGGGCCAGCCGGACCATGTAGTCCGTGAAGAGCTGCACGGTCGGCACGGTGCCGACGCCTCCCGGGTACAGCGTGGAGGGGTGCACATGGCGGCCCTCCATGAGGCAGAACATCTCGCGCGTGTACCGGCTGACGTGCAGCGTCTCGCGGTAGAACTCGCCCTCGAACGGGTTGAGCGCCGTCATGATGTCGGCGATCGTCCGGTAGCCGTGGTCCGCCGCGTGCGGCGCCTCGGTCGTCTTGGCCTTCTCCCAGACGCCGGGATTGGTCTCGCGGACCATCTTCTCGCAGAAGTCCACGCCGACCAGATTGTCCTGGAAGATGTTGTGGTCGAACATGTACTCGGCGGCCTCGCCGAGGTTCACGATCCACTCCGCCATCGCGGGCGGCCTGATGCCATACGCCATCTGCTGCGCGTAGCAGGAGCACGTGGCGTGGTTGTCGCCGCAGATCCCGCAGATGCGACTCGTGATGAAGTGCGCGTCGCGCGGGTCCTTTCCTTTCATGAAGATGCTGTAACCGCGAAAGATCGACGACGTGCTGTAGCACTCCGCGACCTCGCGGTTCTCGAAGTCGATCTTGGTGAAGATGCCGAGGCTGCCGACGATGCGTGTGATCGGGTCCCACGACATGTCGACCAGCGTGCGCTTCTTGGTCTCCGGTTCCTGGACGGTGGCCATTCGTCTCCCTCGCTCAGTAGCTGGTGGGCCGGTAGCCGGTCGTCAGGTCGCGACCGCGGTGCCGCCACTTCGGTTCCTTGTTCGCCGTGTCGTTCGTGAACGTCCGCAGCGTGCGCATCAGGCCGCCGACGGCGCCCGACACGCCCGTCGAGAGCTTCGCGCCGGGGGGCTCGTCCATGAACGGCATGAACTTGTCGGGGAAGCCGGGCATCGTGCAGCCGATGCAGATGCCGCCCACGTTGGGGCAGCCGCCGAGGCCGGCCATCCAGCCCCGCTTGGGGACGTTGCAGTTGACGACCGGTCCCCAGCAGCCGAGCTTGACGATGCACTTCGGCGAGCCGTACTCGGTCGCGAAGTCGCCCTGCTCGTAGTAGCCGGCCCGGTCGCAGCCCTCGTGGACCGTACTCCCGAACAGCCACGTCGGGCGGAGCGCCTCGTCGAGCGGGATCATGGGGGCCAGACCCGCCACCTGGTACAGCAGGTACAGGACCGTCTCCATGAAGTTGTCCGGCTGCACGGGGCACCCGGGCACGCACACGATCGGGAGACCGGCCTTCGACTTCCAGCCCCAGCCCAGGTGGTCGGGGAGGCCCATCGCGCCGGTCGGGTTGCCCTCCATCGCGTGGATGCCGCCGTAGGTGGCGCACGTGCCGATCGCGATGACCGCGGTCGCCTTCGGCGCCAGCCGGTCGATCCACTCGGTGGTCTTGATCGGCTGGCCGGTCGCCGAGTCGGTGCCGACCGCCGCCCAGTAGCCCTCGGCCTTGATCTCCTCGTTCGGGATCGATCCCTCCACCACCAGCACGAACGGGTCGAGCTCGCCCCGCTCCGCCGCGTAGTAGTAGCGCATGAAGTCGTCGCCGACCTCGTAGGCCAGGACCGGGTTGTGCAGGTGGACTCTGGGCAGGCCCGGGATCGCGCCCAGCAGGACGTCCTCGATGCTCGGCTGCGTTGCGGCCGTGATCGACACCGAGTCGCCGTCGCAGCCGAGGCCGGCCGTGATCCACACGACGTGGACATCGCTGACGTCGGGCGGGCGCTGGGTCTTCGACCCATAGGGAGCAGCAGCTACCTCAGCCATCGGCGATCTCCTTTTCTCTCCCAAGGCGTGGCAGCGAGTGGTCGCCAGCGGACGCACTCGCATCGCACCAGGTGCCGCGTCGAAACGTGACCGCGGTCACGTCCGAAAGATGCTTCAACCGCGAGTAATTTCTTTCAGGATTACACGCTACGCCGGCGGTGGCAATTGCTGAGGTTGCCATATGTATGCGTGTTGCACCGACCGTTGTGCAGGGCCCCTGCATGTATGCTGGGCCGAGGCGCAGGCCCTGGGATTCAGGTAGGAGGCGATGTCCTCTTCGGGACGCCATTACGAGGTCGGTCAACCGAAACGGTTCCTCCAACCGTGCCTGCTCCTCCTCATCGCCGAGTCGCCCGCGCACGGGTACGACCTCCTGGAGCGCCTGGCCGAGTTCGGCTTCGAGCGCGACCCCGGCGGCCTCTACCGGGCCCTGCGCGCGATGGAGAGCGACGGGCTGGTGCGCTCGGAGTGGCAGATCTCGTCGGTCGGCCCGGGCCGCCGGAACTACGAGCTGACGGGCCGGGGCCACGAGCAGCTGCAGGCCTGGGCCGAAGGGCTGATGGAGAGCCGCCACGTGGTCGAGGCTTACATCCAGCGCTACACCGCCGTGGAGAAGCACCTCCAGGCGGCGGAGCACCAGCGGACGGGCAGGTAGGGGTGGCGCTCCCGGACCTGTCGGGCACCACGGTCGGGCGGTACCGGGTGGTCCGGCGGATCGGCGCCGGCGCCGCGTCGGCGGTCTACCGGGCGGTGGATCTCGCCGACGAGCGGCAGGTCGCCCTGAAGTTCCTCGATCCCGAGCTGGCGAGCCGCCCCGGATTCCTGGCCCGCTGCGTGGAGGAGATCGCGACCGTCTCGCGCCTGGAGCACCCGGCGATCGTGCCCGTCCACGAGGTCGCCACCCGGGGCCCCCTGACGTACGTGAGCATGCGGCTGGTCCGGGGCGGGACGCTGCGCGACGTGCTCGGCCGGCGCCCGGTCGACGTCCGGTCCGCCCTGGGCATCGTGCGCGAGGTCGCGAGCGCCCTCCACTCCGCGCACGAGTCCGGCGTCGTCCACCAGGACCTGAAGCCCAGCAACGTCCTGGTGGAGACGGACGGCTCCGTGCTGGTGGCCGACTTCGGCCTGGCCCCGGCGCGCTACGGGTACCCGACGTCGGCGCCGTGGTACCGCTCGCCCGAGCAGGTCAGCGGCGCGGAGCCGGACCGCAGGACCGATGTCCACGCCCTCGGCCAGCTGCTGTACGAGCTGGTGACGGGGACGCGGCCGCCGGCGGAGGGTCACGCGGGCGGCGCCGCGCTCCCGGGCCAGGTCGACCGGGTGCTGTTCCAGGCGCTGGACCCCGATCCCGCTCGCCGGCCGGCGACGGTGGTCCAGTTCCTGGGCGAGCTCGGCGACGTGCCCGCGGCGGGGGTGCGCGGGGCGTGGGCCCGCGACCAGCTGCCGGCGCTGATCGAGGCGTCCAGATGGTGGGCAGCTCGATCCTGGCCACGCTCATCGCGCCCCGCCACCGCGAGCTGTTCGAGGGCGTGCTGGCGGCGCTGGCGGCCGGGCAGGCGATGGGCCCCGGGCGCGACGGCCACACGCTGCGCGTCGCGGCGCTGCACCGGAGCGGCCGCGAGGTGGCGCTGGAGATGTCGCTCTCGCCGGTGGCGCACCCCGCCAGCGCGGCGAGCGTCGTGGCGTTCTGCCGCGAGGTGCCGCGGGCGGACGAGCGGCCCGCGCCACCGGCGGCCGCATCCGCCGCCTCCACGGGCCTCGCGCGCTACCGGGTGGACACCCGCGGCTCCCAGCTCGCCTTCTCGTGCGCCTTCATGAAGTTCATGACGGTGCACGGCCGGTTCCGCGACTTCAGCGGCTGGGTCGAGGTGGAGGGCCGCGACCTGAGGACGGTCCGGGCCGAGTGCCGGATCCGGACCGCGAGCGTGGACACAGGCAGCCTGGACCGCGACTACCACCTCTGCTCGCCGGACTTCTTCGCGGTCGAGCGGTACCCCGAGATGGTCTTCCGGAGCACGGCCGTGCGGGCGCTCGGGGACGAGCGGTTCCGCCTGTTCGGCGAGCTGACGATCCGCTCGGTCACGCGTCCGATCCGCCTCGAGGTCCGGCTGGAGGACTGGGAGGTGGACGGCTCCGGGGTGGAGCGCGCGACGCTGACCGGGCTGACCGTCATCCGCCGGCTGGACTGGTTCCTGGACTGGGAGCGGGCGCTGCGGGCGGGGCGCTGGATCGTCGGCGACGAGGTCAAGCTGGACCTGGTCATCATCGTGGTGCGGCGTCCCGAGGCGAGCGCCGGGCCGGTCGCGTGGCTGCCGAGCGCGAGCCGCTGATCGCGTGAAAGGGGGTTTCGTCGATGAAGCTGCAGCTCACCCTGGGCAGTGACTCGCCACGCGGGGGCCTGCTGGTGCCGGTCGTCAAGCTGGCGCTGGTCGGGGCCGTGGCGCTGCTGGTGATGAACCGCTCCGACATCCGGCGCTACCTGCGGCTCCGCCGCATGTGATCCGTTCAACGGGAGGCAGACCATGTTGGTGAAGCTGGCGATCTTCGCGTTGGGCTACCTGCTCGGCTCGCGGGCCGGCCGCGCCCGCTACGAGGCGATCGTCGCCGGGGCGCGCGACATCATCCAGGGCGAGGAGGTCGCCACGGTGGTGGGCCTCGTCCGCGGCGCGGCCTGGATCCTGTCGCAGCACGGCCGCGCGGACGGCCCGCAGTACCGCTCCCGGTTCACGGACGACCGGTAGACCGCGGGCGCGCTCAGTCGCCGGCCACGGTGGCCGCCGGCTCGGGCTGGGGCTCTGGCGCGTGCGCGTGGGCCGGCGCCGCGGCGCGCCTCGCCTGGCGGAAGGCGCTGGACAGCCCGACGAGCAGCGCGCCCACCACGCCCAGGCCGAGCAGCAGGCCCGCGAGCGCGGCGTGGCCCGTCGTGCGCGCCGTGAACAGGCCGACGGCGAGGAGGACGGCGACGGTCGCCAGGGCGAGCGGGCCCTCGCCGACGAACAGGCCCCAGACCTCGGCGACGGCCGCGCGGACGGCGGCGACCGGTTGCGAGGCGGACGGGAGCGCCGGCGGCCGCCGGAGGAGCTGCACGAGGAGCAGCGAAGCGACGGCGTAGCCGGCGATCAGCGGCAGCAGGCTCACGTCGCCGTTCCACCACGCGACGCCCAGGCCCTCGCCGGCGAAGAACGTGCCGAACGCCGTGAGCATGACGCCGACGACGTACTTCATGGTGTTCTCGGGGACCCGGCTGAGCGGCGCCCGCACGAAGACGCCCGCGGCCGCAACGACGACCAGGGCGGCGACGGCGCCGATGCTGGCGGCCGGCAGGCCGCTCAGGCCGGCCAGCGCGATGACGATGAAGACGACCTCCAGGCCCTCCAGGAACGTGCCGTTGAACGCGGTCGCGACGGCGGCGTAGTCGAGCCGGCCGCTCGCCGCCCCGCCCGCGAGCTGCTGGCGGGTCTCCGCGAACGCCGCGTCCTCGTCGTGGAGGGCCTTCAGGCCGCTGGACCGGAGGATGGCCTTGTGCAGCCAGCGGATGCCGAACAGGAGCAGGAAGACGCCGATGAGCGTCCGCGCCAGGTCGAGCGGGACGTAGCGGCTGGCGCTGCCGCCGGCGACGACGAACACGAGGACCAGGGCCAGCAGGGCGCCGAGCGCGGCCACGACGCCGGTCAGCGACGACCGCCAGCCGCGGGTGATCCCCACCGCGAGGACGATCGTCAGGGCCTCGACCCACTCGACGGCGGAGGCCAGGAACACCGCGATCAGCGCGACTGCGTTCATGCCTCGCCCCTCCCATCGCCGATCAGCGTTTGTTGCACGTGCCAACCGTATCAATCGACAATGCCGGCCGTGAGCGCGCTCGTCGAGCGGTTCCGCAGCGGCGTCGAGGCCGGCCGCGATCCCGTCCGCGCGGCCGGCATGGCGGGCCGCCCGGTAGCCTGGGTCGTCGGTGCGCGCGAACAGCCCTGACTCTGACCACGTCCAGCTCCGCGCGGTCGTCCGCGGCCGTGTGCAGGGCGTCGGCTTCCGGTACTTCGTGATCGACCGGGCCGCCGGCACGGGCCTGCGAGGCTGGGTCAGGAACCGCGGTGACGGGAGCGTGGAGGTGGTAGCGGAGGGCCAGCGGCCACCGCTGGAGCGGCTGCTGGACGAGCTGCGGCGCGGCCCGCGCTCGGCCCTGGTCACGTCGGTGGAGGCCAGCTGGGGGCCGGCCCAGGGCGACCTGCCCGCGTTCCGCGTCGCCCACTGCTGACGCCCCGCTATCGCAGCCGCGGGTCGAATGCGTCCCGGATGGCGTTGCCGAGCAGGCTGGCGGCCAGCACCACGCTGAAGATCATCACGCCCGGGAACAGCACCAGCCACGCCGAGTGGTAGTAGTACTGCTGGGCGTTGCTCAGCATGTTCCCCCAGCTGGGCGTCGGCGGCTGGATGCCCAGTCCCAGGAACGAGAGCGCCGACTCGACCAGGATGATCTGGCCGACCGCCAGGCTCGCCGCCACGATCATGACCGGCAGGGCGTTCGGCAGCAGGTGCCGGACGATCAGCCGCACCGTTCCCGCCCCGATCGAGCGCGTGGCCAGGACGAACTCCCGGGACCGCAGCGACAGCGCCTCGGCCCGGACCAGCCGGCCCACGTTGCCCCAGCCGACGAACGCGATGATGAACGACAGCGTGACCGCGTTCGGCCGCAGCAGCGTGCTCAGCAGGATGAACAGGAAGATCGCCGGGATCGACAGGATGATGTCCACCAGCCGCATCAGCACGCTGTCCGGCCACCCCCCGAGGTAGCCCGCCACCATGCCGACCGCGCCGCCCACCGCCAGCGACAGGGCCGCGGTCAGGAACCCCACCGTCAGCGACACCTGCGCGCCGTAGACCAGCCGCGTCAGCGTGTCCCGGCCCAGCTCGTCCGTCCCCAGCAGGTGCTGGGCGCTGGGAGGCCGGAACAGCTCCGTCAGGTCCTGCGTCGTCGCGTCGTAGTGGGTGAGGAAGCGCGAGATCAGCGGAGCCACGATGGCCGCGACCGCGAGCAGCAGCACGTAGACGGCGCAGACGAGCGCGACCCGGTTCGCCCACAGCCGGTCCCCCGACTCGCGCCAGTAGCTCCGCGCCGGCCGGCTGAGGTCGCCGGCCGGCCGGGCCGACCCGGCCGCGACCGCGATCTCCTCGACGCCGGTGATGAGCTCCGTCACGGTGACACCGCCCCGGAAGTGAAGTCGTGGGTGGCCGGAAGCAAGGGCTTGGCCCGAGCGTATGAGTCCGTGATCCCGCGATCGCCGACGCGGCGATGAGCCGCGTAGCGAGGCGCCGAAGGCGCTCCCAACGTTCCGAGCCAGTGGGGGGGTTCTGGAAGGGGGGGCCTGCCCCCCCTTGCATTCAGCTCCGTCACCGGTACCGGATCCTGGGGTCGAGGACCGCGTACAGGAGGTCGGCGATCAGGTTGCCCAGCACCACCGCCAGGGCGACGAACGTGGTCGCCCCCATGACCATCGTGAAGTCGTACGACTTGGCCGACTCGTACGTCAGCAGCCCGACCCCCGGCCAGCTGAACACCGTCTCGACGACCAGGCCGCCGGCCAGCACGCCGGGGAGCTCCAGGCCCACCAGCGTCACCAGCGGCACGATCGAGTTGCGCAGCGCGTGCACGTACACGGCGCGCCGCTCGGTCATCCCCTTGGCGCGGGCCGTCCGCATGTAGTCCTGCGACAGCACCTCGAGGCTGCTGGAGCGCACGAAGCGGGACCAGATCGACAGGTAGAAGAACGAGAGCACGGTCGCGGGCAGGACCAGGTGCGCGATCAGGTCCAGGATGTCACCGCCGCCGACCGTGCTCTGCTGGCCGCCCGAGGGCAGCCAGGGCAGGCCCCAGCCCTTGAACGACACCGAGAACAGCAGGATCAGCATCAGCCCGAGCCAGAACTGGGGCACGGCGAAGCCCGCGACCGAGACGCCGGTCAGCAGGTTGTCGAGCATCGAGCCGCGGCGCAGGGCGCTGACGACGCCGATGGGGATCGCGAGCCCCACGCCGATCAGGATCGCGGTCAGCGTCAGCTCCAGGGAGGCGGGCAGGCGCACCAGGAGGTGCTGCAGCACCGGGGTGCCGTCGCGCAGCGACCGGCCGAAGTCGGCGTGCAGGAAGATGCCGGTCATCCACTGCGCGTACTGGACGTACAGCGGCTGGTCCACGCCGAGCTCGTGCCTGATCTTGGCCACGTCCTCCGGCCGGAGGTCGGGATTGAGGTCCAGGCCGGGCACGTAGTTGCCGGCCGTGACCTTCATCAGCAGGAACGTCACGGTGGTGACGCCGATCACCACCGGGACGGCCGCGAGCAGGCGGCGCAGCGCGAACTTCCAGAGCATGTCCGGATCGCCCTACTTCTTCTGCTCGAGCCAGACGTTCCTCATGTACGGGCTGAACCCGCCGCCGTAGACCCAGAACGCGTTCAGGTCGTACCCGTGGACCCGCTTGTTGACCCCGTAGATGCCGTTGGGATAGCAGAGGATGCAGCCCGGCACCTGGCTCGCGAACAGGTTCTGGAGCTGCGTGTACATCGCCTTCCGCTTGCCCTGGTCGATCTCCGCCACCGCGTCGTCCAGCAGCTTGTCCACCTGCGCGTTCTTGAACGAGCCGCCGTTGTTGCCGCCCGAAGCCGCGGCCCGCGAATGCCAGATGCCGGACTGGTCGGGGTCCGGGTTCAGCGAGTAGCCGATGAACAGGACGCCGAAGGTGCGGTCCACGGTCAGCAGGTTGCTGAGCTGGACCAGGTTGGCGAGCGACCGGACCTGCGCGTCCACGCCGATCTTCTTCCACTGCTCCTGCATGATCTGCAGGTTCTTGACGCGGACCGTGTTGTCGGCGTTGGTGACCAGGTCCAGCGTCAGCTTCTGGCCCGCCTTCTCGCGCACGCCGCCGGAGCCCATCCTCCAGCCCGCCGAGTCGAGCAGGTCGCCCGCCTTCTTGACGTCGTACCCGTACTTGGGGATGACGTCCTTGTTGTAGGCCCAGGACAGCGGCGGGATCAGCGAGTTCGCCACCGTCGCCTGACCGAAGTACGACGCGTTGACCATCGCCTGGCGGTCGAGCCCGTAGACCAGCGCCTGGCGAACGGCCACGTCGCCCAGGATCTGGCCCTGCGGCTTGGCCGGGTCCAGCTGGAACACGAACTCGTCGTAGCCGAACGTCAGGAAGCTGAGCACGTTCAGGCTCGACTCCGCCTTCGCCTCGTCGTACGTCGAGGGGTCGAGCCGCCCGACGTCGATCTCGCCGGTCTTGAGCTGCTGGAGGACCGCCACCGAGTCGGGAACCTTCTTGTAGATCCAGCTGTCCACGTTGACCGGGCCGCGGAAGTACCCGTCGTTGCGGACCAGCACCAGCTTGTCGCCCTTCGACCAGGACTGGAACTTGAACTTGCCGTTGCTGATCGGGGGCCCCGAGTTGAACGCGTCCGTGTTCAGCTCCAGGGCCGTCTTCGCCCCCAGCACCTTCTGGGGCACGATCGGGACGACGCCGTACGTGATCAGGAACGGGGCGTACCGCGACGTCGCCTCGATGACGATCGTGTTGCCGTTGGCGCTCGCGTTCTTGATGTACCGGACGGCGTTCGGCCGCGCGTTGCCGAGCAGTCCGTCGTACTTCTTGTCGTAGTAGAGCTGGTACGTGAAGACGACGTCGTCGGGCGTCACGGGCGAGCCGTCCGACCACTTGATGTCGGTGCGCAGCTTGAACGTGTACGTCAGGCCGTCGCCGCTGACGTCAGGCGACTTCTCGGCGAAGTTCGGCTGCAGGTTGCCCTTGTTGTCCAGGTAGAGCAGGCCCTCGAACAGCAGCCGGTTGGCCACGTTGCTGTAGACGTCGGACGAACGCACCGGGAGCAGGTACTGCGGCTCGGTAGACCAGCCCTCGATCAGCGTGCCGCCCTTCTGCGGCGTCTGACTCTGCGTCTGGCCGCTCTGTCCGGCGTTGGCGCACGCGTCCAGCGCCGCGACCCCGCCGCCCATGAACGCGACGTACGCCGCGCCGATGCCGACCGATTTCAGGAAGTCACGCCGTGACCACTCGTCCAGGAACCGCTCGAACGTGTCGAACCCCGGGTCAGACCGCCGCTTGATACCCACCGGCTTCCCCTCCTCGCCAATGGCGGCTGCCGTGTCTTGCGGCGATTGTGCGGCCCCCACGCCAGCCCGTCAAGGCACACCTCACCGGTCTCGACCCGACCGTAGACTTGCCCGATGACAGGCGCCCTCGCTCGCCGCGTCGTGGTGACCGGCATCGGGCTGATCACACCGCTCGGGTGCGACGTGGACACTGTCTGGACGAGCTTCAGGCAGGGGGCGTCGGGAGTCGGGCCGATCACGCGCTTCGACGCGTCCGGCCACCCCACGAGGATCGCCGCGGAGGTGCGCGGCTTCGATCCCACCGACCACATGGACCGGAAGACGGCGCGCACCTCCGCCCGGTACGCGCAGTTCGCGCTGGCCGCGGCCATGCGGGCGGTGGCGCACGCCGGCCTCGACACCGGCCGGCTCGACCCGCAGCGGTTCGGCGCGGTGGTGTCCAGCGGCGTCGGCGGGCTCGACGAGATCGAGCGCAACCACCAGCTCATGCTCGAGCGCGGCATCCGGCGGCTCTCGCCGTTCGCCATCCCGATGCTCCTGGGCGACACCGCCGCCGGCCTGGTCGCCATCCACACCCGTGCGCTCGGGCCGAACTACAGCGTCGCCAGCGCCTGCGCGTCGTCGGCGCACGCGATCGGCGAGGCGGCGGAGCTGATCCGGCGCGACGACGCGACCGTGATGCTGGCCGGGGGCGCGGAGGGACGTCGAGCGGGACGGCTTCGTGATGGGCGAGGGCGCGGCGATCCTCGTCCTCGAGGAGCGCGAGCACGCCCGGGCGCGGGGCGCGGCGGCGCTGGCGGAGGTGGTCGGGTACGGCGCCAGCGCGGACGGCCACCACCTCACGGCGCCCGACCCCGAGGGCAACGGCGCGGTCCGCTCGATGCGCCAGGCCCTGGCCAGGGCGGCGATGGAGCCCGGCGACGTCCAGTACGTGAACGCCCACGGCACGTCCACCAGGCTCGGCGACGTGGCCGAGACGCGCGCCCTCAAGCGCGTGTTCGGCGACCACGCCCCGGCGCTGCTGGTCAGCTCGACCAAGTCGATGCACGGCCATCTCCTGGGGGCGGCCGGCGCCCTGGAGGCCGCCGCCTGCGTGCTGGCGATCCAGCACGGCACGGCGCCGCCCACGATCAACCTCGAGCGCGCCGACGAGGAGTGCGACCTGGACTACGTGCCCAACGCGGCACGGCCGGCCCGCCTGGACGTCGCGCTGACGAACTCCTTCGGGTTCGGCGGCCACAACGCGTCGCTGATCGTCCGCCGCCCGGCGCCGTAGCGCGGCCGGTCCCGCCCACCGGGACTGATGTCCGGTAGACCCGACACACGAACTGCCCCATGATGGCCGCATGCCGGCCGACGTGGCAGAGCGAGCGGTGCCCTGGTGGGTGCGCGCCGTGCTGTGGCTGGCCGCGGCCCAGGCCCTCCTCCTGCTGCTCGCGCTCGTCGAGCCGCGCAGCGTCAACCTGCTGGTGCCCTGGCCGGCGACCCCGCTGAACGCCCGCTTCATCGCGTCCCTCTACGTGGCGCTCGGGGTCGGGGTCGTGCTGGCCAGCCTGTCGTCGGGCTTCCGGGAGATGCGGATCGTCCTGGTCGGCGTCGGCGCGTCGACCGCGCTGCTGCTCGTGCTGACCGTCGTCCGCATGACGCTCCATCCGCGCGAGCTGACCACGTTCCCGCTGTTCTGGCTGCTCTTCTACGTGATCGACCCGGCCCTGGTGGGGCTGGTCTTCCTGCGCCTGGGCTGGGGCGCGCCCGGAGCGCCGGGGCCGACGCCGCCGAGGGCGCTCTGGGTGGTCCAGGCGGCACTGTTCGGGACGGCCGGCGTCGTGCTGCTCCTGCTGCCGGCGGTCGCGCGAGCGCTGTGGCCGTGGACGATCACCGAGCCGCAGTCGCAGCTCTACAGCGCGTTCTTCCTCACCCTGGCCGTCGCGAGCCTGCTGGCGATGCGGGAGCGCAGCTGGGCGGCCGTGCGGTGGCTGGTCCTCATGGTCGCGCTCCTGGCGCTGCTGGTGCTGGGGGTGTCGTTGGTCCACCTGGCGAGGTTCACGAGCGGAGGGAGCACGGTGGTCTGGATGGTGGTGCTGGTCGCGGAGGCGATCGGGTGCGGCGGCCTGTTCGTGGCCCTCACGGTGCGGGACCGCTCGGCGCGGCATCGCTCGGCGGCGGCGGCGCGGTGACGGCGCCCGCGCGCGGCCCGTGGCTCCTCCACGTCTATCTCTGGCTGGTCATGGGCGGCCTGCTCCTGCAGGGCGCCGGGTCGCTGCTGCTGGACGTGCGGCCCGACGTCCAGGCCTCGACCCCCTGGCCGCTGGCCACGGTCATGAACGGCAACCCGCCCCACGCGTGGCTCCACATCGTCTGGGGGATCGCCGGCCTGGCCATTCTGGCGCTGCTCCGCACCCCGGTGGCGCGGCTCTGGCTCGGGCTCGTCTTCGGCGTGTTCTACACCACGCTCGGCTTCGTCGGGATCGCCGTCCACGACCCGCTGGGGATGCGCCTGATGCTCCCCGAGAACGCGTTCCACCTCACGGTCGGACCGCTGATGCTGCTGCTGACGGCGCTGGCCTGGCGCGAGCGGGACCGGCGGGCCGAGCGGGGAGCGGCCACGGCCAACCCGTGAGCGCGGCGGAGGCGGGCCCCGCGCCGGGTCCGGAGGCCGACTACGCCGAGCTCCGGCGGTCGGTCGTCGCCGCCGGGCTGCTGGATCGGCGGTACGGCTACTACGCTGCCCGCGGCGGCAGCTGCGCCGCCCTGCTGGTCGTCGCGGCGGCGCTCCCGTTCCTCCTGCGACCGGCCCCCTGGCTGGCGCTGTGCGCGCCGCTGCTGGGGTTCGCCGTGGTCCAGGTCGCGCTCGTCGGGCACGACGCCGGCCACCTCGAGGTGTTCCGCGCCTCGCGTCGCAACTGGGTCCTGGGCTCGCTGTGCTGGAGCCTGGTGGCCGGCGTCGGGTTCTGGTACTGGAACGACCGCCACAACCGGCACCACGGGCACACGAACGACCCGGAGGCGGACCCCGACCTGCAGGGCGAGGGCCTGCTGGCGGTCGCGTACACGGAGTCGGACGGCGCCGCCCGGCGCGGCTGGCGGCGCACCGCCGTCCGCCACCAGACGCTGCTGATCCCGATCGTGGTCGCGCTGCTCGCGCTCGCGTTCCGGGTCGAGGGCACGCTGTTCGCGTGGCGCCGGCTCGGGGGCGCCCGCCGGGCGGCCGAGCTGGGCCTGCTCGGCGCCAACGGCCTGCTGTGGCTGGGCGCGTTCGCGGCGCTGGGCTGGCGCGGGGTGGGCCTGTTCCTGGCCAGCCAGGCGGTGGCCGGCGGCTACCTCGCCTCCATCATCGCGCCCAACCACAAGGGGATGCCGGTATGGGCCCGGGACGCCAGGCTCTCCTTCCTGGAGCGCCAGGTGCTGAGCTCGCGAAACGTGCGGCCGAGCCGCGTCATCGACTTCCTGTTCGGCGGCCTCAACTACCAGATCGAGCACCACCTCTTCCCCACCCTGCCCCGTGCCAACCTGGGCCGGGCGCGGGCGCTCGTCCGGCCGTACTGCCGGGAGCGGGGCCTCGAGTACACGGAGGTCGGGCTGTGGACGTCGTACCGGATGGTCTACGCGGCGCTGAGCGGGCTGCGCCGGACGGCGGCGTAGCCCTCCGGGCCAGTTCGTCGGCGACGGTATCATCGTTACGTTCCAGCCGTCAGGGACGTCCCCAATGGCCGCCCTGGCGTTCGGCTTGCAGCGTCCACCCATCTGTGTGCTCGCGCCCGAGTGACCGTGGAGGCCCCATTGGACAGCACGCCGAGATCGTTCGCGACGATCCTGCGCGCGTTTCGGACGGCGGCGAACCTGACCCAGGAGGAGCTCGCCGAGCGCTCCGGCCTGAGCGTCAACGCCATCAGCGCCCTGGAGCGCGGGCTGCGGCGCGCGCCTCGTACCAGCACGGTGTCCTACCTCGCCGAGGCGATGGGGCTGGACCCCGCGCAGCGCGGGGCCCTGGTGGCGGCCGCCCGGGGACCGGCCGAGCCCGAGGCGGCCGCCACCCACCGCACCGGCGAGCCCTCCAGCACCCTGCCGCGCTCGGTCGCCGACTTCACCGGGCGGGCGGCCGAGGTCGAGCGCCTGCGGACGCTGCTGGAGCTGGAGCACCCCACCGCGCCGCCGGCCGTCGTCGTCACCGGGGCCGCCGGGGCCGGCAAGACGACCCTCGCCCTGCACGTGGCGCACCTGCTCCGCGGCCGGTTCCCCGACGGGCAGCTGTTCGTGGACCTGCGCGGCGCCGAGGACGGGGGGCTGGGCCCCAGGGAGGTGCTGACCACGTTCCTGCAGGGCCTGGGCCTGCACGGCGGCGCCCTGCCGTCCGACCTGCCGGCCCTCCTCATGCTGTACCGGGCCCGCCTCGTGGACCGGCGGATCCTGGTCGTGCTCGACAACGCCGCCGACGAGGCGCAGGTGCGCCCGCTGCTCCCGTCCGGCAGCGGCTGCGCCGCGCTGGTCACCAGCCGCGCCCCGCTGGCCGGCCTGGAGGGCGTCTCCCAGCTCCCGCTCGAGGTCCTGACCCGGACCGAGGCGCTGCGCCTGCTGGCGCGGGTGGCGGGCGAGCGCCGCGTGGCCGCCGAGCCCGAGGCCGCGGCCGAGGTCGTGCGCCTCGTCGGCCACCTGCCGCTGGCGGTGCGCATCGCCGGGGCCAGATTGGCCGCGAGGCCGCGCTGGCAGATGCGCACGTACGCGGAGCGCCTGGCCGACGAGCGGATGCGGCTCGACGAGCTCCGGGTGGGCGACCTCGAGGTGCGGGCGAGCCTCGCGCTCAGCTACCGCGCCCTGAGCGGCCAGGCGCGCCGCTGCGTCCGCCTGCTCGGCGCGCTCGACGCGCCCGACTTCCCCGGCTGGCTCGTCGCCGGCCTCCTGGCCGTGCCGGGCCGCGACGCCGAGGACCTCCTGGAGCGCCTCGTGGACGCACGCCTGGTGGAGACGTCGGGCCAGGACCGCGCCGGCCAGCTCCGGTACCGCCTGCACAGCCTGGTGCGGCTGTTCGCCCGCGAGCTGCTCGCCGAGGACGACCCCGCGGCGGTCCGCTCGGCGCTGGAGCGCGCGCTCGGCGCCCAGCTGGCGCTGGCCGACGTGGCCAAGGAGGCGCTGTCGCCGGCGGCGGCGGCGCGCGTCCCTCGCGGCTCGGCGCTCCGCTGGCAGCCCACCGGGTCGCGGGTCGTCGAGGCGGTGCGGCGTGACCCGCTGGCCTGGTACGAGGCGGAGCGTGCGAGCCTGGTGGCCGGCGTCACGCAGGGAAGCCGCGAGGGCTTCGACGAATTCGCGTGGGAGCTGGCCTGCAACCTGTCCACGTTCTTCGGCATCCGCGGCTACCGCGAGGACTGGCGGACCACCCACGAGCAGGCGGTCCGCGCGAGCCGGCTCGCGGGCAACCGGCCGGGCGAGATGCGGGTGAGCCGTCCGCTCGGCGAGTCCCACCTCTGGAGCGGGGACTACGACGGTGCCGAGCCGTGGCTCCAGTCGAGCCTCGACCTCGCCCGCGAGCTCGGCGACGCGCGCCAGGAGCACACGCTCGTGAACAGCCTCGGCTTCCTCGCGGTCGGCCGGGGCCAGCCGGCCCGCGCGCGGGGCCTGTTCGAGCGGGCGATCGCGTACTGCCGGCCGGCCGGCGACTGGTGCGGCGAGGCGATCGCCCTCATCGGCCGGGGCCAGGCGCTCCGGAGCGAGGGACGCCTGGACGAGGCCGTGGAGTCGCTGTCCGCGTCGTGCGCCCGGTTCGCCGCGGCCGGCGAGCGGTTCTGGGAGGCGGTGGCCCAGTTCGAGCTGGCGCACGCGCTGCGGCTGGCGGACCGGCGAGAGGAGGCCGAGCGGTGCCTGGTGCGGAGCATCGACCTGTCCGACGCCGTGGGCAGCCGCCACTACTCCGCATTCGGCAGGTACCGGCTGGTCACGCTCGGGCTGGACCGGTGGACGCCGTGCGAGGCGGTCGCGCGGCTGGAGGAGTGCGTCGAGGCCCTGCGCCGCCTCGGCCTGGCGGAGGCCGTCGGGGCGACGCGCCGCATCGAGTCGCTGCGGGCCGCGGCCTGCCGCTGAGCGCGTTGTGGGGTGATCCCCCAGTCCCGGGAGGGGACCACCCCGCCACGTTCATTCCACCGCGCGGCGCCGAGAAGCGCCAGCAACTCCACCCGCACATGACCCACACATCGCCCGTACGAAGGCGCGACGCGCCCGGCGATCAGCCCGGCCGAGCGGCCTCGATGGCTCCCAGGATCGCCTCCGCATCGTAGACGCAGCCGCCCCACGTGCCGCCGCTCAGCTGCTGGAGCGCCGCCCAGACCCGGGTCTCGGCCGGGAGGTCGGGGTCGGGCGCCAGGTCCGGGCGCGGCCGCCGGTCCGCCAGCGCCCGCGCCGCCTCCTCCGGGCCCAGCGGCCCGCCGGCGGTGCCGGCCAGGTCGACTGACCCGTCCAGGTTGACCCGGTCCACGACGATCCGGATCACGTCCCCGTCCACCAGCCTGCCGATCGGGCCGCCGGCCAGCCCCTCCGGCGTCACGTGCCCGACGCACGCGCCGGTGGACACGCCGCTGAACCGGGCGTCGGTGATCACCGCCACGTCGCGGCCGAACGGCAGGTGCCGGAGCGCCGCCGTGATCTGGTACGTCTCCTCCATCCCCGAGCCCATCGGGCCCCGGCCGGCCAGCACCAGCACGTCGCCGGCCCGGATCCGGCCCTCCTTGATGGCCGCCACCGCCGCCCGCTCGGACACGAACACGCGGGCGGGGCCGGTCTTCCGGTAGACGCCGTCGGGATCGACGACGCGCCCGTCGATCGCGGTGCACTTGATCACCGACCCGCCCGGCGCCAGGTTGCCTCTCGGGAAGCAGACGGTCGACGTCAGGCCGCGGGCGGCCGCGGCGGCGGGCGACATGATCACCGTGTCGGGATCGACGCCGTCGCGCTCCCACAGCGATCGCCGGACCGCGCGGCGCCGCTCCGAGCGCTCCCACGCGGCGAGCGCGGCGCCCAGCCGGTCGCCGGACGCGGTCAGCGCGTCCAGGTCCAGCAGGTCCGCGTCGCGCAGGTGCAGCATCACCTCGGGCACGCCGCCGGCCATGAAGACGCGCGCCGTCGAGTGGCCGATCGGGCCGTTGGGCATCGCGTCCACCAGCCGCGGCACCCGGCGGTTGATCGCGACCCACTCGTCGACGGTGGGCCGCGGCACGCCGGCCGCGTGCGCCAGCGCCGGCACGTGGAGGACCAGGTTCGTCGAGCCGCCGAACGCCGCGTGCACGGTCATCGCGTTGCGGATGGCCGCCGGCGTGACCACGTCCGACACCGCCAGGTGACGCCGCCGCTGCTCGACCAGCGCCTGGGCCGACCGCCGGGCCATGTCGCTCCAGATCGGCTGGCCCGACGGCGCCAGCGCCGAGTGCGTGAGCGCCAGGCCGCTCGCCTCGGCCACGACCTGGGAGGTCGCGGCCGTGCCCAGGAACTGGCAGCCGCCACCCGGCGTCGCGCACGAGCGGCACAGCTCGAGCGCCGCCTGCTCCAGCGTGATCAGGTCGTGGGCGAAGCGGGCGCCCACCGCCTGCACCCGGCCCGCGTCCTCGCCCTCGTCGGGCATCAGGCTGACGCCGCCGGGCACCAGCACGCAGGGCAGGTGGCGCGCGCCGGCGAGCGCCATCATCATCGCGGGCAGGCCCTTGTCGCAGGTGGCGACGCCGATGACGCCGCTCCGAGTGGTGCAGGCGCCGGCGAACGGCGTGACGCCCAGCGAGCGCAGCTCGCGCGCCGCGGCCTCGACGAGCTGTCCCACCTCCCAGTGCCCAGTGTGGTAGCCGAGCGCGACAGGCCTGCCGCCGGCGTCGCGGAGGCCGCCCTGCGTGCTCAGGATGAGGACGTCCGGCCGGCCGAGCTCGGCGGGATCCCACCCCATCGCGGCGTTCTGGCTCAGCGCGAACAGGTTCCCGGAGGGCTCCTCGCGGAGCATCGCGGCCGTCAGCGGGACCCGGCCGGTGCGCGCCTTCCGGGTGGTCGCGACGTCGTACAGCGCGGGATCGCCGCCGTCGAGCAGGTCGTCGAGCAGGCCCACGCTGGCATGGTCGCACTTCCGAGCCGCGGGGGCCGCGGGGCCGCGGCGGTCAGGCCTGGCCCGGCCTCGGGCTCACGTCCAGCCGGCGAGGCGGGGCGGGCGCCCGCTCCTCGCCCACCGCCGCGGCGCCGAGGCGGGTCCGCGCCAGCAGGGCGACCAGCACGTACGAGGTCGTCAGCGAGACGGCCATCAGCAGCGGGATGCGGACCACCGCGGGCACGAACCACGTCACCTCGCCGTACGCGGTCAGGAGCAGGACGTGGGCGATGTAGATGCCGAGCGAGTGGCGGCTCACCGCCGTCACCGCAGGCCACACCGGCTCCAGCCGCGGGCGCAGCGCGGCGGCCGCCCAGACCAGCGCCAGCGTGAGCGCGATCGCCAGCGGGACGAGGCTCGGCCAGAAGAACACGTTGACGCCCTGGCGCGGCTCGCCGGCGGGCACCAGCCGGCTGGACAGGAGGAACCCGCCCGCCGCCAGGCCGGCCACGGCCAGCGCGAGCGGCCAGAAGCGCCGGAGCCGCCGGAGGCGTTCGTACTCGGCGCCGGCCAGCCACCCCAGCGCGAAGTAGCCGATCCAGAACGGCGCCAGCTCCGGGGCGGCATGGGTCCACAGCCAGCCGGCGGGACCCGGGACCTGGGGAACCGTCGTCCGCGCCACCTCGAACCCGAGCTGCAGCCCGAGCGCCGCGAGCGTGAACAGCAGCAGCGGGCGGCCGGGCCGCGGCGCCACCAGCATCACCACGTAGAGCTGTGCGATCAGGACCAGGAAGTACAGGTGTCCGGGGCCGAGGACCAGGTTGCGGAGGACGGCCCCGACGTCGGCGTCGAGCTTGCCCTCGGCGAGGGCGGCGACGATGAAGACCGGCGCCCAGCAGAGCCAGGGCACGACCACGCGGGACAGCCGGCGCCGGATGAACGACAGCGGCAGCCGCGGACGGCCCCGGTGGCCGCGGTAGAGCACCAGCCCGCTGAGGACCACGAAGGTCGGCACGGAGAAGCGGGCGACGCCGACCAGCGCCGCGGTCGGGTCGGCTGAGGGCGGGGTCGTGGACCAGACCACCCAGGCGCCCACGTGGATCGCGACGACGGCCAGCAGCGCCACCACCCGGACGAGGTCGATCTCGTCGATCCAGGCCTTGTCCCTCCCCATAACCGCCCAGGCTACCAGGATCATTTTCTGATAGTCATGATGTCATTCATTCCAACTGGAACCCGGGCCGCAGCCTGTACCCGCGCCCGGCAGCGGAGCAGGGCTTCGCCGGCGAGGTCGCGGCGATCGCGGCGGCCAATCCCCGACCCCACGTCCCGGACCGGCCCGGTACGGGGCCGGTGCGGTGTTAGAGACCGTTCAGCAGGCCGAGCAGTCGCGGCCAGGCGTCGGCCTTGCCGACCGCGTCGGCGAAGACGCTGTCCGGCTGATCGGGCACCAGCCAGCCGACGTTGTGCCCGGCCCCCGGATACGTCAGCAGCTGATGGGCGTGGCTGCCGAGGCGCTGGTCCATCGCCTGGGCGAACGGGCACGACGGCCAGATGAAGTCGTTCTGGCCGCACACGAGGAAGACCGGTCCCGCGATCCGCTCCACCGGGATCACCGCCGCGGGATCGTCGGTCGGGACGGGCCCGTCGAACTGGCTGGTGTACGGGAGAGGCGCGCCGTTCAGAGTCCAGGCGGGTCCGCTGCAGTCCGGGAACGAGCAGTGCACGACGCTGCTGGGGCTCAGCGCCACGACGCCCCGCACCAGGTCGGGCCTGAGGGCGCCGAGCAGCAGCGCCGCCTCGCTGCCGCGCGAGTCCCCGTACGCGAACACGTGCGCGGTGTCCACCCCGGGCTGGCTGCGCAGCCAGTCGAGCGCGCGCACGAAGTATTCCAGCGGCACGCTGGCGAGCTCGCTGGGCAGTCCCTGCAGGCCGAAGTAGCCGATCGCGAGCGCGGGGAAGCCGTGCGCCGCCAGGAGCCCGGCGGCGACGTCCAGGTAGGCGCCCAGGCCGCCCTCGGCGCCGCCGAACAGCAGCACCGCCGGGCGCCGGGCCGCGCTCGCCGCCGGCGCGTAGTAGTGGCCGAAGAAGCCGTCCGGCGAGACGAACAGGTACCGCGTGGTCACGCCGGCCGGCAGATAGGTCCGCTTCACGACGCGGTCCGCCAGCGTCCGGCCAGCGCTGTCGCGCACCGAGACCGTGAGGCCCTGTGTCGGCTCCGGGCGGAAGAGGGGCGGATTGCCGTCCACGGCGACCATGGACCAGATCACGCCCATCGCCTCCGTCTGCCGGTAGCTGCCGCCGCCCGATGGCTGCGCCGTGGCGAGGTCGACGACGCCGCGAGCGTCCGCCCGGAACGTGGCGAAGCCGAGCATCTCCCGGTCGGACGCGTCGTGCAGGTTCGCCGTGATCGTCACGCGCTGGCCTCCGTCCAGGCCGGTGACCCGGACGTGCAGCGGCACGTCCGCCAGCGCGACCGGATGGTCGACCTGCACGGTGACGTGGCCCGCCGGCGGCGGCCCGGAGCAGGCCGTGCTGGCGACGACGAGCAGCGCGACCAGCCCCGCGAGTCGAACGTCCCTGCCCACGGCGCCCAAGGTATCAGGACCCCGCCGGCTCCGAGCGAGGCGGTTGTACCGCGATGAGCCGGACCAGGCGCGGCGCCTGGCCCGGCCGCGAGGCGGCTAGTGTCCGTGAACCGCGGCGATGAGATCCGGCACCAGGTCGACCGCGTTGGGCGTGCCCAGGCCGGTCACCGGGTCCCAGCCGGTCGTGGCGGCGTAGTTCGGGTCCTGCGGGTTCTGGTACTGGTCGTTGTTGCCGGTATCGATGTCGAAGAAGTCCTTCGCGTAGCGCGCCGGGTTGGCTCCGATCCGGTAGAGCGCGTCGTTCAGGTAGCCGAGCGGCGCCCCGTTCACCTGGTCGGCGATCGCCACCACGCCGGCGAAGCACGGCGAGGAGACGCTGGTGCCGCCGACCACGAACCAGACGCCGTCGCCGTAGACGAGGACGCCCGTCCGCGAGCTGGCCTCCATCGCGACGTCGGGGATGCCGCGCATGCCGCCGGTATTGGCGCCGGTGTTGCTCCCGGCCGGCAGCGTGCCCTGGAAGGCCGGCCTGGTGAAGATGCTGCTGAACCCGCCACCGGCGTCGATCCAGCCCACCTCACGCGCTCCCGGGTGCTGCGGGCACTGGCCGGAGGGCGCGGAGGAGTCCACGTGCGTCCCGGTCGCCGCGTCCATGCAGAGGTACGTCCCGCCGACGGCCGTGACCAGCGGGTCCGAGGCCGGCCATCCCACGTTCGGGAACGGGATGAGCTGACCCGCGTTGGGACCGCCGTTCGGCGTCTTGGCCTGGTTGCCGTTGCCGAAGTCGCCGGTCGAGGCGAGGACGCTGACGTTGTGCGAGGGGGCGGACTCGAACGCGCCGCGCAGGTTCTGGAGCGCGGCGGTCCCGCCGTTGAACGTCACCTCGGACGCGCCGAAGCTCTGGCTGATGACCTGCGCGAGACCGTTGTCGATGACGGTCTTCTCGGCATTCATCATCTGCGCGAAGCCCTGGACGCCGAGCGTCTCCGCCGTCGGCGTGGTCACCAGCAGCACGTTCGCCCTGGGCGCCACGGCGTGCACCCACTCGACGTCGAGAGAGACCTCGACGATCCAGCCGCTGCGATCCTCCTTGCCCGGGTCGTTCGCCGTCGGCGGCGGACTCTTGGTGTCGGTGCATGCCTGCACGCAGAGGATGTTGAACGTGGGGTCGCCGGGGGCGCAGGTGTGGTTGTCCTCGCCGCACATGTGCGGCAGGCCGAACTGGGTGTCGAAGTTGTTGAGATCGGCTCGAATGGTGTTGCTGCCGAACGAGTCCACGACGGCGACCGTGATTCCCTGCCCCTGGTTGCCGGCGGCATACAGAGCACTGAGGTTGTAGGCATTCTGCAGCGCCGCCGGCGCGAAGCAGCGGCGGCCGGCCGCGGCGCAGTCGGCTTGTGTCGGCGGCTGGAGGGCCGCGCCCACCTGCTGGAAGTCGATCGCGAGCGGGCGTGGCACGGCGGTAGCCGTGGACGTCGCCGGTGATCCCGCCCACATTCCCAGCGTGAGCAGCGCGGCGGCGAACGTGGGCACACGCCGCGCGAACAGTCCTCGAGGAAGTCGTGTCATCCAGTCACCTCTGCGCGTTCGGAGCGCACTTCTTCGCGAAAGGGCCCGATGGCCAATCGACTG
>VBJR01000269.1:0-7501 GCA_005880175.1 Chloroflexota bacterium
CGACCGCCGGCTGGTGGCGTACGTGGTGGGCCGGCCGGGCCAGGCGCCGGTGCCGGGCGAGCTGCGCGAGCACCTGCGGGCGCGGGTGCCGGAGTACATGGTGCCGTCGGCGTTCGTGGAGCTGGAGCGGCTGCCGCTGGGTCCGACCGGCAAGGTGGACCTGCACGCGCTCCCCGAGCCCGACTTCTCGGCAGGGCACGACGCGGCCGCGCCGCCCCCGCGCGACGTCCTCGAGCTGCGCCTCGCCCAGGTCTGGGAGGACCTGCTCGGCGTCCACCCGGTCGGTCCGGCCGACGACTTCTTCGCGCTCGGCGGCCACTCGCTGCTGGCGACGCAGCTCCTGGCCCGCATCGAGCGCCAGTTCGGCCTGGAGCTGCCGCTCTCGGCGGTCGTCCAGGAGCTGACGGTCGAGCGGCTGGCGAGCCGGCTGCGGGCCGGGGTCCGGCCGGCGTACTCGCCGCTGGTGCCGATCCAGCCGGCCGGCCCGGGCCTGCCGTTCTTCTGTGTCCACCCCGTCGGCGGCCATGTCCTCGCCTACCTGGCGCTGGCCCGCGCCCTGGGCCCCGGGCGCCCGTTCTACGGCCTGCAGGCGCCCGGCCTGGAGGGCGACGAGCGGCCGCTCACGAGCGTGGAGGCCATGGCCGCGTGCTACGAGGCGTGCGTCCGCGGCGTCCAGCCGGCCGGCCCGTACCACCTGGGCGGCTGGTCGTTCGGCGGCGTGGTCGCGCTCGAGGTGGCGCGCCGCCTGCGCCGCCGGGGCGAGGAGGTGGCCCTCGTCGCGCTGCTGGACAGCTACGTGCCCCGGGCGTCGCGCCGCGACCCCGGCGACGAGCAGCTCCAGGCCGAATTCGCGCGGGAGCTGCGCCAGGTGCTGGGCCTGCCCGCTCGGGACGAGCCCGAGGCCGGGCTGGAGCAGCTGCTGGCGGAGGCCCGCGAGGCCCGGGCGCTGCCCCCCGACGCGGACGCCGAGGACATCGGCCGCCGCTTCGCCGTCTACGCGGCGAACGTGCGGGCGATGCTGCGGCACCCGCTGGAGCCGTACCCGGGCCGGCTGACGCTCATCCGCGCCGGCGCCGGCGCGGCCGAGCCGGAGTGGGCGGCCCTGGCGCTGGGCGGCGTGGACGTCCGGGACGTGCCGGGCGACCACTACAGCATCCTCCGCCCGCCCGCGGTGGACGCGCTGGCGGCGCAGCTCCGCGCGGCACTGGAGGCGGCCCGTGACTGAGCCGGATTCCACCGACGGAGGCGGACGTGGCGCCGAATCGCCGACTGGTCGGTGGAATCCGGCTGAGCCGGATTCCAACGACGGAGGCGGACGTGGCGCCGAATCGCCGACTGGTCGGTGGAATCCGGCTGAGCCGCCCGCCGCCGCCGAGACCCGGGCCGACTCGTTCCGGTTCGGGACCGACTTCACGACGTTCTGGATCGGGCAGTCCATCTCCAACCTCGGCACCGGGGTCACGACGTTCGCGCTGCCGCTGATCATCTTCAAGCTCACGGGCTCGGCCGGCTACCTCGCCGCCGCCAACGCCCTGACGTACCTGCCGTTCCTGCTGTTCGGGCTGTTCATGGGCGCCCTGATCGACCGGACGGACCGCAGGCGGTTCATGATCGCGGCCAACGCGTGCCGGGGGCTGCTGATCGGGTCGATCGCCCTCCTGTACGCCACGCACCAGCTGTCGGTCTGGTCGGTGCTGGCCGTGATCTTCGCGATGGCGACGCTGAACGCCGGGTACCTGCCCGCGCAGCTCGCCGCGATCCCCAGCCTGGTCCAGCCCGACGAGGTCGTCCGCGCCAACGGCCGCCTGCAGGCCACCGTGTCGGCCGCGTGGATCCTCGGGCCGGCGCTCGTCGCGGCCCTCGTCGTGGTCGTCCCGGTGCAGGTGGTCGTCCTGATCGACGCGTTCGCGTACTTCTGCTCGGTCGTGTCGCTGCTGCTGGTCCGGAGGTCGTTCGACGCGGCGGCGCGGCGCCCCGCGCACGCGTCGGTGCTGGGCGACGTGGGGGAGGGCCTGCGCTACGTGCTCGGGCACCCGGTCCTGCGGCCGCTGTCGATCATGACCGGCCTGTTCGTGCTGGTGGACACCACCACGGCAGCCCAGCTCGTGCTGTTCGCCAAGGACCACTTCCACGCGGGCGACAGCCAGGCGGGGCTGTTCTACACGGCAACCGGCGTCGGCCTCCTCGTGTTCTCGCTGTCGGCCGCCCGCATCCAGCGCCGCGCCTCGTTCGGCAAGGTGGTGCTGGTGGCGGGCCTGGTGAAGGGGTTCTTCCTGGTGCTGGTCGGACTCACCCCGTGGTACTGGACGGCGCTGGTGCTCTGGGGCCTCAGCGACGGCGTCACCATGCTCTACAACATCAACACGGTGAGCCTTCGCCAGCTCATCGTGCCCCGGGAGCTGCTCGGGCGCGTCATGAGCGTGGGCTCGGTGCTCGCGTGGTCGGTCATCCCGCTGGGCTCGCTGCTGGGCGGGCTCGCGCTCGGGGCGATCGGCAGCGTGGCGCTCGTCTACGCGCTGATCGGCGTGCTGCACCTCGCGGTGGCGGTGCCGTTCTTCTTCACGGCGCTCCCGCGCGCCGACCGGTACGTGACCGCATGAGGCGGCGATCGCGATGGCCGGCCCTGGCGCTGTACGCCGTGCTGGTCCCGCTGGGCATGGTGCTGCGCCTGACGACCGACCCGCTGCGCATGCGGCGGCGTCCGGCGACGAGCAACTGGCAGCCGGCACCCGAGCGGCCGGCCTCGATCGACCGTGCCCGGGAGCTCACCTGACGTGGTGGTCCTGGGCCTGTCGGCCTTCTTCCACGACTCCGCCGCCGCGCTGCTGGTGGACGGGCAGCTCGTCGCGGCCGCCGAGGAGGAGCGCTTCTCGGGCCGCAAGCACGACTCGCGGTTCCCGGCCCACGCGATCAGGTTCTGCCTGGCGGCCGCGGGCCTGGAGCCGGGCGACGTGGACTACGCGGTCTTCTACGAGAAGCCGGCGATCAAGCTGGAGCGGGCGCTGGCCACCGCGCTGGCCACGGTGCCGCGGAGCGCCGACCCGTTCGTCCAGCTCCTCACCCGCGGCCCCTCACGGCTGGCCGTCCGGGGCCAGATCCAGGCCGCGACCGGGGTGTCCAGGGACCGCGTGCTGTTCGTGGACCACCACCTCTCGCACGCCGCCTCGGCGTTCTTCTCCTCGCCGTTCCCGCAGGCCGCGATCGTGACGGTGGACGGCGTGGGGGAGTGGGCGACCACGAGCCTGGGCGAGGGCAGCGGCGGCTGGGAGGGACGGGACGCGTGCCGCCTGGTCCTGCACCAGACGATGGCGTTCCCGCACTCGCTGGGGCTGCTCTACTCCGTGTTCACCGAGTACCTCGGCTTCGAGGTCAACGACGGCGAGTACAAGGTCATGGGCCTGGCCGCGTACGGGGAGCCGCGGTACCGGGACGAGCTGGACCGCGTCGTCCACCTGTACGAGGACGGCAGCCTCTGGCTGGACATGCGCTGCTTCGCGTACCACCGGGCGACGCGGAGCGGGTTCGACGCGCGCCTGACCGACCTGCTCGGGATCCCGCCGCGCCGGCGCGGCTCCGACCTGGCGATCGGGGAGGAGCGGCCGGCCGGCGAGCTCGACCAGGCCTACGCGGACCTGGCCGCCACCGTCCAGGCGTTCACCGAGGACGCGGTGGTGGCGATGGCCCGGCGCGCGCTCCAGCTCACCGGCCGCCGCGACCTGTGCCTGGCCGGCGGGGTGGCCCTCAACGGCGTCGCCAACAACGGGGTGCTGGAGCGCTCGGGCGTGCGCGACGTGTTCATCCCGCCCGCGCCCGGCGACTCGGGGGCCGCGCTGGGCTGCGCGCTGTACGCCCAGCACGTGCTGCTCGGCCGGCCGCGCTCGTTCGTGATGGAGCACGCGTACTGGGGCGCCGGCTACCAGAACGGCCGGGTCGTCGAGGCGCTGGACCGCTCCGGGCACGCGTACGAGCGGCACCCGAGCCAGGCGGCGCTGGTCGACCGGGTCGCCGGCGCGCTGGCCGAGGGCGAGGTGGTCGGCTGGTTCCAGGGCCGGTTCGAGTGGGGCCCGCGCGCCCTCGGCAACCGGAGCATCCTGGCCGACCCCCGGAGCCCGGGCATGAAGGAGCGGATCAACCGCAAGGTCAAGTTCCGGGAGGTCTTCCGGCCGTTCGCGCCGGCGATGCTGGACGACTGCGCCCCTGGCTACGTGCACGGCCGGGGCGCCGGCCAGTGGCCCGCCCGGTTCATGCTCCTGGTGCTCCCCCTGCGCGACGAGTTCGCCGGCGAGGCGCCCGCGGTGGACCACTTCGGCACCGCCCGAATCCAGACCGTCGGAGCCGGGTGGAACCCGCTGTTCCACTCGCTGATCACGTCCTTCCGCGACCGGAGCGGGCTCGGCTGCCTGCTCAACACCTCCTTCAACCTGCGCGGCGAGCCGATCGTCGCCACACCCGAGCACGCGATCTCGACGTTCGAGCGCAGCGAGCTCGACCTGCTGGTGATCGAAAACTGTGTTGTTTCAAGGCGCTGACCAGGAGCTCCTGGCGGAGCGGTACCGGCTGGCCCCGCAGCTGCGGGAGTACGACGCGAACGAGCCGTACCTGCCGCCGTACGTGACGTTCGCCGCCCGGCCCGGCGTCCGCTCGGACATCTTCAACACCGACCCGGAGGGGTTCCGGATCTCGGCCTCGCCCGTGGGCCCGATCGACAGCGCGCGCTGGCTGGAGCTCGGCGGCGGCGGGCTGGTCCTGGGCGGCTCCGTGACGTTCGGGCACGGGGCGACCAGCGACGCGGCCACGATGCCTTCGCGGCTGGCGGGTCTGCTCGGGGTGCCGCAGCTGAACCTCGGCATCTGCGCGGCGAACTCGCTGCAGGAGGTGATCTCGGCGCTGCCGTTCCTGGAGTCGGCCGAGACGATCGTGCTGCTGAGCGGGGCCAACTCGGCGATCGCGTCGCTCCAGTCGCTGGGGCTGAACGAGACGTTCGAGCCGCTGTTCTTCGAGTCGGCGATGGCCGGCCTCGCGGGCGCGCCGATCAGCCAGGTGCTGCAGATGGTGCTGTCCGGCTCGCGGGGGACGCGGCCGGAGCGCTCGGCACCCACCCGCCCGCTGCCGCGGCACAACGGCGCGCCCGACCTGTCCGCGCGGCTGGACGCGGCCCTGGACCGCATGGCGCGCAACCTGCGGGTGCTGAGCCGGGCCCGCCGGCCTGGCGCGCGCATCCTGTACTGCCTGCAGCCCTTCGTGGCCGCCGGCCTGCGCGACCTGGCGCCGGAGGAGCGGGAGCTGTTCGCGCTGAACGCCCGCCAGCAGCGGGCGTGGGCGCCGGTCCGGGACTACCTGGCGGTGACCTGGGGGCGGTGCGCCGACCGGATGGCGGACGCGTGCGCGGCCGCGGACGTCCAGTTCCTCGACCTGTCCTCGCACCGGTTCAGCGGCTGGTCCTTCCTGGACCTGGTGCACATGACCGACCACGGCTACCGGCAGACCGCCGAGCTGATCGAGGAGGCGCTGAGATGAAGCAGTTCGTCCGGGTGATGGCGATCGTGGTGCCGGCGCTGCACCGCTGGCTGGGCCGCCGCCCCGAGGCGGAGGCGCCGGAGGCCCCGGAGGACCGGGAGAACGTGTACCCGCTCTGGTGAGCGAGTAGACGCGGAGCCCCTCCCCGATGGGGAGGAGGCCGCGAACGACCCGGGAGGGGGGTCGCTTATCGTGGGGGGATGATCGCACAGGGGTTCTCCGCTGCCGCCGTCGAGGCGCTGGCGCGGTCCGGGCTCGACGTCGACGACGTCAGGCGGGCAGTGGAGGTCGCGCTCGACGAGGACCTGCGCTACGGACCCGACGCCACGACCGGGGCCACCGTGCCGGCCGGCGCCGTCGCCGAGGCGGTCCTGGCCACGCGCCGGGCCGGCACCCTCGCGGGCCTGCCCGTGGTGCGCGCGGTGCTCGACGCGGTGGTGGGCGCCGGCGCGTACCGCCTCGCGGCGGAGCGGGCGGACGGCGATCGCCTGGCCCCCGGCGACGCGGTCGCGCGGGTCACCGCGCCGGTGCGCGGCCTGCTGACGGCCGAGCGCACCGCCCTGAACTTCCTCTGCCACCTCTCGGGCGTGGCGACCGCGACGTCGGCCTGGGTGGACGCCGTGGCCGGGACCGGCTGCCGGATCCGCGACACGCGCAAGACGCTGCCCGGCCTCCGCCTCCTGGAGAAGTACGCGGTCCGGTGCGGCGGGGGCGTCAACCACCGGCTGGGCCTGGGCGACGCCGTGCTGGTCAAGGACAACCACGTCGTGGCCGCCGGGTCGGTGAGCGCCGCGATCGCCGCGGTCCGGGAGCGCGCGCCCGACCTGACCTGCGAGGTCGAGGTGACCACGCTGGACGAGCTCGACGAGGCGCTGGCGGCGGGCGCCCCCCTGGTGCTGCTGGACAACATGCGCGTCGAGCAGTGCGCCGAGGCCGTCCGCCGGGCGCGCGGGACCGGCGCGGCGCTGGAGGCGTCGGGCGGGCTGACGCTGGACGTGGCCCGGGCGTACGCGGAGACCGGGGTGGACTACCTGGCGGTCGGGGCGCTCACGCACTCGGCGCCGGCGCTCGACCTCGGCCTGGACATGGACGGCGCGTCGCGGACGTGAGCAGAATACGCGTCTGATGCGAGACGTCGAGCGCCGCCTGGAGGAGCTGCGCCGGGAGGTCAGCCGGCACGAGTACCTCTACCACGTCCTCGACCGACCGGAGCTCACCGACGCCCAGTACGACGCGCTGTACCGGGAGCTGGCCGGGCTCGAGGCCGAGCACCCCGACCTGGTCACGCCGGACTCGCCGACGCAGCGGGTGGGCGGCGAGCCGAGCGGCCAGTTCGTCAAGGTCCAGCACCGCCGGCCGATGCTCAGCCTCCAGAACGCGTTCGAGGAGGAGGAGATCCGGGCCTGGGACAAGCGGGTCCGGGCCGTCGCCGGCGACGAGGTCACGTACGTCTGCGAGCTCAAGATCGACGGCCTGGCGATGAGCCTGACGTACCGCGACGGGCGCCTGGTGCGCGCCGCCACCCGCGGCGACGGGCTCACCGGCGAGGACGTGACCGCCAACGTGCGCACGATCCGCAGCGTCCCGCTGACGATCCGCCCGGCCCGGGGGCTGCCCGAGGAGTTCGAGGTCCGGGGGGAGGTCTACTTCCCGCTGGCCAGCTTCCAGAAGCTGAACCGGGAGATGGAGGCCGCCGGCCGGCCCACGTACATGAACCCGCGCAACGCCGGCGCCGGCAGCGTGCGCCAGCTCGACCCCCAGGTCACCGCCAGCCGCAACCTGCAGACGTTCCTGTACGCGCTCGACCCCGCCGGCCCCGCCCGCAGCCAGTGGGAGGTGCTGGAGACGCTGGCGGCGATGGGGTTCCGCGTCAACCCCAACCGGGCCCGCTTCGACTCGATCGACGGCGTGATCGGGTACCACGCGCACTGGCAGGAGCACCGCCACGACCTCGACCACGAGATCGACGGCCTGGTGGTCAAGG
>VBJR01000269.1:7529-35699 GCA_005880175.1 Chloroflexota bacterium
GATCGTCTGCTACGTGGGCCGGACCGGGGTGCTGACCCCGGTGGCGCACCTCCGGCCCGTGATCGTGGGCGGGGTCACCGTCCGCAACGCGACGCTGCACAACGAGCAGCAGGTCAACGAGAAGGGCGTGTACGCGGGCGCGACGGTCACGGTCCAGCGGGCCGGCGACGTGATCCCCGAGGTGGTGTCGGTCGTGGACCCGCGGCCGGGCTGGAAGATGCCGGAGCGGTGCCCGGTCTGCGGCGGCGAGGTGGTGCGCGAGGAGCCGTACGTCGCCCACCGCTGCATCAACCCGTTCTGCCCGGCCCAGCAGCTGGAGGTGCTCAGGCACTTCTCGGCCCGGGGCGCGATGGACATCGACGGCATGGGCACGTCCACGCTCCAGCAGCTCCTCCAGCGCGAGCTGGTGAAGGAGCCGGCCGACCTGTACCGCCTGGCGCTGGACGACCTGCTGGGCCTGGAGCGCTACGCGGAGAAGTCGGCGCAGAACCTCCTCCAGCAGATCGAGGCCAGCCGCACGCCGCCGCTGGGCCGGTTCCTGTACGCGCTCGGCATCCCGCAGGTCGGCGAGGCGACAGCGGAGATGCTGGCGGCCGAGTTCGGCTCCATCGAGAGCCTGCGCGCCGCGACCGAGGAGGACCTGGTCCGCGTCGAAGGCGTCGGACCCAACATGGCCCACGAGGTCCACGCGTACTTCCAGGGCCACGGGGGAGAGCTGGTCGGGCGCGTGCTCGACGCGGGCGTCGTGCCGCAGGCCGCCGAATCGGTTGGCGACGGACCACTGAAGGGCAAGACGTTCGTGTTCACAGGCACGCTCGAGACCATGGGCCGCCCCGACGCGGTGGCCGGCGAGGCGGCGGGCTCGAAGCTGGAGAAGGCCCAGCGCCTGAAGGTGGCGGTCCTGACGGAGGACGAGTTCCTGGACCTGGCGGGCCGCGGCGGCCCGGACGACTCAGTTGCCGCGGAACGGATGGAAGTCGACCGCCAGGGGCAGTAACGACCAGTACGAATCGTCTCCGGAGATCGGCAGCCGCAGTCTCTCGGCCACGGCGATGCAGGTGGCGTCGCCGAGGGACAGTCGCTCGTCGTTCGGGCCGGGATGCTCCGCCGAGTACAGGAGCAACTCGGCAGCACGGACGGTGTCGGCCGGCCTGAAGGATTCGACTTCCAACCCCATCGCGGCCAGGTGGCTCTGCAGTTCGTCGGGCGTCATGCGGTGCCCGCGGATTCGCGCACGATGCAGAACTTCGGTCATGTTGGGCGCGGGCACCACCGCCACTGGCATCAGCCGTCCGACGGTCTCGGCGCCGCGCTCGTTCCGGACCCAGGCCAGGAGGGCGGATGCGTCGAGAACGATGCGGCGAGCCGTCAAGGCGCCTCGTCGACGCCGAGACGACGCAGCAGCTCGGCCCCGACCGGGTCGATGCCGCCGCTCGTGTCCGCGCCACGTCGCACGGCCTGTTCGTCCGCCGCATCGGCGATCGCGCTGTCCTCGCGCCGCATCGCGCGAACATCCGCGACGGCGTCGAGGTCCGATCTCATTTCGGCCGCGGCCCGCCATACCTCACCCTGAACGGCATCTCGCGTCATGAGCACGAGGCGGCCGGGCGTGTCCGTCAGGACCACCAGCTCCTGCCCCTCCTCGATACCGGCGGCCAGACGGGCCGCCACCGGGATCACCGTCCGGCCCTTGGGCCCGACGGTGGTTCTTGCCCTGACCACAGGGCCCATGATAGCGAAGGGGTGGCACCACCGAGTATGTGGGCCCACCGGGGATCCGAGATGGACACCGTCAGGTCGCTTAAGCTCCACCGTGTGACCTGTCCGCGCTGCGGCCTCGCGCTGCTGCCCGTCGCGCGCTTCTGCGCCCGGTGCGGCGCCCGCCTGACGGCGGCGCCGGGCGCCGCCGCGATGGACGCCCCGGTCTGGCTGCTCGCGCTGCTCTGGGTCGGCGCCGCCGGCCTGCTCGCGGCCGCCGCGTTCTACCTGGCGCTGGCCGCCGGCCTGATCCAGCCCGGGCCCATCGACCCCAGCGTGGACCCCGCCCAGGTCCGGCCCTCGGCCGCGATCTTCGCCGCCTGCGCGGCCTCGCTCGCCGCCGGCCACGTCGTCGCGGCGGTCGGCCTCATGGGCCGCCGGTCCTGGGCCCGCACGTTCGCCACGCTGGTCTGCGTGGTGTGGGCGCTGACCTGCGTGGGGCTGCCCGTCGGGCTGCTCGGGATCGCCGCGCTGTGGCGTCCGCGACGCCCCGCTCGCGACGTCGGGACCGCCGGGGCCATTCGGTAAACTCGCCCGGTGCCGCTCACCCGGGACGATGTCCGCCATGTCGCCATGCTCGCCCGCCTCGGCCTCGAGCCGGGCGAGGAGGACTTCTACGTGGACCAGCTGGGCGCCATCCTGGCCCACATCGACCGGCTCGGCGGGGCAACGCGCCCGAGGCCCGCGACGGCTTCTTCGTCGTCCGGGCGATCCAGGAGAGCGAGGAATAGCGGCCACGATCAGCGACCTGCACGAGGCGCTGCGGCGCCGGGAGCTCAGCGCCGTCGAGCTGCTGGACCGGCACCTCGCCGTGATCGATCGCGAGGAGCCGCGGATCGGCGCGTTCCTGCGCGTCACCCGGGCCGAGGCGCGGGCGCAGGCCGAGGCCGCCGACCGCCGCCTGGCCTCCGGCAACGGGAGCGCGGGCCCGCTGACCGGCATCCCGGTCGCGATCAAGGACGTGCTCTCGGTCCGCGGCGTGGAGACGACCGCGGGGTCGCAGATCCTGCGCGGCTACCGGCCGCCGTTCGACGCCACCGCGATCGCCCGGCTGCGCGACGCGGGCGCCGTCTTCCTCGGCATGACCAACTGCGACGAGTTCGCCATGGGCAGCTCGACCGAGAACTCGGGCTACTTCCCGACGCGCAACCCGCGCGACACCTCGCGCGTGCCGGGCGGCTCGTCGGGCGGCAGCGCGGCCGCGGTCGCCGCTGGCGAGGCCGTCTACAGCCTGGGCACCGACACCGGCGGGTCCATCCGGCAGCCGGCCGCGCTGTGCGGCGTGGTCGGCATGAAGCCCACGTACGGCCGGGTCAGCCGCTACGGCCTCATCGCGTTCGCTTCCAGCCTGGACCAGATCGGCCCGTTCACGACCAGCGTCCGCGACGCGGGGCTCGTGCTGCAGGCGATGAGCGGCCTGGACCCGCTCGACGCCACCAGCGCCGACCGCCCGGTGGACCTGCTCTCCGGGCTGGAGCTCGGCGTCGAGGGCCTGCGCCTCGGGGTGCCCCGCGAGTACTTCCAGGTCGAGGGCATGGAGGCCGGCGTGAAGGCGGCCGTGGACCGGGCGATCCTCCAGCTGGAGCGTGCCGGCGCGGAGCTGGTGGAGGTCAGCCTGCCCCACACGGACTACGGGCTGGCGGCGTACTACATCATCGCCCCGGCCGAGTGCTCGTCCAACCTGGCCCGCTTCGACGGCGTCAAGTACGGGGCCCGGGACGAGGACGCGCAGACCCTGCTCGACACGTACCTGCGGACGCGCCGGCGCGGCTTCGGCACCGAGGTGCGCCGCCGCGTGATGCTGGGCACGTACGCGCTGTCGGCCGGCTACTTCGACGCGTACTACCTGAAGGCGCAGAAGGTGCGCACCCTGATCGCCCAGGACTTCGCCGGCGCGTTCGAGCACTGCGACGCGATCGTCAGCGCCACGACCCCGACCGTCGCGTTCCCGATCGGCGCCAAGGTGGACGACCCCGTCGCGATGTACCTGAACGACGTCCTGACGCTGGGCGGCAACCTGGCCGGCGTGCCCGGGATCAGCCTGCCCTGCGGCACGTCCGACGGCCTGCCGGTGGGCCTCCAGATCCTCGGCCCCCAGTGGGGCGACGCCGTGGTGCTCCGCGTGGCCCGCGCCTACGAGGTCGCCCGCGATGCGTGAGGGCTGGGAGGCCGTCATCGGCATGGAGGTCCACGCCCAGCTGGCCACGCGGTCGAAGATGTTCTGCGGCTGCTCGTCGGACTACCTGGCCGCGGCGCCCAACTCCAGCGTCTGCGAGGTGTGCCTGGGCATGCCGGGGACGCTGCCGGTCGTCAACCGGCGGGCCGTGGAGCTGGTCGTGAAGACGGGCCTGGCGCTCGGCTCCGAGATCGCCCGGCACACCAAGTTCGACCGCAAGAACTACTTCTATCCGGACCTGCCCAAGGGCTACCAGATCAGCCAGTACGACCTCCCGATGTGCCTGGGCGGCACCATCGACGTGGGCGGCCGCACCATCCGGATCACGCGCGTCCACCTGGAGGAGGACACGGGCAAGCTGGTCCACGCCGGCGACGCGCTGCACACGGCGGCGTCCTCCCTCGTGGACCTGAACCGCTCGGGCGTGCCGCTGATGGAGATCGTCACGGAACCCGACCTGCGCGGGGCCGACGACGCGCGCGACTACGCGACGGCGCTGCGGGCGATCCTGCGCGCGATCGGCGCGTCGGAGGCGGACATGGAGCGGGGCCAGCTCCGGGCCGAGGCCAACGTCTCGGTGCGCCGGGCCGGCGCCGAAGCGCTCGGCGTCAAGACCGAGCTGAAGAACATCAACTCGTTCCGCGCCCTGCACCGGGCCGTCGAGTTCGAGATCGACCGCCAGATCGACGTTCTGGAGGCCGGCGGGACGGTCGTCCAGGAGACGCGCGGCTGGTCCGAGGCCGAGCAGCGCACGTTCTCGCAGCGGGTGAAGGAGTTCGCGGACGACTATCGCTACTTCCCCGAGCCCGACCTGCCGCCGCTGGAGCTGGAGCCGGCCTGGGTCGAGGAGCTGCGCGCCTCGCTGCCGGAGCTGCCGGCGGCCCGCCGTGCCCGCCTGGCCGAGCGGCACGAGATCAGCGCGTACGACGCGGAGCAGCTCACCCAGGACGCGGCCACGGCCGACCTGTTCGAGGCCACCGTGGCGGCCGGCGCCCCGGCGAAGCAGGCCGCGAACTGGATCATCTCCTCCCACCCGACGCTGCCGGCGGCGCGCCTGGCGGAGCTGATCGGCCTCGTCGTCGGAGGCACGATCAACCGGGAGCAGGGCCTGGCCGTGCTCGAGGAGGCGCAGGCCGGGGACCGGGCGCCGGCGGACATCGTGCGCGAGCGCGGGCTGTCGCAGGTCAGCGACGAGTCCGAGCTGGCGCGCGTCGTGGACCAGGTGATCGCCGACAACCCGAAGCCGGTCGCCGACTTCCGCGCCGGCAAGACGCAGGCGATCTGACCCGCCTCCAGGGCTGAGCCGCCCCGTTTCTCCAACACGATGCGCGCTCCGTATCTCAGTGCGTGGCGATCCGCGTGATGGAAGGCGACAGCGACGTGGACCTGGCAGCGGCCCTGGCCTCCGGCGACGTGGACGCGCTGGCGCACCTCTACGATCGCTACGGGCCGCTCGCGTACTCGGTCTCGGTCCGCATCCTGGGCGACCCCGGCAAGGCCGAGGACGTCGTCCAGGACGCGTTCCTCAAGCTGTGGCACAGCGCGGCCCGATTCGACTCCCATCGGGGCTCGCTCCGGACGTGGGTGATCACGGCCGTCCGCAACCGCTCGATCGACTACCTGCGCGGGCGGAGCGCCCACGAGCGCCAGGAGCGCGAGATCCCGGTGGACACCGAGGCGGACGGCGCCGGCTCGGACCCATGGCGCGAGGTGGCGGCCTCGATCGAGCGGGACGTCATCAAGGAGGCGCTGACCAGCCTGCCCGCCGAGCAGCGGCAGGCGGTCGAGCTGGCGTACTTCGGCGGCTACAGCCACCGCGAGATCGCCGAGATGATCCATGTACCGTTGAGCACGGTCAAGGGCAGAATGAGGCTGGCTCTGGAGAAGCTGCACTCGTACCTGCAGGGACGAGGGTTCGTGCATGAGGGCTGACCACGACCGGATGGAAGACGTGGTCGCGGCGTACGCGCTGGACGCCTGCGACGACGCGGAGCGGGAGGAGGTCGAGGCCCACCTGGACGGCTGCCCGAGCTGCCGGGCCCTGGCCCGCCGGCTGTCCCGCACGGTGGCCGCGCTGCCGCTGGCGGTGGACCCCGTGCGGCCTCCCGACCAGCTGCGCGACCGCATCCTGGCCGCGGCCACGGCCAGCCTCGCGCCCGGGCACGCGCCGGAGCCGGACACCGAGGCGGACGCGCCGAACGTCCTGACGTTCCCTGTACGGGCGGAGCGGTCGCGGCGGCCGCGCCGGCGCATCCCGCTGCACTGGGCCGCGGTCGCGGTGCTGGCCGTGGCGCTGGCCGGCCTCGGGGCGTGGAACGTCATCCTCGACCAGTCCCTGGACGCGCCCCCGGCCCGGTACTCGCTCGCCGGCACCGGCACCCTGGCCGGCGCCTCCGGCACGGTGACGGAGTTCCGGCGCCAGGACGCGGCGCTGGTCGCCCTGACCGGGATGCCGCCGCCGCCGGCCGGCAAGGTGTACCAGCTGTGGCTGATCGACGCGTCCGGCCGGACGTCGTCGGCCGGCACGTTCACCCCGTCCGCCGACGGCACGGCCCGGGTGGGCGTGGACCGGCCGATGTCGGGGGTGAAGACGGTCGCGGTCACGGCGGAGGACGGCCCGACGGGCGCCCGGGCCCCGACCGGGAAACCGGAGCTGGCCGGCCAGATCGGCGGCTGACGGGCAACCGGCGGCATTGCCGCTACCCTTGACCCATCGCTCCTCCCGCCGACTTCCACGTCCACACGCAGTTCTCCTGGGACGCCGATCGCGGCGACATGGAGGCGACCTGCCGCCGGGCGGTCGAGATCGGCCTGCCCGCGATCGCGTTCACCGAGCACGCCGACTTCGCCGGCGGCGGCTACCCCGAGTACCATCCGCTCGACCTGACCGCGTACCGGTGCGAGGTCGAGCGCTGCCGCTCCCTGTTCCCCGGCCTGCGCGTCCTGATCGGCGTCGAGCTGGGCCAGCCCCACCGGTTCCCCGCCGAGGCGGCGGCCGTGCTGGGCGCCGGCCCGCTCGACCGAGTGCTCGGCTCCGTCCACTGCGTGCCCGCGGACGACGGGCTGCGCGACGTCAGCGTGGACGGCATGCTCGCGGCCGACCGCGCGGCGGCCACCGTGCGCGCGTACTTCGCCGAGCTGCTCGCCCTGGTCGAGAGCGGCCAGCCGTTCGAGGTGCTGGCCCACCTGGACTACCCCAAGCGCTACTGGCCCCACGCCGAGCTGCCCTACCGCGACGAGGACCACGAGGAGGAGATCAGGGCCGTCCTCCGGGCCGCCGCCGCCCGCGGCTCCGTGCTCGAGGTCAACACGACCCGGGGCGCCGACCCCAGGCGCGGCCTGTGCCCGGGCCCGGCCGTGCTCGGCTGGTGGGTCGAGGCGGGGGGCCGGGCCGTCTCGCTCGGCAGCGACGCGCACGACCCGGACCGGATCGCCGGCGGGTTCGCGCTCGCCGCGCGGATGATCGAGGCCGCCGGCTTCCGGCCCAACGACGACCCCGCGGGGTGCTGGCTCCGGTGATCCTGAAGGCCGAGAGCCCGGCCCACGGCGGGGCGGTCATCGCGCACGAGGGCGGCAAGGCCGTCCTCCTCTACTACGCGATGCCGGGCGAGGTGGTGGAGGCGGAGCTCAGCGGCCGCCGCGGCGGCCTCGCGATCGCCCGCGCCGGCCGGGTGGTCGAGCCGTCCCCCGACCGCGTCGAGGCCCGGTGCCCGCACTTCGGCGAGTGCGGCGGCTGCCAGTGGCAGCACGCCCGCTACGAGCGCCAGCTCGAGTTCAAGCGCCGGGTGGTCGAGGAGGCGTGGCAGGGCGCCGGCCTGCGCCTGCCCCCCGACACGCCCGTCCTGGGCATGGACGACCCCTGGCGCTACCGCATCCGGGGCGAGTTCGAGGCGGCGCACGGCCCCGACGGCACGGTCGAGCTCGGGTTCCACCGGATGCGCCGGCACGCGGTGCTGCCCGTCGGCGCCTGCCCCATCCACGACGAGCGGATCGAGCGCGGGATGCTCGCGTTCGGCCGGGCCGCGACCGAGCTGGGCCTGCGCAGCCTCCAGACGCTGCTGCTCACGGTCGAGCCCACCGGCCGCGGCCTGCTCTGGCGGGCGCAGCACCGGGGCCGCCGGCCCTCGGCCGACCCCGAGCTGGCCGCCCGCGTCGCCGAGCTGCTGCCCGACCTGGTCCTGCTCGACGACTCGATGAGCCTGGAGTTCTGGGGCCTGGCGTTCCGGGTCCGCTGCGACACGTTCGTCCAGACCAACTACCGCCAGATGCTGGTCCTGTACCAGGCCGCGCTCGACATGCTGGCGGCCGGCCCCGACGACGCCGTGCTCGACCTGTACGCCGGCATCGGCACGATCGGGCTGGCGGTCGCGCGCCAGGCCGGCTCGGTGACCGCCATCGAGGAGAACCCGGTGGCGATGCGGCTGGCCGGCGTCAACGCCCGGATCAACGGGATCGCGAACCTGCGCACGCTGCCGGGCCGGGTGGAGGAGGCGCTGCGCCAGGTGCGGGTCGGCCAGCACCGCGCGGCCGTGCTGGACCCGCCCCGCGCCGGCTGCGAGCCGGGCGCCATCGCCGAGCTGCTGCGCCTGGGGCCGGACCGGCTGGTCTACGTGAGCTGCGAGCCGACCACGCACGCGCGCGACATCGCCCTGCTGGTCCGGGGCGGCTACCGCGTGCGCCGGGCGGCGGTCGTGGACATGTTCCCGCACACGTACCACGTGGAGTCAGTGGCGCTGCTCGAGCGCCACTGACCCTGTGTGGGGAGCCGGTCAGCCCTTCGTCGGCCTGAAGAACCAGCGGTCCTGGGCGATCGGGAAGCTGTAGTTCGGGATGCAGAACTTCGCGCCGCAGAGCAGGCCCTCGTAGACCTTCGACTGCCAGCGCCGGGCCGAGCCGTGCCAGTGCCAGAAGCCGGCGCTGGACACCGGGGTGCTCGCCCCGGTGCAGATCTCGTAGGAGTTGACCAGGGTGATACCGAAGTTGAGGCTGACGAACTTCTTGATCGGCCCCAGCTGGCCGCCGAGGGCCGCCTGGTTGGAGTAGGTACGGCAGATGTTGATGGTCAGGGTGCCGCCCCTGTTCAGGAAGAAGCTGGCGGAGTCGGCGGTCAGCGTCGATATCGCGTTGGTCGAGATCACGCAGCCCGGCCTCAGGCCGTGGCTGCAGTAGCCGGCCGGCTGGTTGGCGGCGCTGGCGGGGACCGCCATCGCGACCATCATCAGCACGGTCAGGGGGACCAGGCCCAGGGCCAGGCCGAGTCGGCGACGGATCATGTGGGACCTCCTCACTCTCGATGCCGGTGTCAGTCGGCCACATGGTCGCCGCGGGCGCTCGCCGGCGCGTCAGGGCTGGCCCTGATTTCCGCCGGGGCCAGCCCCGAGGCCGGAAGGCTTACGAGCGGAGGTAGGCGAGCACGGCCAGCACGCGGCGGTGCTCGGATCGCGTCGGCTCCAGCCCCAGCTTCGCGAAGATGTGGCCCACGTGGGTCTCCACCGTCTTCGCGCTGAGGAACAGGCGCCCGCAGATCGCCTCGTTGGACCGGCCCTCGGCCATCAGCGCGAGGATCGACTGCTCCCGCTCGGTGAGCCGCTCCAGCGCCTCGTCGCGGCGGCGCGCGTCGAGCAGGCCGCTGATGACGGCGGCGTCGATGGCCGACCCGCCGGCCGCGACCCGGCGCACGGCGTCCGCCAGCTCGGCCACGTCCGCCACCCGGTCCTTGATCAGGTAGCCGACCGACCTCGTGCCCAGGGCGACCACGTCGGCCGCGTACGCCGGCTCGGCGTAGTGCGACAGCAGCAGCAGGCCGACCGACGGCCACCGCCTGCGGATCTCGCGGGCCGCCCGCAGGCCCTCGTCCCGGAACCCGGGTGGGAGGCGGATGTCGAGGACGACGACGTCGGGCGGGTCCTGCTCGATCGCCGCCAGCAGCTGCTCCACGTCCTCGGCGTGTCCGGCGACCTCGAAGCCGGCCTCGCGGAGCAGCCGGTCGAGGCCGTCCCGGAAGAGGGAGGAGTCGTCGGCCAGGATCAGCCGCACGGGAGCTCCGCGCGCAGCCGGGTGCCGCCGCCAGGTGGGCTCTCGACCGAGACCGACCCGCCGCATGCCTCCACGCGGTCGGCGATCCCGCGCAGGCCCGAGCCCGGCCGCGCGACCGCGCCCCCGCGCCCGTCGTCCTCCACCTCCAGCACCAGGCGGCCCCGCTCGGCCGCGGCCGACACGCGGGCGCACGAGGCGCCGGCGTGCCGGGCCACGTTCGTCAGCGCCTCGCCCAGCACGTAGTACGCGGTCAGCTCCACCGCCGCCGGGTAGCGGTCCGGCGCCGCGGCCACCTCGACGGGCACCGGCATCCGGGCCGCCAGCGAGCAGATGGCGCCGGCCAGCCCGTGGTCGGTGAGGACGGACGGGTGGATGCCGTGGGCCAGCTCGCGCAGCTCGGCGAGGCTCTGCCGGAGCTCGTCGCCGGCCAGGGCCAGCGCGGCCCGGACGTCGGCCGCCTCCGGCGTGTCCCCGAGCTGGCGCAGCGTGGACGCGAGGGTCATCGAGAGCGTGACCAGGCGCTGCTGGGCGCCGTCGTGGAGGTCCCGCTCCAGGCGGCGCCGGGCGGCGTCGCCCGCCTCCGCGATCCTCGCCCGGGACGCGCGCACCTCGTCCAGCTGGCCGCGCAGGTCGTCCAGCAGCCGGGACCGCTCGGCGACCAGGCGGAGCGCGGACGCGATCGCCCGCACGAGGCGCGGGTCGTCCGCCAGGACGTGGTCGTGCACGAACACGGCGATCGGGCGGCCGTCCCGCTCGATCCGGTCCGCGACGCGCCGGTCGCCGGGCTCGGGCAGCGCGATGGCCCGGCCGGCGGCGTCGCGGAACGCCCCCGGGCACTCGTCCCACAGGCCCATCTCCACCGACGGGTCGCCCAGCGCGCGCGCCACCGCGTCCCGCAGCCCGTCGAGCGACAGCTCGGAGCCCAGCGTCAGGACCAGCTCGCCGACCGCGGCCCGGGTCATGCGCAGCCGCAGCACGACCCCGAGGAACGCGAAGGGGATCGTCAGCTGTGCGACGTCGGAGATCAGGAGGTACACCTGGCTCGCCGGCTCCTGGATGCCCATCTGGAACACCTGCGTCACGTGGGAGGCGGTCAGGAGCGCGCACGTCCCCATCGACAGCCACAGCGGCGCACGCAGCCGCCGCTCGGTGGCCGTGCTGGTGAGCCAGCGGCTGAGCAGCACGCCGGTCACGGTCAGGCCCGCGATCGACCCGACGGCCTCCACGGCGCGCTGGGCGGCGCCCATGAGGGCCGCGTTGCCCGCGAACAGGTGGATCCCGGTCGTGCAGCCCTGGCAGCGGTAGGGGTCGTACGCCGTCGTGCCCGCCGTGTCCAGGTAGACGAGGCCGCCGGCCACCGAGATCGCGTAGACGGCCACGACGAGAGCCAGCTCCGGCCGTGAGGACGTCCGGCCCGTGGGGAACGTCAGCACGAGGTGGACGAGGATCGCCTCGTTGACGACGCCGAACAGGACGCCGGCCGTGACCAGGACGTCGTTCCCGCTGCCCTGGAGGTTGGTCAGGAACCAGGTGAAGCCCTCGCACGCCATCAGCAGCCCGGAGCGGCTGTCCGGCTGGCGCCAGGAGGCGACCAGGCCGGCCGCGGCGAAGGCCCAGCCGACGGTCAGGTCGTAGAGCAGCGTGGGCGTGCCGGCGCCGGCGTGCGCGAAGGCGGACTCGGCGAAGAGCCCGAGGGGAACCGTCGCGGCCGCCACGACGAGCACGATGCGCGCCGGCCCCCGCCCGGCGCGGCCACCAACGCCAGAGCCCGCTTCCGGCTCGATCGCCACCCCGCAGGAAGTCTAATCGTGCGTCCCCGGCTGGAGCGTAGGGAGCCGGAGTTCGACACGGTGGTGAGACTCCGGTTGAGACCGCGCCGGCGCGAGGCTGCGGCGCATGACGAACCCGCTCGACCTCTCGACGGAGCACCTGGCGGCGCTGGCCGCCGTGGCCGCGGTGAGCGCGTCGCTCTGCGTGGCCGCCCGCCGCCGGCCCGGCCGCTGGACGTGGCTCGCCGGCGCCGTGCTGGGCGCCGTGACGGCGGGCGCCGAGCTGGCCTGGATCGGCTGGCTCGTCGCGAGGGGCGGCTGGACGCCCGCGGCCGGCCTGCCGCTGCAGCTGTGCGACGCCGGCGCGTTCCTGGCCGGCGCGGCGCTGTGGACCCGGCGGCGCGGGCTGGCCGAGCTGCTCTGGTTCTGGGCGATGGCGGGCACGCTCCAGGGCCTGCTGACCCCGGCCACGGGCGGTCCGTACCCGGGCTTCCTGTGGATCCAGTACTACGTCGCCCACGGCGGCATCGTCGCGTCGGCGCTGTTCCTGGTCGCCGGCCTCGGCGTGACGCCGCGGCGGGGGGCGGCGCTGCGCGCGGCCGGGCTGACGGCGGCGTACGCGGTCGTGGTCGGCGTCGTGGACGCGGCGACCGGCGCGGACTACCTCTACCTGCGCCGGCCGCCGCTGGAGCCCACCCTGCTGGACGCGATCGGGCGGCGGCTCGCGGCGTGGCGCCGGTGGGCGGCGCGACGTCGGGGGCGTGAGATCGGCCTTAAGGGGCCGCTGAGCGTCGGCCGTCCACGCGTTCCCAACCTCCGGCTCAGAGGCTCCCCTTCGTCATGGATCACTCAGGCAGGGCCGTTGACACCCCGGCAGGCGTCGCCCTGAACCCCTGGCGGGGGCGGCGAACGCCGCATTGGTACAAATGCGTAGCTCCCGCGGTGCGGGAGCCACGCATACGTACGAGTGCGTAGCTCCCGGCGCCCGCCGGGGCGTCAGCGGCCTGGCCTGCCCTCATGGCAGAGCGGGAGCCTCTGAGCCGGAGGGTGGGAACGCGTGGACGGCCGACGCCCAACGCCCGCGCTTCGCGCTACGCCGGCGTCGCGGCGCGCAGGTTCTGGCGCCACAGGTCCAGGGACAGCGTCCAGGACTCGCACGCCGGCTCGTACGTCTCCTTCGCCGAGTCGAACTCGGTGCGGGCCAGGAAGCCGTGGCCCAGGCCCGGGTAGACCCGGTGCCGGAAGTCCACGCCGTGCTCGGCCAGCCCGCGCGCCAGCTCGGCGACGTTGTCCATGCCGCAGCCCTCGTCCTGGTCGCCCCAGAGGCCGAGGATCGGCCCGGTCATGCGGCCGGCCAGGTCGATCAGCCGCGGCTCCCCGGGCAGGGAGTGCGCGGGGAACCCGTAGTAGCAGACGGATACCAGGTCGGTCTCTGACGCCGCCAGGTGCAGCACGTACGAACCGCCCATGCAGAAGCCGACCGTCCCGATCCGGCCCGCCGAGCCCGGCCGCGCCCGGAGCCAGTCCAGCGCGCCTCGCAGGTCGTCCAGCGCCAGGCGCTCGTCGAGCCGCTGGCGCCGCGCCATCGCCGCCTCGCGGCTCCGCTCGGGCAGCGGGCCCACTCGGTGGAAGAAGTCGGGGAGGAGCGCCTCGAAGCCGGCCGTCGCGACGCGGGCGGCGAGGTCCTCGTAGAACGGGCTGCGTCCGAACACGTCGCAGATGACCAGCACTGACGGGGCGGGGCCGTCGTCCGGCGTGGCCAGCATCGCCGGCATCGTCACGCCGGAGCCGACCGGGATCTCGATCTCCTGGCGCGTCACCTCCGGCGTGCGCATGCCGGGCAGGACCTCTGGATGGCACATGGTTCCCTCTCCTCCTCGAGCTGCCTGAGCGGTCAGCGACAACCGTACAGGAGGCAGGAACCGCCCATGAGCCGGCCGCAGGTCGCCGCGGCGGCTACGAGACCTCGGGGCCGGGGAGGCGGTCGAACGTCGCCCGATCGACGAACTTGAACAGCTTCAGCGGCCTGCCGTCCACCGTCACCTCGGCGACTGCCGCGTAGCGCTCCTGCCGCACGCCCCCGCTGGTGGTCCGGACGCTGCGGCGCTTGCTCACGTCGGCGTCCGGGATCTCCACGACCTGCTTGGTCTTGAGGTTGAAGAACTGCATCCGCGCCACGGTAGCAGAGGCACGGTCAGGTACGCAATTAACTTGCGTAAACGTTAGCGCCGCAGCCCGTTCACCAGGTCGCAGAGCTGGCCGACGCCCTCGCGCAGGTCGTCGTCCGAGCTGGCCAGGCTGATCCGGACGGCCGCCGCCGCGACCGTGCCGAACGCCGACCCCGGGGCGACCGCCACCCGGCGCTCCGCCAGCAGCCGCCTGGCCAGCTCCAGGGCCCCCAGCCGGGCCGGCGAGACGTCCGCCAGCACGTAGAACGCGCCCTCCGGGACCACCGTCAGCAGGTCCGCCTCCCGGAGCCGCTCCACGGCCAGGTCGCGCCGCCGCCGGTACGCCGCCACCATCTCGGCCACGCGGTCCTGGGGGCCGTCGAGCGCCGCCTCGGCCGCCTTCTGGACCATCGTGGTCGTCCCCGAGGCGCTGCCCTCGATCGCCTTGATCATGCTGTCCACCACGGGCTCCGGCCCCGTCGCGTAGCCCAGGCGCCACCCCGTCATCGCATACGTCTTGCTGAACGTGAAGCACGAGACCACGCGCTCCGCGTCGGCGTGGTGGACCATGCCCGGGGCCACCGGCGAGCCGTCGAAGACGATCTGGTCGTAGCACTCGTCGCTCACGACCCACAGCCCGTGCCGGCCCGCGATCTCGCCCACGCGCCGCAGCAGCTCCGGCGCGTAGACGCGTCCGCTCGGGTTGTTCGGGCTGTTGACCAGCAGCAGCTTGGTCCGGGGCGTGACCAGCGCCTCCAGGCGGTCGAGGTCGGGCAGGAACCCGAGGTCGGGCGGGCAGGGATAGGGAATCGCGCGCGCGTGCACGGCCGCCAGCATCAGGCGGTAGTTGGACCAGCCCGGGTCCGGCACCAGGACCTCGTCGCCGGCGTCCACCAGGGCCGCGACCGCGCTGGAGATCACGCCCACGCCGCCCACCCCGCACACGATCCGCTCCGGCGGCGCGTCGATCCCGTTGACCCGGCGCAGCTTGCCGGCCAGCCGCTCGCGCAGGGAGGGCAGGCCGGCCGTCGGCGTGTACCCGTGCCAGCCCTCGTCCAGCGCGCGCTTGGCCGCGGCCACGATGTGGTCGGGCGTCCGGAAGTCGGGCTGGCCCACCTCGAGCCGGATCGCGCCGGGGGTGGTCAGCGCGAGGTTCGCGATCTCGCGGATGCCGGAGTGGGGGATCGATCGAAGTCCGGATGCGGTGTCGGCGACGGTGGTCATCGGACAAGAACGATAGACGTTGCGAGCAGGCCACCGCGGCGCGCTTTTGACGTACCGCCAGGCCCGTCATATAGTGCCGCCAACTGCGGACACACAGAGAGGGGGGAAAGGGCCATGCGTCGCGAAGTGCCGGCCGACGAGGGTATGGAGCGGTTCGAGCGATTCCTGGACGAGTGGTCGCGGCGTGACTTCCTGCGCACCGTGGGAGGCGCCGTCGCGTTCGCCGCGTTCATGTCCGGCGGCGCGGAGCTGCTGGCGGCCTGTGGCGCCGGGGGACAGACGAGTCAGACGCAGAACGTCAAGAGGGGAGGACACGTGGTCGAGGGATCGACGTCTGATCCCACGATCTTCACGCCAGGCTTCATCACTGACACGGCGAGCAGCATCCCGTCGCAGATGATGTATGAGGGCCTGCTCAACTCGAAGCAGGACGGTACGCTGACGCCCGGCGTGGCGAAGGCGGTGCCCAAGATGGACGCCGACGGGCTGACGTACCGCTTCGACATCAGGCAGGACATCACGTGGTCCGACGGGAAGCCGCTCACGGCCGACGACGTGCTGTTCTCCTACAACCTCCAGTCGCCGGGCTCGCCCTACAACTACCGGGCGATCAACACGCGCAACTGGCCGGACCTGGAGCAGTACATCGCGAGCGTCACCGCGCCCGACAAGTACACGGTCGTGATCAAGACCAAGGTGCCGTACGGCCCGTTCCTGACGAACTACACGCTGAGCCCGCTGCCGAAGCACGTCATGGAGCAGGCGGCGATCAGCAACCCGGCGGACTTCAAGAAGCAGGACTTCAACACGAACCCGCAGGTCGTGAACGGCGTGTTCCTCTTCGACCGCTGGGACCGGGGCGCGCAGGTCACGCTGAAGGCGAACCCGAGCTACTACCTGGGCCGGGCCCACCTGGACCAGTACGTGATCCGGACCGTGAGCGACAGCACGGCACTGGTCAACCAGCTCAAGACCGGCGAGCTCGACGTCGCTACCGTGCTCCAGAGCCTGTGGGACGACCTGGGCACGGCCACGAACGTCAAGCGCGTGGCGTTCACGTCGGCCGGCTGGTACTACTTCGGCTACAACATGGACCCGACCAACGCCAAGCGGCCGCTGTCGGGGAAGATCTTCGGCGACCCGGCCACTGGGAAGCAGGTCAGGCAGGCGCTGTACTACGCCGTGGACCGCCAGAAGATGGTGGACGTCGTCCTCTTCAAGCAGGGCGTCGTGGCCACGTCGGTCGAGCCGCGGACGTCGTGGGCGCTGACGGACCAGGTGCCCAGGTATCCGTTCGACACCAAGAAGGCGGCGCAGCTGCTCGACGACGCCGGCTGGAAGCTGGGCTCGGACGGCGTGCGCGCGAAGGACGGCGTGCGGTTCAACGTCGAGCTGGTCGTCCAGTCGGGCTCGGTCGCGCTCGGCCAGACGACGCAGATCATCGCCGAGCAGTGGCGCCAGGTCGGCGTCGCGACCACGCAGCGCACGATCAGCTTCCCGGAGTTCGTGAACCTCGACACCACGCGCGACTTCGACGTGATGATCGGCAGCATCGTCAGCGGCGTGGACCCCGACCTCTCCCAGATCTACCACTCGCGGATCATCGGCCACGGCCTGAACGCGATGGGCTATCGCAGCGCTCGCGTGGACATGCTGCTGGACCAGGCGGTCGCCAGCGTGGACCAGAACAAGCGAAAGCAGCTGTACGTGCAGGTCCAGCAGGCGCTGATGGACGACGTGCCCAGCGCGATGCTGGTGTGGCCGCGCAGCCTGTACGGCGTGTCCGCCCGGGTGCAGAACTTCAACCTGGGGCCGTTCAACCGCTACGGCCGGCCCTGGCTGAACCAGGTCTGGGTCTCGGACGGGCGCTGAGTCCGGACGCCCGCGGTGCTCTGGAAATACCTCGTCCGGCGGCTGCTGGCCGCGATCCCGGTCGTGATCGGCGTCAGCCTGGTCACGTTCACGCTCATGCACGCCGCCGGCGGCGGCTACGTGCCGGGGATCACCGACGATCCCCGGCTCTCGTCGGCGGCCGTGCAGGCGCTGCGCCACGAGTACGGCCTCGACCAGCCGTGGCCGGTCCAGTACGCGGTCTGGGTGTGGAACGTCCTGCACGGCGACTTCGGCCGCTCGATGATCGACGGCACGCCGGTGACGACCCACCTGCTGGACCGGCTCCCCAACACGCTCGAGCTGACGCTGACCGCGATCGTCCTGGCGGTCCTGTTCTCGGTGCCGGTCGGCGTGGTCTCGGCGCTGCGCCGGGGCACCCGGCTGGACCACGCGCTGACCACCCTGTCCGTGGCGGGGGTCGCCGTCCCCGGCTTCTGGCTCGGCCTGATGCTGATCCTCCTGGTGGCCGTGATCCCCGCCCAGCACCTGGGCGCGCCGCTGCTGCCGTCCAGCGGCGCCACCGCGCCGTTCGGGGGCGGTGACATCCTGGACCGCCTCTCGCACCTGGTCCTGCCGGCGACGGTGCTGGCGTTCGGCTACATCGCCGTGTGGTCGCGGTTCACGCGCAACGGCATGCTGGAGGTGCTCTCGCAGGACTACGTGCGCACGGCGCGGGCGAAGGGCATGGCCGAGCGGCGCGTCGTGTACCTCCACGCGCTGCGCAACGCGGTGATCCCGCTGGTCACGCTGATCGGCCTGGAGCTGCCCGGCCTGGTCAGCGGCGGCGTCATCGTCGAGGTCGTGTTCGGCTGGCCGGGGGTGGGGCGGTTCGCGTTCGAGCGCGCGCTGGCGTTCGACTACACGACGGTGATGGGCCTGACCACGTTCGCGTCCATCCTGGTGGTCACCGGCAACCTGATCGCGGACCTGCTGTACGCGGTGTTCGACCCGAGGATTCGGTACCGGTGATCAGCGAGGGGCAGGCCGCGCAGGCGGTCGGGCTCGGGCGGGAGACGGTCCACGAGGGGCGGCCGGCGCGCAGCTTCTGGCTGGAGTCGTGGGATCGGCTGCGCGAGGACCGGATCGGCGTGACCGCGGCGGGGCTGGTCGTCTTCCTGGGCCTCGTCGCGCTGGCGGCGCCGGTGCTGTCGGCGCTGGTGACCCACCACGGCTACCAGGACCAGGACCTCGACCACACGTTCGCCCCGCCGCTGGCGCCCGGCCACCTGCTGGGGACGGACGACCTGGGCCACGACACGCTGACGCGCCTGATCTGGGGCGCCCGCGTCTCGCTCTCGGTCGGCCTGCTGACGGTCGCCATCTCGCTGGCGGTGGGGACGACGGTCGGGCTGGTGGCCGGCTACTACGGCGGGGCGCTGGACGAGGTCCTGATGCGGGCGGTGGACGTGCTGCTGTCGATCCCGGCCGTGTTCCTGTTCATCCTGGTCAGCATCCTGTTCTTCCGGCAGCCGAGCGCGCTGACGGTGTCGCTCGTGCTGGCCTCGGTGGGGTGGGGAGGGACGGCGCGGCTGGTGCGGGCGGAGGCGCTGACGATCCGGGGCCGGGACTTCATGGTGGCGACGCGCTCGATCGGGGCCGGCGACCGGCGGCTGATCGTGCGGCACCTCTTGCCCAACGCGCTGCCGACGCTGGTGGTGGTGGCGAGCCTGGGGGTGGGCGGCGTCATCCTGGCGGAGGCGGCGCTGGACTTCCTGGGCTTCGGCATCCACCCGCCGACCCCGAGCTGGGGCAACATGCTGAGCAACGCCCAGGGCTACTTCACCCATTCGATCTGGTTGGTCTTCCTCCCGGGCACCCTGATCTTCCTGACCGTGCTGGCGTTCAACCTGCTCGGAAACGCGGTCCGGGACGCGTTCGACCCGCGCCTGCGCTGAGCGGCTCGCGGCGCCGTCAGGACCCCCGGCCGGCCCCCCGGAAGGGCTAGAATCGGGGGGCCCACCACGCCTCCAAAGCGATGCCACACGCCCCTGATACCTTCGTCCACCTCCACAACCACACCGAGTTCTCGCTGCTCGACGGAGCCAGCCGGATCAAGGCGATGGTGGCCAGAGCGGCCGAGTTCGACATGCCCGCGCTCGCCCTGACCGACCACGGGGTGATGTACGGCGCGATCCAGTTCTACAAGGCGTGCCGGGACGCCGGGATCAAGCCGATCCTCGGCTTCGAGGCGTACGTCGCCCCCCGGGGCCGCACCGACCGCGACGCCCGCGCCGACCGCGACCCGTACCACCTGACCCTGCTCGCCGCCGACGCCGAGGGCTACCGGAACCTGATGGCCCTCTGCACGATCGGTCAGAAGGAGGGCCTGTACTACAAGCCGCGCATCGACCGCGAGGTGCTCGCCCGCCACTCGAAGGGCCTGGTCGTCCTCTCCGGCTGCCTGGGCGGCGAGGTCGCGACCAAGATCACGACCGGCGACATCGCGGGCGCCCGCGAGACGATCGCGACGTACCGGGACATCTTCACGCCCGACCGCTACCTCCTCGAGGTCCAGCGGCACGGGATCGCGGCCCAGGAGCGGGTCAACGAGGCGCTCAAGGGGTTCTCCGACGAGTTCGGCCTCCGCCTGGTGGCGACGAACGACCTCCACTACGTCCACCAGCACGACGCCGAGCCCCACGACGTCCTCCTCTGCCTGCAGACCGGCGCCAACTTCGAGGACCCCAAGCGCTGGCGGTTCGAGTCCCAGGACTTCTACCTGAAGACCCCGGCCGAGATGGCGGCGACGTTCCAGGACATGCCCGGCGCGCTCGAGGCCACCCTCCAGGTGGCCGAGCTCGTGGACCTGTCGATCGACATGGGCAGGTCCCTGCTGCCGCCGTTCGAGATCCCGGCCGGCATGACGCACGACGAGTTCCTGCGCCAGAAGGTCGAGGAGGGACTGCGCTGGCGGTACGGCGAGCACCCGCCCCGGGCGGCGTTCACGCGCATGGACGAGGAGCTCGACGTCATCCGCGTGACCGGCTATTCCTCCTACTTCCTGATCGTCGCCGACTTCTACGCGTTCGCCCGGAACAACGGCATCCCGACCGGGCCCGGCCGCGGCAGCGCGGTGGGCAGCCTGGTGGCGTACTCCCTGGGCATCACCAGCCTGGACCCGCTGGAGCACGGCCTCCTGTTCGAGCGCTTCCTGAACAAGGACCGCGTCTCGATGCCGGACATCGACTGCGACTTCTCGGTCGAGGGCCGCGAGCGCGTGATCCGCTACGTCGCGGACAGGTACGGCGCGGACCGGGTGGCCCAGATCATCACGTTCACCACGATGGCCTCGAAGGCGGCGCTCCGGGACGTCGGCCGGGTGCTGGAGGTGCCGCTCAAGGAGACGGACCGGCTGTCCAAGCTGGTGCCCGTCCACCAGGGCCGGTCCAAGTCGCTGGAGGACACGATCAAGGAGGTCCCGGAGTTCCGGGACGCGTACGAGTCGGGGCCACTGCAGGGGCCGGACGGGCGTCCGTACCACCTGAAGCGGCTGATCGACGTCGCCCAGACGTTAGAGGGCGTCTCCCGCAACGTCAGCGTCCACGCGGCCGGCGTGGTCATCGCGCCGGACAAGCTGGAGCACTACGCGCCGGCCCAGTGGGGCCCGCGCTCGGCCGGGGCGGCCGACGACCAGCCCCGCCAGGTCATCACCCAGTACGACATGTCGGCGGTCGGGGACATCGGCCTCCTCAAGATGGACTTCCTCGGCCTGCAGAACCTGGACATCATCCACACCTGCCTGCAGCTGGTGAAGCAGCGGCGCGGCGAGGACATCGAGCTGCTCCGCCTCGGCTTCGACGACGCGAAGACGTACGAGCTGATCGCCGACGCGGACACGCACGGCGTGTTCCAGTTCGAAGGTTCGGGCATGCGCCGGATGCTCCAGGAGATGAAGCCGCAGAACTTCGCGGACATCACGGCGGCGGTCGCCCTGTTCCGCCCCGGGCCGATGCAGAACATCCCGGCCTTCATCGCCCGCAAGCAGGGCCGCGAGCAGATCGAGTACCTGCACCCCCGGCTGGAGCCGATCCTCAAGGACAGCTACGGGGTGATGATCTACCAGGAGCAGGTGATGATGGCCGCCCGCGAGCTGGCCGGCTTCACGCTCTCCGAGGCCGACATCCTTCGCGCCGCCATGGGCAAGAAGGACAAGGTCAAGATGGCGAAGCAGCGGGAGAAGTTCACCGCCGGCTGCGTCGAGAACGGCATCACGTCGACCCTCGCGGAGCAGCTCTTCGACGCGATCGCCAAGTTCGCCGAGTACGGCTTCAACCGCGCCCACTCGGCGGCCTACGCGCTGCTCTGCTACCAGACCGCGTACCTGAAGGCGAACTACCCCGTCGAGTACATGACGTCCCTGCTGACCCACATGCAGGGCAGCGCGGACAAGGTGGCCGCCGCGATCGTGGACACCAAGAAGCGCGGCCTGGACGTGGTCGCCCCGACGATCAACGAGTCGGACGCCGACTTCTCGATCGCCGGCGGCAAGATCGTGTTCGGCCTGGCCGTCTGCGAGCGCATGGCGGGCGTCCAGGACGTGAACGCCCGCGCCCTGGACAGCCTGGTCCGGAGCGGCGCCTGCGACGTGTTCGGGGAGCGCAACCAGCTCCTGGCCTCGCTGGAGCGCGCTCGCTCCCGGGCCGAGCAGGCGCGCCGCGACCGCGAGTCGGGCCAGATCTCGCTGTTCGGCCTGGTCGAGGAGTCGGACGCGCAGCCGATGGACTACGGCATCCCGACGGTGGCGCCGATGCCGCCCGAGGAGCGCCTGCGCAACGAGAAGGAGCTGCTCGGCCTGTACCTGTCCGACCACCCGCTGAACCGGATCGAGGCGGAGCTGGAGCAGGTCACGGACACCCGGCTGAACGAGGTCACCGCCGAGCTGATCGGCCGCGAGGTGCGCGTCGGCGGCCTGGTCCGCGCCTGGCGCCGGGTGGTCACCCGCAAGGGCCAGATCATGGCGTACGCGGAGCTGGAGGACCTGACCGGCGTGGTCGAGGTGACGTTCTTCCCGCGCGCGTACGACGACTTCCGGCGCTGGATGGAGGCCCCCGACGCGGTGGTGATCATCCAGGGCAAGGTGGACGCGGCGCGCGGCGGCGGCGCCGGCCGGGGCGGGGCCGGCCAGCAGCAGGGCCAGGTGGACGAGGAGCTGGACGCCGGGGAGGAGGAGCAGGAGGCGGTCACGCTGATCGCCGACGCGGTCTGGGACTGGGCGAGCCGCCAGGACATCGACCCCACCGACCGGCAGCGCCTGGTCCACGTGGACGTGCCGGAGGGCGGCCCGGACGTGGTGGACGACATCGCCAGGGTGCTGGCCCGGCACACGGGCACGGACGAGGTGCAGCTGCACTTCCGGGTCCAGGGCAGCGAGGTGACGGTCCAGGTGGGGGAGCGGTTCCGGGTGGCGGCCGGGGTCGCCCTCAAAGCGGACCTGGACTCGCACTTCCAGCGCGAGGTCACCCGCCTGGAGACCGTTCGGCCCAAGGCCGCGAACGGGGGCAATGGAAAAGGACACGGGCGAAATGGCAATGGAAGGCCAAACGGGCGCTGACGCGCGCGGGGCGGGGGGACGATACGTGGTCGTCAAGGCGCTGGAGGACGGCGTGATCATCATGGGCCTGACCCGCGGCCGCGACACCCGGTCCCACCACTCCGAGCGCCTGGACGCCGGCGAGGTGCTGGTCGCCCAGTTCACGGACCTGACGGCGGCGATCAAGGTCCGGGGCCGGGCGGAGATCCTGACCGACGTCGGCAAGGTGACGTCGGGGCCGATAACCGGCTAGCCAGCGGGTTGGTCGAGGGGCATTCGCCGGCGGTTGGCCCCCTTGGGAGCCGCAGGGAGGCACATTCGCCGGCGGTCGGCCCTGTCCGGTCGCCGCGCCGACCAGGGCCGCACCTCGCCGCTCCCGTGCCCCGGCGACAGGAGGCCATGACACAACGCTTACATCCCGCCGAACGTCCCCGCGGCCGGTAACCGGCTCGGGTACGGTACTGTGTGGACCAGGTGCCGGCTGCAAGAGCTGGCGTCGCCTGGGACAGAGCCTGAATGATTCCGAGCCCCGCCCCACCACGCCAGGCGGTTCGACGTTGGGGGTCGCGTGTGGGCGCCGCCGCGGTGGCCCTCGTCGGTCTGCTGCTCAGCGCCCCCGCCCGGCCCGCGTTCGCGGCCGCCGACACGCAGGTCACGGTGACCATCAGCCAGCGCTGGCAGCTCGCCGGGACGCAGGGCACGTGGACGCCCTACGTCGTCACGGTGCGCGACACCGGCCAGGCCGGCTTCACCGGCGACCTCTACCTGGTGCCCAACGACACCCGGTCCGTCGCCCCCTACACCTACCCCACGTACCACACCACGATCACCGTCGCGCGCGGGAGCCAGCGGTCCGTCCAGTTCAACGTGATCGACTCGCCCGGCGGCTACTCCGCCGACGTCCGTGACAGCTCCGGCCGCGTCGCCGGCCACGCCGACGTGCAGGCGACCCCGAACGCCAGCAGCGCGTTCGGCGTCCTCAGCGACCTGACCCAGGCCGAGCAGAAGATCACCGCGCCCCTCCACGCCCTGACCCGGGTCGACTCGGCGCTGGCCCGCTTCTCCTCGGCCCAGGACTTCCCGACCAACGCGGTCTACCTCAGCGGCCTGAGCGGCATCATCGTGGACCAGTTCGACAGCGCCGCCCTCAGCCAGGCCCAGGTCCAGGCGCTCAAGGACTACGTCGGCCTGGGCGGCACCCTGATCGAGGCCGGCGGCCCGAGCTGGCGGCGCACCCTGCTCTCGCTCCCGGCCGAGCTGGTGCCGATGCACCCCACGTCCACCGCCACGGCCTCGCTCTCCGCGCTGGCCGAGCTGGCCGGCCGCACCACCGACGCCACCGCCCAGGTGGCCAGCGGCCAGGTCGGCGGCGGCAAGGTGGCGCTGGCCGCCGCCGACGGCACGCCCCTGGTCATCGAGGGCACGTACGGCCCCGGCCGCGTGGTCGAGCTGACGTTCGACCCGTTCGCCGAGCCGTTCGACAGCCAGGTCGAGCTGGCCGGGATGGCGTGGTCGAACGCGATCAGCCGGGCCCTGAGCGGGGTCCAGGGGGGCAGCCGCAGCGTGCCCTCCAACGGCTTCGGCTCATCGATCAGCTCGTCCTCCGCGGGCCTCAGCGCCGCGCCCGGCTCGTGGGCGCCCGGCTTCACCAGCAGCGCGGACCAGATCGCCACGATCCTGTCCGACCAGCCCTCGCTGGCGCCGCCGCCGGTCGGGCTGCTGGGCGGCCTGCTCGTCGCCTACGTGCTCCTGGCGGGCGTGCTCAACTACCTGTTCCTGAAGGCCGCCGGCCGCCGCCACCTGATGTGGATCAGCGTGCCCCTCATCGCGATCGTGTTCACCGTCGCGGCCTACGGGGTCGGCTTCGGCAGCCGCGGCTCCGACTTCCTGGTCACCGAGGTCCAGGTCCAGCGGATGGCACCGGAGGGCGCGGTCGAGTCGTACACGTTCGAGGCGGTCTACCCGCCCCGCAAGGGCGACGTGACCCTGACCCTGCCCGGCAACACCCTGGTCTCCACCGCGGTCGCCGTGGGGACGTTCGCGGACTCGCGCGGGCCGGTCCAGACGCTGACGGTGTCGCATCCGTTCACGTACCAGCCGGAGCAGTCGCTGCCGGTCGACGCGCAGCTGCAGGTCCAGAAGGGCCACGTCATCGGCAAGATCGTGAACCTCAGCCAGCGCCCGATCAGCGACCTGGAGCTGGTCAGCGCCTCCGGCTCGGAGGCCGTGCTCGCGCCGAAGCTGGCGCCGGGCGCCAGCCAGTCCGTGGACGTCGAGCTCAGCCCGGGCCCGACCGGCCCGATCGCCAGCTCCAGGGCGACCGCCGTCGACATCCCGGGCGTCACCGAGAACTCGCGCGAGTCGATGATCCGGCTCGCCTCCAGCCAGGCCGTCAACGGCGTGCCGGGCGCGCTCGCGATCGTCGGCTTCACGCAGGCCACCGACTCCATGAGCGTGGACGGCGCCCAGCCCGGCCGCTCGGTCGTCGCGGCGATCGTCGAGCCGATCACGATGCAGTCGGCGGACGCCCTCTCCGGGATCGCGCCGCGGCCGCGCCTGGTCTCCAACTTCGGCAGCCCGGACGGCAGCACGCAGGTGGACGTGTACGACTTCGACCTGCCCCAACGTGCGCTCCGTGGAGGTGTACGACTGGACCGCGCACACGTGGCGGGGGCTGCCCAAGCAGTCCGTGACGGCCCGGAGCCAGGCCCCGGCCGCGCTCAACCCCGGCGAGGTGACCGGCGGCGAGGTCCGCGTCCGCGTGGTCGAGGGCTTCGCGACGAACGGCCCCAACCTGGCCATCGGAGACCAGCCGTCCTCGTGAGCGCCGAGCGATGATCGAGGTCCAGGCGCTGCACAAGCGGTTCGGCGGCCACGTCGCCCTCGAAGAGGTCGACTTCCTCGTGCCCCGGGGCGAGATCTTCGGGTTCGTCGGCCCCAACGGCGCGGGCAAGACGACCACGATCCGGATCCTGGCCACCCTGGCCGTGCCCGACTCCGGGTCGGCGACGGTCGGCGGCATCGACGTCGCCCACGACCCGCACGGCGTGCGCGAGCTGATCGGCTACATGCCCGACTTCTTCGGCGTGTACGACCGCCTGACGGCCGAGGAGTACCTGGTCTTCTACGCCGCCTGCCACGCGGTGCCCCACCGGCGGCGCCGCGCCGTGGCGCACGAGCTGCTCGAGCTGGTGGACCTCGGCGACCGGGCCGGCGACCAGGTGGACACGCTGAGCCGGGGCATGAAGCAGCGGCTGTGCCTGGCCCGCGCGCTCGTTCACGACCCGTCGGTGCTGCTCCTGGACGAGCCGGCGTCGGGCCTCGACCCGAGGGCCCGGATCGAGATGCGGGAGCTGATCCGCGAGCTGCGCCGGATGGGGAAGACGATCCTGGTGTCCAGCCACATCCTCCCCGAGCTGGAGGAGCTGTGCACCTGGGTCGGCTTCATCGACCACGGCCGGATGGTCGCGGCCGGCCCGATGGCCGACGTCCGCAACAAGGTGCTGGCCGGCCGCCGGCTGCGCGTCGAGCTGGTGGACGCCGACGACATCAAGCTGTTCGCGGCGCGCGACCAGATCGCCGACCGGCCCGGCGTGATCGAGGTGCAGCTGGTGGACGAGGGCCTGGAGGTCGCGGTCGAGGACGGGTTCGCCGACCAGGACCTGCTGACGGCCCTGGTCCACGCGGGCGTGGCCATCCGCTCGTTCTCGCAGGTCACCGGCGACCTGTCGGAGGCGTTCATGCGGCTGACCGGGCCGGGCGTGGAGCGGTCCCCGCGATGACGCTGTCCGAGCGCGTGGTCGCCCTGCTCGACAACCCTCTGATCTCCAAGGACGCGGTGTCCCGGATGCGGACGTGGCGTGCCCCGATGACCCTGACGATCTACCTGGGCCTGCTCAGCGCGTTCGGCTACGCCTCGTTCGTCACCACCACGCTGATGTCGCCCAGCCAGCGCACCGGCTCCGCTCTGATCGGGGCCGGGGTCTTCTCGTACCTGGCGTTCATCCAGCTCTCGCTGGTCAGCCTGTTCGCCCCGGCGCTGGCCGCCGGCGCGATCAGCGGGGAGCGCGAGCGGCAGACGTTCGACGTCCTGCTGGTCAGCCGCATGACCGCCGCCGCGATCGTGTTCGGCAAGCTGGTCTCGTCCGTCGCGTTCATGCTGCTGCTGATCCTGTCCGCGCTGCCCCTGTTCGCGGCCGTCTTCCTGTTCGGCGGCATCGACTTCGAGCAGTTCCTGGTCACGCAGCTCCTGACGGTGACGACGGCGATCACGATCGGCGCCGTCTCGCTGTTCCTGAGCGCGGCGTTCCGGCGCACGCTGTCCTCGACCGTGGTCTCGTACGGGGTGGCGTTCGCCGGGATGATCGGCACGCTGGTCGCCGGCCTGCTCTTCACACTGGCGCTGATGCTGCGGACCCCGGGCGGGCTCAACGGCACCGGCGACTCCCACCCGCTCCTGTTCGCCAACCCGTTCTACGCGCTGTTCGTCGTGCTCAACGATCCCAACGGCACGCCGGAGCCGGTGGGGCGGCTGGTCCAGCTGCTGTTCTTCGTGAACGGCCAGCCGGCGACGCTCGGCCCGTCGATCGAACCCTGGCAGGCGGCCGTCCTGGTCCAGATCGTGCTGGTGACGCTCAGCGTCGCGGGCGCCATCCACCTGGTCCAGAGCCGCCGGGCGCCGACGCCGTGGCGTCCGCCCGTGCCCCCCGAGCTGGTGTCCGCCGGCCCGGGTGAGCCTGTCGAGATGGAGGCAACGCCGTGAAGCCTGTCCGTGCCCTGCTCGGCCGCGTCCGCTCGCGGCTCCTCCGCGACCATGCCCTGACCTGGGCGGCCAACGGAGCCGCCATCGCCGCCGTCCTGGCGCTCGCCGCCGAGGTCGGGTTCCGGCGCTGGCCGCTCGATCCCGCGTGGCCGGCGCTGGCCGCCGCCGGCGGGATCGGCCTGGCCGTGGCGCTGGCCGGCTGGGTGCTGGCCTGGCCGTCCTGGGCCGAGGTGGCCCGGGTCGCCGACGCGCGCCTGGGCGGCCGGGAGCGCCTGACGACGGCGATGCAGTTCGCCGCCGAGGGCGGCTGGCTGTACACCCGGCAGCGGGAGGACGCGGCCGCGTTCGCGAGCGGCGCGGACCTGGCCGACCTCGGTCCGCTCTCGCCGCCCGTCAAGGTGCTGGCGGTCGCGGCTGGCGCCGGGCTGGTCGCGCTGGCGCTGGCGCTGCTCCCGAACCCGGCCGTGCAGGCGCTCCGCCAGCACCGGATCGAGACGGCGGCGCAGGACCAGGCCGCCAACCAGGTCCAGCAGATCGCCCAGCAGCTCGGGCAGGGCCAGGCCGGCGAGGACCCGGCCCAGCGCCAGGCGCTCACGAAGGAGCTGCAGAAGGCGGCCTCCGGCGCCAAGCAGGCGCCCAACGCGCAGTCCGCGGTCGCCTCGCTGAGCCAGGCCCAGGACGCCCTCCGCCAGCTCCAGGACCCCGCGCAGGGGCAGAAGGCGGACGCGGCCGCCAGCGCCGGCGCGCAGCTGGCGCAGAACCCCGCCTCGGCCAAGGCCGGGCAGGCCCTGGCCAGCCAGAACATGCAGGCCGCGTCCAACGAGCTGAACAACCTGGCCCAGAACCTGCCCAAC
>VBJR01000269.1:36009-45293 GCA_005880175.1 Chloroflexota bacterium
CAGGGGCAGTCGAACCAGTCCGGGCAGGGTCAGGGCGCCGGCCAGGGGCAGGGGCAGGGGCAGGGGCAGGGGCTGGGGCAGGGCCAAGGTCAAGGACTGGGTCAAGGGCAAGGGCAAGGCCAGGGCCAGGGCCAGGGCGGCACCGGCAGCGGCGGCGGCTCCGGCGGGAGCACCAGGCCCGCGGGCACCAGCTCCGAGCCGATCTACGTGCCGAGCCAGGCCCAGGACACGGGCAACGGCCAGAACCAGGGCAGTCAGCCGGGCGTGCAGAATGACCTGGTGCCGTACCAGCAGGTGCTCGCCGACTATCGCGCCAGCGCGCTCAACCAGGTGGACCGCGCCGACATCCCGCAGCAGGAGCAGCAGCTCGTGCAGCAGTACTTCAGCGGCCTCGGCCAATGAGGGCCGCCGAAGAGGTCCAGCCGGCGATGCAGCCGGAGCGGTTCCAGGAGCTGGCGCACATCATCGAGCAGGAGCTCGCCAAGCTGATCGTCGGCCAGCGCGAGCTGGTGCGCTCGGTCCTGATCGCGCTGATCGCCGGCGGCCACGTGCTGCTGGAGGGCCAGCCCGGCCTGGGCAAGACGGTCCTCGTCCGCTCGCTGGGCGACGTGCTCGAGCTCAGCTTCGCGCGCGTCCAGTTCACCCCCGACCTGATGCCCGCCGACGTGACCGGCACCAACATCGTGACCGAGGACGACAGCGGCCGCCGCCGGTTCGAGTTCCAGCCGGGTCCGCTGTTCACGAACCTCCTGCTCGCGGACGAGATCAACCGGGCCACGCCGAAGACCCAGAGCGCCCTGCTGGAGGCCATGCAGGAGCGCCAGGTGACGGTCGGCGACCGCACACGCGCGCTGCCCCGGCCGTTCTTCGTGCTGGCGACGCAGAACCCGATCGAGCTGGAGGGCACGTACCCGCTGCCCGAGGCGCAGCTGGACCGGTTCCTGTTCAAGCTGCTGGTGCCGTTCCCCGGCCCCGAGGACCTGGCCGAGATCGCCCGCCGGACGACGGGCGTCACCGAAGCGGACCTGCAGCCGGTGGCCAGCGGAGACGACCTGGCCGCGATGTCCACCCTGGCCCGCGAGGTGCCGGTCGCCGAGCCGGTGATGGAGCGGGCGGTGCGCCTGCTGCTGGCCACGCACCCGGAGCGGCCCGAGGCGCCGGAGGACGTGCGCCGGTACGTGCGCTGGGGCGCCAGCCCGCGCGGCCTGCAGACGCTGGTCCTGGCAGGCCGCATCCGGGCGCTGCTGGAGGGCCGGTTCAACCTGGCGCTGGACGACCTCGAAGCCGTGGCCGCGCCGGCGCTCCGCCACCGCGTCTTCCTGAACTTCGAGGCCGACGCGGCGGGCGTCGACTCGGAGCGGGTCGTTGCCGCGGTCATCGACGCGACCAGGGGGAAGTGACCTGCTGACGTCCGCGGAGCTCACGCTGCTCGGACGCCTCGATCTCGCCTACCGGCGGCCCCAGAGCGGGCTGTACGCGGGTGAGCGCCGCTCGCCGCGCTCGGCCCGCTCCCCCGAGTTCTCGGACTTCCGGCCCTACGTCGCCGGCGACGACTTCCGGCAGATCGACTGGGGCGCGTACGCGCGGCTGGAGAAGCTGATGCTCCGCCTGTACGTGGCCGAGGAGGAGGCCTGCCTGAACGTCGTGCTCGACCCGAGCGCGTCGATGGCCCTGGGCGAGCCGGCCAAGTGGCCGGCGGCGCGGCGCCTGACCGCCGCCCTGAGCTTCCTCGGCCTGGCCGCGATGGACCGGGTCCAGGTGGGCGCGCTGGGCGGCGGCCGGGTGCCGCCGCTGCGCGGCCGGGACGGCGTGTCCCGCGTGTGGACGTTCCTGGAGGCGCTGGAGCCGGCCGGCACGGCCGGGCCGGACGACCTGCGCCGCCTGCACTGGCTGCGCCCGGGCGTGACGGTGGTGATCTCCGACTTCCTGGCCGAGGACGCCAGCTGGGCCCAGCCGCTCGCCGCTGTCGCCTCGCGCCGGCAGGAGCCCGTGCTGTGGCAGGTGCTGGCCCCGGACGAGGAGCACCCCACGATCTCGGGCGACCTCAAGCTGGTGGACCACGAGACCGGGCGGGCGCGCGAGCTGACGATCACGCCGGGCCTGGTCGGTGACTACCTGCGCGCCCTGGCCGCCCACCGGGCGGCGCTGGCCCGTGCCGCGCAGGCGGCCGGCGGCCGGTTCCTGACGTCGAACAGCGCCGAGGACCTGGAGGCGATGATGGTGGCCGGGCTCCGCGCCGGCGTCGTGAGGCGGGGCTGATGGAGTTCCTGCGCCCGCTGGCCGCGCTGGCGCTGCTGACGATCCCGGCGATCGTCCTCCTGTACTTCCTGAAGGTGCGCCGGCCCGAGGTCCGGGTCTCGTCGCTGCTGTTCTGGCGGCCGTACGTGGCCGACCGGCAGGCCAACGCGCCGTGGCAGCGGCTGCGGCCGAGCATGCTCCTGCTGCTGCAGCTGCTGGCCGCGCTGGTGCTGGCGATCGGGCTGATGCGGCCCGGCCTGATCGGCGCCGCGGGCGTGGACTCGACCACGGTCGTGATGATCGACGCCTCGCCGACGATGGAGGCGACCGACGTCAACCCCAGCCGGTTCGGGGCGGCGGTGGACCGGGCGCGGTCGCTGGCGGGCCAGCTCGCCCCCGGCCAGCAGATGGCGGTCATCCTGCTCGGCGACCACGCGACGCTGCTGGCGGCGCCGACGGGCGACCCGGCGCTGCTCCGGGCCGCGCTCGACCGGGCGCAGCCGTCCGGCTCCGCGGGCGACTTCGCGGAGGGCATCTCGCTGGCCAACTCGATCCTGCTGGGCCGTCCCGGCGGGTCGATCATCATGTTCAGCGACGGCCACAGCCAGGCCCCCACGAGCCCGCCCCGCGTCGGCGCCCCGTTCACGTACGTGTCCGTCGGCAGCACCGGCGAGAACGCGGCGATCCAGACGATGAGCCGCTCCGGCAACGGGTCCGTGTTCCTGCGCCTGGCCAACTACGGGCGGAACGCGCGCGACCTCAAGGTCGAGATGCGGGCGGACGGCCGGCTCGTGGACGTGCTCCCGGTCAAGCTGGAGGGCAACACGACGTCGGACGTGACGTGGAACCGGCTGTCCACGTCCACGCAGGTGCTCGAGGCGAAGCTGACGCCGGACGACGCGCTCGGCCTGGACGACACCGCGTGGCTGGTCATCGCGGAGCCGCCGCACCACCCGGTCCTGCTGGTGACGTCGGAGAACGGGTTCCTGCAGCAGGCGCTGAAGCTGCGCCAGGGCCTCGACGTGACGACGGTCAAGCCGGCCGACTACAAGCCGGGCAAGTACGACCTGGTGATCTTCGACGGGTTCGTGCCGCCGGGCAAGCTGCCCGAGCCGGCGCTGCTGATCAACCCGACGGTCGGGCTGGGCCCGGCGCCGGTCGGCCCGCAGATCGGTCCCGGCGGCGTCCAGCCGGCCGACGTGCGCGATCCGCTGCTGCGGGACGTGAGCCTGAAGGACGTGCACGTGCAGAGCGCGGCGTCGCTGAAGGTGCCGACCGGCTGGCGGACGGTCATCTCGGCCGCGGCCGGCCCGCTCCTGCTGGTGCGCGAGGGCGACCCGCGTGACGCCCTCCTCACGTTCGACCTGCACCACTCGGACCTGCCGCTGCGGGCCGCGTTCCCGATCCTGGTCAACAACCTGCTGGACTACCTGCTGCCCGGCGGCTTCGAGAACCAGGTGTTCACGCCCGGGCAGTCCGTGACGCTGATCGCGGAGCCTGGCGCGCGGTACGCGGACGTGACCGGGCCCGACGGGCGCTCCAGCCGGCTGACCCCGCCGTTCCCGCCGTTCGCCGGGACCGACCTGCCGGGCGTGTACCTGGTCCGCCAGCAGCTGGCGTCGGGGAGCCGGCTCAGCAGGTTCGTGGTCCAGCTGCAGGACCCGGCGCTGTCGCGCATCTCGCCGGGGGCCGCGCCGCTGATCCAGGCCGCCGACCGCCCCAGCGGCGTGCTGCCGCGGGGCACGCTGGAGGTCTGGCCCTGGCTGGCAGCGGCCGCGCTGCTGGCGCTGGTGGCGGAGTGGTTCGTGTTCCTGAGGGGCCGCTGATGATCGGGTTCGCGGTCCTGCGGCCCGAGTTCCTGCTCCTGCTGCTGCTCGTGCCCGCGCTGGTCGTGGCCTGGCTGCGCTGGCCGCCCCCGCTGACGGTGGGCCGCAGCCGGCTGATCCTGGCCTCGCGCGTGCTGCTCGTGGCGCTGCTCGTCCTGGCCCTGGCCGGGGTGCGGCTGACCACGCAGCCGAACAAGCGGGCCGTGGTGGCGGTCGTGGACCTCTCGGCCAGCGTCAAGGCGCACGGCAACCTCGACAGCGAGGCGGGGGCCGTGCACTCCCTCCAGGCGTCGAAGGGCGCGGACGACCTGTTCGGCGTGGTCACGTTCGGGCACGACGCCTCGGTCGAGCTGCCGCTGACCCGCGACCCGGCGTTCGAGAGCTTCCAGACGCAGCCGGACCCCTCGTACACCGACGTCGCCGGCGCGCTGCGCCTGGCCGCCGGCCTGATGCCCGACGGCTACGCGCGGCAGCTCGTCCTGATCTCGGACGGCCGGCAGAACCTCAACGACGCCGCCAGCGCCGTGGCCGCCCTGCGCGCGGAGGGCGTGCGGGTGGACGTGGTGGCGGTGGGGGAGGCGCCGACCGCCGAGGCGCTGGTCACGGGCGTGGACGTGCCGTCGGAGCTGCGCGAGGGCCAGACCGCGTCGGCCGTTGTGCACCTGCAGTCCACCGGGCAGGCGTCGGGCACGCTCACGCTGATCATGGACAACAACCAGGTCGAGAACCGGGACGTCACGCTCCCGGCCGGGAGCTCGACGCAGACGTTCCAGCTCCCCACCGCCGCGCTCGGCCTGCACACGGTGCGGGCGGAGCTGAACGTACAGCCCGACACGTATACGGAAAACAACGTCGGCGAGGCGAACATGCGCGTGCTCGGCCGGCCGCTCGTGCTGGTGCTGGAGGGCAAGGCAGGGGAGGGGGCCAACGTCGCGTCGGCGCTCCAGGCGGCCGGGATGAACGTCGAGCGCCGGCAGGCGGCGGGCGCTCCGACCGACACGCAGACGCTGGGCCGGTACGACTCGACCGTGGTCGTGGACGCGTCGGCGGACAGCTTCCNNNGACCTGGGCAAGGGCCTGGTGACGATCGGCGGCCCGACCTCGTACGGGCCGGGCGGCTGGGCGCAGACGCCGCTGGAGGACGCGCTGCCCGTGCGCATGGACATCCCCCAGCGCAAGGACAAGCCCAAGGTCGCGGTCGTGCTGGTCATGGAGACGATGGAGGACCAGCGCGCGGACCAGGTCGTGCTGGGGGCGGCCGAGGGCGTGATCGACAAGCTGTCGCCGGACGACCTGGTGGCGGTCACGGACGGGCGTCAGGACGACCCGGGCTTCCTGGTGGACATGACGCCGGCCAGCAACAAGAAAGCGATCGACGCCAAGCTGGAGTCGGGGCTGCTCGGCGACCCGCCCAGCTACCTGCCGTTCATGCAGCGGGCGTACGACGCGCTGCAGAAGACGGACGCGCCGATCAAGCACATCGTCGTTCTCGGCGACGGCGACGCCGATTCGACGCCGTCGCAGCAGATCCAGTCCTACCTGGAGACGGGCCTGAGCAAGGGCGTGACCACGTCGGCGATCGCGGTCGACGTGCACGGCCAGCCGCAGTACATGTCGTTCATGCAGGACATCGCGCGCTGGGGCGGCGGCCGGTTCTACCAGTCGAACAACCCCTCCCAGGTGCCCGACCTGTTCCTGAAGGAGAGCGTCGCGTCGCTGCGGCCCTGGTTCGAGCAGACGCCGTTCTTCCCCAAGATCGCGGCCGCGGGCGACCTGCTCCAGGGCGTGCCCACCGACCAGTTCCCGCAGCTCGGCGGCTACGTGGTGACGACGATCAAGCCGTCGTCGGAGGAGTACCTGGCCAGCCCCAAGCAGGACCCGGTGCTCGCCGCGTGGAGCTACGGCCTGGGCCGGTCGGTGGCCTGGACCAGCGACTCGGTCGGCGCGTGGACGTCGGGGTTCCTGAAATCGCCCGTCTCGCAGACCCTCTTCGCCCGGATGGTGGCGTGGACGCTGCCGGGCGGCCAGCAGCAGCTGCAGATCCAGGCCCAGCCCAGCGGCGACGGCCTGCAGGTGGACGTGACGGGCCCGGACACGGCCGGCGCGACCGTGTCGGTGGGGATGGTCCGGCCTGACCTGCAGAGCACGACGCAGGACCTGGTGGCGGTGGCGCCTGGCCACTGGCAGGGGCGGATCGGCGGCACGACGGTCGGGACGTACCTGCTCCACGGGGTGATGCGGAAGAACGGCCAGGTGCTGGGCCAGGCTGACCAGGCGGTGTCGGTCCCGTACTCGCCGGAGTACCTGGAGCTGGGCCGCGACGACGGCCTGCTCCGGCAGGTGGCGCGCGACGGGGGCGGCATCATGCTGGACAAGGTCCAGGCGGCGTGGGCGCAGAGCCCGCTGCCGGTGCCGGTCAGCTCGGACGTGTTCTGGCCGCTGCTGCTGCTGGCGGCGCTCGTGTGGCCGCTGGACGTGGCCGCGCGGCGCATCACGCTGAGCCCGCGCCAGCTGTGGACGAACGCGATGAGCCTGCTGACCGAGCGGCGCACCCGGGACCTGGAGGTCGCGGTGCCGGCCGAGCTGTCGCGCCTGCGGGAGCGGGTCGCGAGCACGCGCCGGCGGCGCCCGGTGGGCGCGCCGCCCTCGGTGGTGTCGGGGGAGGAGCAGGTGCCGCGGGCCCCGGCCGCGGGGGCTCGGGCCCCGACGCCGCCCGAGCGCAAGCAGGAGCAGGAGGCGCTGTCGGCCCGGCTGCTGGAGGCGAGGCGCAAGCGCCGCGGCCAGGGCGACTGACGCGAGTCCGGCCGATCTGCGTCCGTCCCGAGCAGGTATCCTATGCCCACGGTCGGGCGGCTGCTCCGAGCACGGTTCGGAAGTCGCCCGGAGCCGTGAGCTGGCCCAGTTAGCTCAGTCGGCAGAGCACTTCCTTGGTAAGGAAGAGGTCTCGGGTTCGAGTCCCGAACTGGGCTCCATTCCCTTGTTTTGAACTGAACAGCCGCGCTCAGCGATTTAGCAGGATCTTACAGTAGGGTCGCGGCGTCGTCCAGTCCACTTAATTCCCCGCCGGCCTCAGCCGAGCTTACCGAGAAAGTTGTGGAAACTCCTGTCGCAGCCGGCGCCGCGGTGGGAGCGGAGGGCGCAACCCTGTGGCGAACATCTATTCTATCCGACTGTCCAGGCGGATGCAGGGTCGTCGTACTGATCAGGCGACCGCATCACCACCATCCAGCTCGAAGCCGATCAGATCGCCGACCGTGAGCAGCTCGTCACAGCCGCTGCAGTCCCGGGCTCCGGGCGATGCTGACCGAGGTTGGGCTCGCCCTGGGTGGTCGAGCGGGGGAGGTGAGCGGGGACCGTCGTCCGCTTCCGCTGTCACACCCGGCCGCTGGCCACGGTCGACCTTCGCCTGCTTGACCCAGTTGCGCAACGACTCGGGCCCGATACCCAGCTTGGCGTGCCACCCGGGTGACCACGCCGAAGCTCTCGCCGCCCTCGACGGTCGCCTCGCGTACCATCCGGACGGCCCGCTCACGCAGCTCGGCCGGGTACCGGCGCTGGCTGGCGTGGATCTGGACCTTCGTGGTGCTGTTCGATGTGGACATAGGACTCCTTCATTCCCAAGAAATGGAGTCTCCATCGAACCGGGGGCAGTCCAGACACCGAACCCGGGTCTCCTCAGCCCCCTCGCGGAAGCGCCGCCGCCAGCCTCGTACGGTGTCCAGCGGGACCCCTGCCCGAGCCGCCACCTCCCGGCGGCTGGGCCCGTCCTGGTAGGTGGCCATCAGCGCCTCCCCGATCACGGAGACGACGTCGGCCTGCCGCAGCAGGGCCAGCGTCGGCAGCAGCACGTGCGTGGTGTACCGACCCAACCGCTCTGAGCACGTCCGGCAGATCGAACGCCGCGGCTGGATCTCCACCGGCTCGCCGTGGTCACGGAGCGTCCGCGGACGCGCGTGGCCCCAGGGCCGCAGCCCGCCCCCACAGTCCAGGCACGTGATCTCGCCCGCCACAACCGGGCCTCCACCGACTCGGGTCGGCGTCTACCATCCGCATTGCGGTGTGTCTCACCGTGCGGAGGGCCCCCTCGAACGCCCGGCAAAGGAGAGTGCGAGGGGGCCTGCTCCTTCCTCCGGAAACGCCGCCAATGGTGGCTCACCGGCCGCCAACCCCGCTCCGTACACACCCCCGCCCTCGGGCTACGCGTTCAGTACGAACGTCCCAACCAAGCTCCTACGCGATCAAGATCAATGGCGCCCAACATGCGGGACGAATTCAGGAATCTGTGACACTTCTCGCTGATTCCGGCGCCTCGGAGGCCCTGGATCGAGGCGATTCGTATTCGAAAATTGGCTCCGGAGCACGGATTCGAACCGTGAACCTTGCGGTTAAAATTTAACAGCCGCGGCGAGGAGGGTCCGGGGCCTGCCGGCGGGGGGCGGGAGAGTTCGTCTTGAACTCGGCGCGTTAGTCGCGGGGTCCGCCTCCTGCCGGGTCCGGCCGGGCCCTTCCGGGGAATCCGTGATCCCGCTGTGATCCTGCAACCGATTCATCAGGAGTCCCATGCAGGCAATCTGATCACTGGCGTTGAGTCCGCCACTGCCTACTCGTCGCGCAGATCGCAAAGACGGATACCACCCAGCCGCCCCACCTCCCAGAGGAGCCAACCGTTGCGCCGTGATCCTCCGGAAACCGCGCTTGCCGCCGCTGAAGGCGAATCGAAACGCTCGCCGGTCTCGATTTGTATCTGCCCTGACGCGAGTACGGTAGCAAGATCCGTACGGCTCAGCCGCCTCCAACGTAGCGTATCGCCGGCCATCAGTCTGCCACTTGCTATCAGGCCGGAAATCGAGCGCTGCTGACTCGCTATTCGGTGTGACTTGCGTGGGGATGAGTGTTGGAATCGGTGCAGGGCTGCGTATAGTGTGTCGGCATCCTCCGTCGAAAGGGCGATCATGGCCGCCCGCAGATACTGGCCCCACGCCTGCTTTCGACGAACGAAAGTCAATTTCGGCACTAGGTCCCGGAAGTCTGGTCCGTTGCGACCGTCCATAGGACTCTCAAACGCTAGGAAGCTGTTGAAGAGTTCGTGGTCCGGGCCGGACTGGCGCCGGCCTGACCACGTCAGGCCTCGCCAGCCCCGGCCCTCTCGCCGTCGATGGCGACTGTCGGCGAGGTGTCTGGCGTCGATCTGGATCGCGGTCGGTGGCCAGGTCGCGTCTG
>VBJR01000270.1 GCA_005880175.1 Chloroflexota bacterium
CGGGAAGGCCCCTCACCAGGTCCACCTGGGACCTGCCACGCGCGCTCGCGGCGCACTCACGAGGCGACCTTCCCCACAACCCATCCTGACATCCGGCCTGACCCCGATCAAGCAGATCCTGAATGACCTCCAGGAGCGAATCAATGTTCGCCCTTGACAAGCACATCGTCCTTAGGGAATCAGTCGAGGGCCGCCAGCTCCGCCAGCCCCGCGCGGGCGGCGGCGAGCGCGGCCTCCAGCGCCGCGACCACGCGGTTGCGGGCGCGGGTGAGGTCCACGCGCAGGAAGCGCGCCTCGTCCGAGTCGGGGGACAGCTCGGCCAGGCGGCGGACCGGGTCCAGCAGCGGCAGCGGCGGGACCGCCAGCGCCGGGTCGGGGTCCCACGGCCCGCCGGTCGTGTAGCCGGCGGAGAGGAGCGGGCGCAGGGTGGCCACGACCGCCCCGTCGAACGCGGTCGCCGCCGCCGGGAGCCGCTCGGCCAGCGGGCGCCGGGCCTCGAGGTCGGCGGCCAGGGCGGCGACCTGGCCGGCGCGCGCCGTCGCCGGCGTGAGGTCGAACCGGTCGCCCGCGGCGGCGTCCAGCCCGGCCAGCCGTTCCTGGACGTCGGCCGCCTCGGCGGCCGCGTCCAGCGGCAGCGCTGGCGCCGCCACCAGCCGGGCCACCGCCAGCGCGTAGATGCGGGCGTCGCGGAGCAGGAGGTCGGGGTCGATCTTGTCCACCGTGTCCTCCGGCGTGTGCCACCACCAGCCGAGGCCGCCGCCCGGCTGCTCGGACAGCGACATCCACAGCGAGGGGACGCCGTGGCCGAGGAACGACTGGTCGCCGGCCCGGCCCACCCGGCTGCCGGTGAACTCGTCCCCGGTCAGCTCCCGGATCGCGGCGGCGCCCAGCCCGCGGAGCGAGGCGGTCGTGACGCCGTGGCCGAGCCGCGTCGCGCCCCGGCCGCCGACCGAGTCCACGTTGACGTGAGCGACGCACCGCGTGCTCAGCTCCCACCAGCGCTCGTCCGCGAACCAGGCCGAGCCCGAGTAGCGGCCGTGGGAGTGGCCGGACCAGAACGCCAGGAGCAGGCCCCGGCGGAGCCGGTCGCGCCGGGCGGCGAGCACCCGCGCGACCTCCATCATCGTGGCGTTGGCGCTGCCGTTGTCCATCGCGCCGCGGTGCCACGAGTCGAGGTGGCCGCTGAAGAGGACGAAGTCGCCGGCCGGCCCGTCGAGCGCGCCCAGGAGAACGGGCGTGCGCCGCCAGCCGGTGTCCACTTCGGCATGGACGCGGAGCCGGCGCCGGCCGGCCGCCAGGTGGGCGCGGAGGACGGCGGCCGTCTCGTCGCTGACCGACACGACGGGCGTGCGCGGCAGCTGCCCGCGGCGGCCGGCGCCGGGGCTGCCCCAGACGGGGGAGACGATCATCTCGTGGGTGAGCGGGCCGTTGACGTAGACCTGGGCCACGGCGCCGGCCGCCTCGGCGGCGCGGACCGGGCCGGGTCCCGCCAGGCCGGTCAGCAGCAGGATGCGACCGGCGGCGTCCGCGCCGGTCTCGGTGAGCTCGGCCTCCAGCCCGCTGGGGCCCGTGGACGCCGCGAAGGAGTGGGTGATGCAGGGCAGGCGGGCGCCGTCCTCGGCCTCCAGGTGCGCGGCGACGGGGAGGCTGATGTACGCGTCGTGGGTCAGCAGCTCGGTCCGCAGGCCCCACCCGTCGAGGAGCCCGCGCAGGTGCTCGGCGGCCTCGCGCTCGGGCGGGGTGCCGGAGTGGCGGACCCACTCCGCCAGCCGTCCGGTGACGCCCATGAGCCGCTCGCGTGAGACGTCGTCGAGGAGCTCGCGCTCCCAGTCGAGCAGTGCCATCCCCCCATCCTGATCCGGGCGAGCGGCTGGTCGGACGGTCGTCGGAGAGCCGTCGTACCGATCGTCTACTATCTCCGGGTCAGTTGCGCCGGCCCCGGGTGGGCGCGGCGCTGGCCATATCGGACGGTTCGGCGGACGGGTTCAGAGGGGGAGCTGGACAGGCAGCGGCCGACTCGCAACGAGCGTCTGAGACGCGCCCGGGAGGCGCGCAATCTGACGCAGGCCGACGTGGCTCGCCGCCTGGGCAGCTCCACGTTGACGGTGAGCCGCTGGGAGCTCGGCGTCCAGTCGCCTCAGCCCCACCACCGCGAGCTGCTGTGCCGGCTGTACGGGGTGAGCGCGCACGAGCTGGGCCTCGCTCCCGACGGGGCCGCGGCCAACGGGTCCCGGCCGGCGGCCGCGGCCCTGGCGGAGCCGCTCCCGGAGTGGGACGACGTCGAGCTCGAGCCCGCCGAGGACCGGGCCCGGCGCGACCTCCTGACGCAGGTCGAGCGGTACTGGTTCAACGCCGAGCTGGAGGCGGCGACGGGCACCCTGCCTCCGCTGGAGCTGACCCTGGTCGAGCGGCCCGGCGCCGTCGACGACCCGCGCAGCGTGGCGGCCCGGCCCAGCCAGGCCGAGCGGCCGCTGCCCCCGGACGCCACGTTCGCCGACGTCTACCGGCGCCTCGGCGAGCAGCTGCTGATCCTGGGCGACCCGGGCGCGGGCAAGACGACGCTCCTGCTCCAGCTCGGCAAGGAGCTGCTGGCGCGCAGCCGCAGCCACGCCTCGGACCCGATGCCGGTCGTGTTCCACCTGGCCTCGTGGGCGTCCGAGCGGCCGCCGCTCGCGCGCTGGCTGGTGGACGAGCTGCACCGCCGCTACGGCGTGTCCCGCCGGCTGGCCGAGCAGTGGATCGAGAGCGAGCAGGTGCTGCCGCTGCTGGACGGGCTGGACGAGGTCGCCGACCGCTACCGCGAGACGTGCGTCGCCGCGATCAACGAGTTCCACGGCGACCACGGCCAGCAGCCGATCGTCGTGTGCTGCCGCACCGCGTGGTACGAGTCGCTGGGCACCCGGCTGGCGCTCCGGGGCGCGGTCACGATCCTGCCGCTGTCGCAGGGGGCGGTGCGGCGGTACCTGGCCGGGGCCGGCGAGGAGCTGGCCGGGGTCCGGGCCCTGCTCGCGGAGGACGAGCAGCTGCGGGAGCTGCTGGCCACGCCGCTGTTCCTCGGCATCGCGGTCATCGCGTACCGGGACCGGTCCGCCGTCGCCAGCCCCGACGCCACGCTGCCCGAGCGGCGCCGGCGCCTGCTCGGCGACTACGTGGACGCGATGCTCAGCCGGGCGTCGCCGCGCTCGCCGGTGCCGGCCCAGCGCACGATCGACTGGCTGAGCTGGCTGGCGCCGGCTGGCTCCCCCGCGACGCCCACCCCTGGCTGGTCACCCGAGGGGTGACGGTCGCGGTCGGCATGCTCAGCGGCCTGATCGTGGGCCTGAACTGGGGCCTCGACTGGGGCGTGACCCTGGGCCCGCTGATGTTCGCGCTGATCGGCCTGACGATCGGCTGCCTGGTCGCGATGGCCCACGGCTCGGTGGCGCACGAGTCGCGGATCGTGCCGGCCGAGCAGCTGCGCTGGTCGTGGACGGCCCTGCGGCGCGACCTGCCCCGGTGGATCGGCATCGGCATCCTGGTCGGGGTGCTGGGCGGCGCCGCCTTCGGGCTGGTCCTGGGGGTGGCGATCGACGTGCGCCCGGAGGTGCTCAGCGGGCCCCGGTCGGCGGGGGCGGCGCCGCCCCCGGCCGGCTCGGTGACGCTGCTGGGCAGCCTCGCCGCGGGGGTCGTGTCCGGGCTCGTGAACGGCATCGGGCTCGGCCTGATGATGGGCCTGACGTTCGGCCTCCTGACCGGGCTGGACAAGCGCACCGGCGTGTCGGCGATGGCGCCCGGCCAGAGCGTCGAGGCGTCGCGGCGCAACGCGATCGTGGGCGGCATCTTGGGCGGCTGCGTCTTCGGGCTGGGGTACGAGGTGTTCTACGTCCAGGGCACGTCGCTGACCGGCCCGCTGGTCCACCACGTGGCGCACGCGATCGGCCTGGTGGGGGTGTACTGGCCGGTGGCGTGGGCGAACGACATCGTGGTCGCGGCGCTCGCGGGCGCCATCGTGGCGGGGCTGCAGCGAGGCGGGGGGGCGTACCTGCGCCACCGGGCGCTGCTGTGGATCCTGGTCCGGCGGGGCCTGGCGCCGCGCGACTACGTGGCGTTCCTGGAGCACGCGTCGCGGCTGGTCCTGCTCCGGCGCCGCGGCCACGGGTACGAGTTCATCCACCGGATGCTGCTCGAGTACTTCGCGGACCTGCCGTTCGACGCCCGCCGGGCCCGCTCGCTCGGCCGGGGGAAGCCGGGCTAGCCGCCGTCCGGCCAGCCGAGGGACGAGTGTCGGCAGACGTCCCTGTCGAGGGCTCGAAAGTGTGACGAATGCCGACAAACGTCCCTGTTCGAGCGGGCGGTAGCCGCCCGCGCCGCCGCGCCCGTTCCCTGAACTGCGCAAGAATCGACTGGTGTCCACGGTCGAGGCCCACCCGGGCGACGAGTCCGCGTTCGCCGCGCTGGTCGAGCGGCACCGGCGGGCCCTGCACATCCACTGCTATCGCATGCTGGGCTCGTTCGAGGAGGCCGAGGACGCCGTGCAGGAGACGCTCCTCCGCGCCTGGCGGGCCCGCGACAGCTTCCAGGGCGGCGAGCTGCTGCGGGCCTGGCTGTACCGGATCGCGACGAACGCGTGCCTGGACGCGATCCGCCGGAGCCGCCGCCGCCCGCCCTCGGCCAGCTCCCACAACGAGGTGTCCTGGCTCCAGCCGTACCCAGACCGCCTGCTGGACGAGGTCGCGCCCGGCGCCGAGCAGCCGGACGCCGTCGTGGTGGCCCGGGAGACCATCGAGCTCGCGTTCGTCGCCGTCATCCAGCTCCTGCCCGCTCGCCAGCGCGCCGTCCTGCTCCTGCGCGACGTGCTCGGCTGGTCCGCGAGCGAGACGGCCGAGCGGCTGGACCTCACCGTCGCCGCCGCCAACAGCGCGCTCCAGCGGGCCCGCGCCACGCTCCACCAGCAGCGGCCCGCCGAGCGGCTGGATCGGCGCACGACCGACCTGAGCGAGCGCGAGCGCGAGCTGCTGGACCGCTTCATCGCCCTCCACGAGAGCGGCGACGCCGACGCCGCCGTGTCGCTCCTCCGCGAGGACATCCGGGTCACCATGCCCCCGTACCCCTGGCTGTACGAGGGCATCCCCGCCGTGCGGGCGCTCATGGAGGGGGGCACCGGCGCCAGTGGCCCCGGCGAGTGGCGGCTGGTGCCCACCCGGGCCAACCGCCAGCCGGCCGCGGCCAGCTACCTGCGCGAGTGGGACGACACGGAGCTCCGCGCGCTCAAGCTCGACGTGCTCCGGGTGGAGGAGGGCAAGATCGTGGAGATCACGACGTTCGGCTCCGGCCTGTTCCCGGCGTTCGGCCTGCCGCCGGTGCTCCCCCGGCCATGAGCCAGGAGCAGTGGACCGCGGTCGACCGCTACTACACGGACGCGCTCGTCCCCGCCGACCCGGCGCTCGACGCGGCCCTCCGGTCCGCCTCGGAGGACCTGGGCTGGGGCGCGGGCAGCGTCTCGCCGCTCCAGGGCATGCTGCTGCACCTGCTGGCCAGGGCCAGTGGGGCCCGGGCGATCCTGGAGATCGGCGCGCTCGGCGGCTACAGCACGATCTGGCTGGCCCGCGCGCTGCCGCCCGGCGGCCGCCTCGTCACCCTGGAGGCCGACCCTGAGCACGCCCGCGTGGCCGCGGCCAACGTGGCGCGGGCGGGGCTGAGCGATCGAGTCGAGGTGGTCGCCGGCCGCGCGCTGGACACCCTGCCCGGGCTGGCCGGGCCGTTCGACCTCGTCTTCCTCGACGCCGACAAGGAGCACAACCGCGAGTACCTGGAGTGGGCCCTGCGGCTGTCCCGGCCGGGGACCCTGATCGTCGCCGACAACGTGGTCCGGGGCGGGGCCGTGCTCGACGGGAGCAGCGCCGACCCCTCGGTCCGGGGCGCGCGCCGCTTCAACGAGCTGCTGGCCGCCGACCCCCGGCTGACCGCGACCGCGATCCAGACGGTCGGCGAGAAGGGCTGGGACGGCTTCGCGCTGGCGCTCGTCACCGCGGACTGAGCTCGTCGTCGGCGACCCCGAGCGCCTGCGCCGGATCCATCGGGCAGGGCTGAGGCCGGCCGCATGTCACATCACACCGCCGTCACGCGTCAGGGAAGCATGGAAGCACGACTGAAGAACCCGGCGACGATGCTGCCCGACGCCATGAAGGGCGTGCAGTACCTGTTGAAGGCGACCGGCGAAGGCGGCGTGCCACAGACGACGCTGGAGCTGGTCCACATGCGGGCCAGCCAGATCAACGGCTGCAGCGCCTGCGTGGAGTTCGCCGTGAAGACCGCCGAGAGGTCGGGCGACGATCTGGGCCGGTTCGTCCGCCTGGCGGCCTGGCGCGAGTCCGACGCCTTCACGGACGCGGAGCGCGCCGCGATCGCGCTCGCCGAGGCCGAGACCCGGCTCGCCGACCGGCCCGACTCGGTCAGCGACGAGATCTGGGCCGAGGCCGCCCGGCACTACGACGAGAAGGGCCTGGCCGCGATCATCCTGATGATCGCGGTGACGAACATGTTCAACCGGGTGAACACGACGATCCGGGAGGTGGCGGCGACCGCTTCCTGGGCCGCCGCCTGACCAGCCCGGCGTCCGGGGCGGTCGCTCAGACCGCCCCGGACAGGTCGTACAGGCCGCTGGTGCCGCTCTCTGAGGAGCTGACCAGCGTGCCGTGCTGGGTCACCCACGAGGTCACGGACTGCGAGCCGCCGTCCGGCCCGCCGCCGCCACCGCCGACGAGGACGTAGCGCAGCTCGCCTGCCCTGACCAGCGCCTGCAGCTTGCCGACGGTCATCGCCGGGTCGCTGCCGGAGAAGCCGCCCATCGCCAGCACGGGCTGTCCAGTCGCCAGCTCGATCGGGGCGGCCTGGTTCGCCGAGGCGACCGCGACCAGCCACGTGGCACTGCCCTTGTTGCGCTCCAGGTAGGCGGTCAGCGTGCTGTTGGCGCCGCCGTCGCCGCCGGGGCCGCCGCCGGCGAACGTGGGCGCCCCGCCCTGCGCGGTAGCGCCGCCCCCGGCCGGGAACCCGTTCCCGCCGGGGAACCCGCCGCCGCGGACGAAGCCCCCCGGCTGCGCGTCGCCGGGAACGAACCGCGCCCCGGCGGGCGGGCCGCCGCCGCCGGGCCGGCCGAACCCGCCCGAGACCTGCGGCCCCGAGCTGGGGATCGAGCCCTGGTCGGCGTGGCTGACCGTGTCGATCGCGTACGCGGCCGGCCCGAACAGGACGGCCGCCAGGCCGACCGTGAGCGCCACCGCCGGCGCCCGGGCCGCGACCCGGGGCACGCCCGCCAGCGCCTGCCGCGGCAGCAGCAGCACGACGGCCGCCGCCACCGCGAGCACCAGCTCGGCGGTGCCGAGGCCAGGCAGGAAGGACGGGGTGCGGGCCAGGAGCTGCGCGCCCCACCAGCCGGTCACCACCAGGCCGGCGGCGCCCACCACGGCCCCGACGTACGAGCGGTTCCGGAGCCGCCACACGTCCACCGCGCCGGCGCCGACCAGCCCCGCGACGCCGGGCGCCATCGCCACCGTGTAGTACGGGTGGAAGATGCCGGCGGCGAAGCTGAACACGACCGCGTGGGTCAGCAGCCAGCCGCCCCACAGCACGTAGCCGGCGCGGGCGAGGTCGGTGCGCGGGGAGCGCCGGTGCAGCCACAGCCCGGCGATCAGCGCGGCCGCCGCCAGCGGCAGCAGCCAGCTGATCTCGCCGGCGAGCTGGTCGTTGAACAGGCGGAGCAGACCGGCCTGGCCGCCGAAGCCGCCGCCGCCTCCGCCGCCGCCCGGACCACCGGGGCCCCCGGCGAACGCGCGGCCGGCGCCCCGCGCCGCGCCGCCGACGAAGCTGCCGAACGCGCCGAAGACCCGGCTGAACCCGTCGTAGCCGAAGATCAGGTTGAGGACGGAGTTGTCGGTGCTGCCGCCGATGAACGGCCGCTGGCTGGCGGGCACCAGGGTCACGATCGCCACCCACCAGCCGGAGCTGACGACCAGCACGCCGGCCGCCGCCAGCAGCTCGCCGATGCGCCGCAGCCACGTGCGCGGGCCGAGCAGCAGGTACGTCAGCACCAGGGCCGGCAGCACGACGTACGCCTGCATGTACTTGGTCAGGAACGCGAGTCCGATGGCCGCTGCCGCCAGCAGGAGCCAGCGGGTGCGGCCGGTCCGCAGCGAGCGCACGAGCATCCACGCGGCCGCCACCATCAGGAAGGTCAGCAGCGCGTCGGGGTTGTTGAACCGGAACATGAGGACGGCGACGGGGGTCAGCGCCATGACGACGGCGGCCACCAGCCCGGCCACCACGCCCGCCGTCCGGCGCACAACGTCCGCGACCAGCGCCACGCTGGCGACGCCGAGCAGCGCCTCGGGCAGCAGCATGCTCCACGTCGAGAAGCCGAAGACCCGGCCGGACAGCGCCATCAGCCAGAGCGCGGCGGGCGGCTTGTCCACGGTGATGAAGCTGCCGGCGTCGAGGGCGCCGAAGAAGAACGCCTTCCAGCTCCTGGTCGCCGCCAGCACGGCGGCCGAGTAGTAGCTGTTCGCGTAGCCGTTGCGGTCGAGTCCCCACACGTACAGCACGGTGGTCAGGACGAGGACGGCGAGGAAGGCGGGGCGGACCCAGGCGGGGTCCTGGGCCCGGCCCAGCACGAGGGACCGCAGCCGGGCTGCCACCCCGCCTCCCGCCGGTCGCGGGAGGGCGGGGGCGGGCGGGTACGTCGTGTCCATCAGGCTTGCCTCCTGGGGATCTCGATCACCTGGCCGATCCGCCGGCGCCGCTCGAAGATGAGCGCCCGGAGCAGCGCGAACCGCGCCCCGGTGGCGACGGCGCCGGCGGCCAGGAGGACCACCAGCTCCGTCGTCCGGGTCGCGTCCGGCCGCAGGGCCAGCAGGAAGGTGAGGGAGAGGTTGGTGCAGACGAGGGCGAGGGCGAACGCGACCAGGCCGCCGAGGTGGTCGCCGGCCAGGCCGCCGCTGCCCCGCACGCCGAACGTGAAGCGGCGGTTCGCGACCGTGTTGGCGACGGCCGTCACCACGAGGGCGATCGCGTTGGCCACCGGGGTCGGGGCGAGCGGCCGCAGGAGCAGGAACAGCAGCGCGTAGGCCGCCGTGCTGATCGTGCCGATCAGGGCGAAGGTGGCGATCTGGCGCGCGAGGCCGGGCGCGGCCCGCTGGCTCAGGCGTCCGCGGAGGCCGCGCAGCGGGTCGGGGCCCAGCAGCCGGCGGGACAGGCGGGCCACCCCGCGCAGGTCCTCCATCGCGGTGGCGACCACGTCCACGCGCGAGTCGGGGTCGTCCTTCCAGTCCACCGGGACCTCGTGGATGCGCATGCCGGCGCGCTCGGCCAGCACGAGCAGCTCGGTGTCGAAGAACCAGCGCCGGTTCTCGACCAGCGGCAGCAGGGCGCGGGCGACGTCGGCCCGGATCGCCTTGAAGCCGCACTGGGCGTCGCGGAAGCCGACCCCCAGCACCACGCGGAGCAGGAGGTTGTAGCAGCGCGAGATCACCTCGCGCCGGGGCCCGCGCACCACCCGGGCACCGGGAGCCAGGCGGCTGCCGATCGCCAGGTCGCTGTGCCCGGAGAGGAGCGGGGCGACGAGCGGGAGCAGCGCGTCCAGGTCGGTGGAGAGGTCCACGTCGGTGTACGCGAGGACCATGGCGTCGCTGTCGAGCCAGGCCCGCGCCAGCGCGCCGCCCCGGCCCTTGGCCGGCAGGTGGATCGCGCGGACGTCCGGCAGCTCGCGCTCCAGCGTCTCGGCCATCGCCCACGTGCGGTCGGTGCTGCCGTTGTCCACGATCGTGACCCTCGCCGACACGGGGAAGTGGTCGCGGAGGTAGGCCTGCAGGCGCCGGACGGCGGGCTCCAGGCCGGCCTCCTCGTTGTGGACGGGGACGACGACGTCGACCGCGGGCGCGGCCGGGACCTCGTCCGATGAGAGGGCGGTCACGTGCATGGGCCTCAGGTTGGGGCCCGCGGCTTCAGCTCCCGTGAGACCGGACTGGGAGTTTCCTGTGAGCGGGCCGTCAGTCGCCGCGGACCGGGGCGCCGGTGCACGCCCGCAGCGTCGCCAGGTCCACGCCGGGGGCCAGGTCGATCGCCGTCAGGCCGTCCTCGTCCACCTGGAGCACCGCGAAGTTGGTGTAGACGCGGTCGACGCAGCGGGCCGCGGTCAGCGGGTACGTGCACTCCTCGACGACCTTGGGACGGCCGCTCTTGTCCACGTGCGTCATCAGCACCCACACCTGGCGGGCGCCCGCGGCCAGGTCCATCGCCCCGCCCACGCTGCCCAGCTTCTGGCCGGCCACCCGCCAGTTGGCCAGGTCGCCGCGGGCCGAGACCTGCATGCCGCCCAGCACGGCGACGTCCAGCCGGCCGCCCCGGATGATCGTGAAGGAGACGGTGTGGTCGCAGATCGACGCGCCGAGCGCCAGCGTGCATGGGTTCTTGCCGGCGTCGATGAGGTCCGGGTCCTCCTGGCCCCGCGGCGGCGGCGGGCCCATGCCCACGATGCCGTTCTCGCTGTGGTGCATGACCTCGCGCTCGGGCGGGATGTGCGCGGTGACCAGCGTCGGCATCCCGATCCCGAGGTTGACGTACGCGCCGTCGGGGATGTCGCGGGCCAGCCGCGCGGCCATCTGGTCGGTGGTCCAGCCCTGCGGGGTCATGGCGCTTCTCCCACCTGGACGACCCGGTCCACGAAGATGCCGGGCGTGTGCACGTCGTCGGGGTCGATCGACCCGGGCGGCACGACCTCCGCGACCTCGGCGACCGTGTGCCGGGCCGCCATCGCCATCACCGGGTTGAAGTTGCGGGCGGAGAGGCGGTGGCGGAGGTTGCCGAAGCGGTCGCCCCGGAACGCGGTGACCAGCGCCACGTCGCCCCGGAGCGGCTGCTCCAGGACGTGCAGCCGGCCCTCGATCTCGCGCGTCTCCTTGCCGGCCATCAGGTCGGTGCCGGCGCCGGTCGGCGTGTAGAAGCCGCCCAGCCCGGCCGCGGCGGCGCGCAGCCGCTCCGCCAGCGTGCCCTGGGGCACCAGCTCCAGCTCGCACTCGCCGCTCTCGTACGCGGCCACGAAGTGGTGGTTGCCGGCCTGGGCCGGGAACGAGGCGCAGGCCCTGCGGACCAGGTGGTGCTTGAAGAGGAGCGCGAGGCCGGTCTCGCCGGTGCCGCAGTTGTTCGAGACGATCGTCAGGTCGCGGCGGCCGAGCCGGACCAGGGCCTCGATCAGGTGGACCGGGACGCCGACGTTGCCGAACCCGCCGACCAGGACGACATCCCCGTCGCGGACCCCGGCGACCGCCTCGTCCGCGGACGCGACGACCTTGTCGATCACGCGGTCATGGTACGGCCCGTCAGCCGCCGCGGCGGCCGTGGGCCGCGCGTGGCGGCGGGCTCCACGTCTCCCGGCGCGGGCGCGGGTTCCGGCGCAGCGCCACCACCAGGGACGACGCCCGCGGCCACGAGTCGTCGCGCCGGCTCCAGAGGTCCAGGTCGCCGCGCTGCAGCAGTCCCCGCAGCTCCCACTTGATCCGGCCCCGGCCGCCGGCGACCGGCTCCCGCACGTCCGCCGCACCGTGCAGCAGCTCGATCTCGTCATACCCGTTCTCGTACGCCTCCCGGACCCGGGTGACCGCGAACCGCACGGCGGTGAGGACGTCCAGCCCGTGCAGGTCCTCGACGCGGCGGCGCACGGTTCGAGCTTATCGCCTCCCCGAGCCCGCTCAGGAGTTGCAGCGGTCCCGGTTCACTGGTAGATCATCTGGCACCGCCGTGGAAGGGGGAAGGCGGTGGCTTGCCCGCCAAGGGGCTGTGCGAAGGGGGAACGTACACATGCGCACACGTGCGTTGATGTCGGCGTTGGGGGCCGCCGCGGCCACCCTGCTCTTCTCGGTCGGCGCGAGCGCGAGCGCGCCCGCGGCTGGTACCGCGCCGTCGTCGGCGAAGGTGTTCCGGCCCGTCGGGTTCCACCAGACGACGGGCGCGGCGTCCGCCGCGCCGGCCGCGTCGTCCCGGAACCTCCAGTACATGGGTGGCAGCGTCCTCGCTGTCCCCAAGGCGTTCATCATCTTCTGGGGCCCTGACTGGAACACCGGCTGGACGACCGGCGGGTTCACCAGCGCCCAGGCCCAGACGTACATCACGTCGTTCTTCGGCGGCGTCGGCGGCGGCAGCTGGATCAACAGCACGACCCAGTACTGCTCGGGCGTGGCCGCCGGCTCGCAGACGTGCGGCTCCACGGGCCGCATCACGAACCCGACCGCCCAGTTCGGCGGCTCGTGGGTGGACACCACGACGGTGCCGACCCGGCCGACCGACCCGCACAACAAGTCGATCAGCGGCTTCGGCACGCAGTTCTGCGCCTACCACGACAACACGAGCTTCAACGGCCAGCCGCTGGCGTACGCCAACATGCCGTACGCCCCGGACGCCGGCACGTCGTGCGGGCGGAACTTCGTGAACGCCTCGAACAGCTCGTTCGGCAACGGCTTCTTCGACGGCCTCAGCATCGTGGCCGGTCACGAGTACGCCGAGGCGGTCACCGACGCGTTCCCGAGCAACAGGATCGCGTGGCTCGACACCAGCGGCGAGGAGAACGGCGACAAGTGCGCCTGGAACACGGGCCCCGGCCCGCAGTCCGCCTCGACCAACGTCACCGAGGGCAGCCACTCGTTCGCCGTCCAGTCGCTGTGGTCGAACGCGGCCAACAGCGCCACCGGCGGCTGCGTCATCAACCGCATTTCATAAACGGTTCGTAAAGGGGGGACGGGCGCGTCCCGTCCCCCGTAGACTGCCCACTCGTGCGCCTCTGGACCGCCCTGGCGATCCTCTCCACGGTGGCGGTGCTGAGCCTGGGCGCGTACGCGGGCTGGAACCTCCGCGACCTGCCCCAGCCCGGCAACGCGGCCGCGCTGGCGGGCATCGACCGCACGGTGGACATCTACGACCGCGGCAGCCAGCTGATCGCGCAGCGCGCGGCCGACGGGCAGTTCTCCATCTACACCCCGCTCTCCCAGATGGGGAGCTACGGGCCGGCCGCGACGCTGGCGGCCGAGGACCGCGGGTTCTACCACCACGCCGCGGTGGACATGCCGTCTCTGCTGCGGGCCGCCGCGACGGACGCGGTGAACGGCCGCGTGGTGGAGGGCGGCAGCACGATCACGCAGGAGCTGGTCAAGATCCAGCTGGTCGGTTCCGAGCAGACGCTCTCCCGCAAGCTGCAGGAGGGCTTCCTCGCCTACGCGATGGAGCGCAGGTACTCGAAGGACGACATCCTCACGATGTACCTGAACCGGGTCTACTACGGGCACGGCGCGTACGGCCTGGCGTCGGCCACCAAGGCCTTCTTCGGCAAGGACAGGTCGCCGGCCGACCTGTCCCCGGCCCAGGCCGCGTTCCTGGCCGGGCTGCTCCAGGCGCCCAATGGCTACGACCCCAGCGTCAACTACGACGGCGCCCGGGCGCGCGAGCTGTACGTGCTCGCCGGCATGCGCGGCATGGGCGTGCTGACGGCGGCCCAGGAGCAGCAGGCGGAGCAGGAGAACGTCCACGCCGAGCTGAAGTTCGACCTGTCGTACCGCGCCGTCCGGGCGCCGCACTTCGTGGACTGGGTCATGCAGCGGGCCGAGCGCGACATCGGCACCGCCGCGCTGCAGCAGGGCGGCCGCGTCTACACGACGCTCGACCTCGGGCTGCAGACGCTGGCGGAGCAGGCGGTGGCGTCCGGCGTCAGGGACCTCGGCCACCTGGGCGTCGACAACGGGGCGCTGATGGCGGTCAGGCCGTCGACAGGCGAGATCCTGGCCTGGGTCGGCTCGGCCAACTACGAGGACGACGCGATCGGCGGCCAGTTCGACATCGTGACCGCGCAGCTCCAGCCCGGCTCGACGTTCAAGCCCTACGTGTTCGAGGCGGCGCTGCGCGACCACCGGATCACGCTCTGCAGCACCGTGCAGGACAAGCCCACCGATTTCGGCGGCGGCTATCGCCCGCAGGACTACGACGGCAAGTTCCTGGGCGCGATGAGCGCCCAGCGGGCGCTCGTCCTCTCGCGCAACGTGCCGGCGATCCAGGTCGCGCAGCTCGAGGGCATGGACCGCGTGGACGCGCTGGCCAGGCAGATGGGAGTCACCTCGCCGCTGGGCACGAACCTGGCCACCGCGATCGGCGCCAGCACCGTCAGCATCTACGACCAGGTGCAGGGCTACGCCGTGTTCGCCAACCAGGGCCGGAAGGTGCCGCTCATCGCCATCTCGCGCATCGAGGACCCGGCCGGCGACGTGCTGTTCGAGACCCGGCCGGGCACCCAGGGCGGCCAGCAGACGGTCCTCTCCCCGGCCCAGTCCTACCTGATCACGAACACGCTGCAGGACTACCAGCGGGTCTGGGGCCTGGGCTGGAACCGGCAGATGGCCGGCAAGTCGGGCACCACCGGCAGCCAGACGGGGGTCCACCCGGACGCCTGGATGATGGCCTACAACCCGGACATCGTGATCGGCGCCTGGGCCGGCAGCACCAACGACGAGGCGAAGAGCGCCGCCACCTCCGCCTACGGCACGGACGTGGGCAAGACGATCGAGGCCCGGTTCGTCAACGGCCTGCCCCGCGACTACTCACACTGGTACTCGCGGCCCGGCGGCCTGGTCAGCGCCCACGGCGGGCAGCTGTTCCTGCCCGGCACGCAGACCCACCCCGGCTGCGCCGCTCCTCAGGGGTAGCGGACCCGGGCCGCGACGGTCAGCGCGGCCAGCCCGACCCACGTCACCAGCGGCAGCACCGTCTCCGGGCGCGTCAGCGTTGCGCGGCCGAGCAGGAGGGTGGCGGCCACGTTCAGCCCCAGCCCGACGAGGATCGTGTGCTTGGCCTGGTGCGCGCCCCGGGCGAGCCGGAAGGCGCCGGCCAGCCCGATCACGCTGGCCAGGAGGTGCAGCGACTCCTCCAGGTCCGAGGTGTAGAGGCGCCATGGGGCCACGAAGAGGTCCACGATGAAGCTGAGCGTGGCACCGATCAGTCCGAGCGCGGCGAGCGTGCCGAGCAGGACCGCGACGAAGTGGGCGTCCAGCGCCCACCGGAACGACAGGCGCGCCCCGGGGCGGGCGGACGCCCGACGCCTGATCACGGGCCGCAGCGGTCCCTGGTCCAGCCCCTGCATCTCTGACCTCATTCTGGAACCAACGACGCTCGCCCCCTGGTCGCTCTCCCTCGCGCGGCCCTGGACCACCCCCGGGGACAGTGCGATAAGCTTCGCCGACAACCGAGGTTGCCCCATGGCTGGCGAGGACGCAAGACCAGGGTGCGGTCGCTCATACTTCACGCTCCAGCCTTGCCTTCGTCTCTGCCTGGTCCGTGGCCGCCCCCGCGAGCTGCGGCTCGACCCCCCAATCGAAAACGGTAGGCAATTTCCATAGGAGACCTTGTGGGAGAGGGACATGAGCCCGGACGAAGTCACGACCGCTACTGCTGATCAGGAGACGAACGCGACCCAGGCGAACACCCGCCGGCTGCTCTCCGGCGACGGGGCCTGGTGGTGGAACGGCCGCCGGTGGGTCCCGGCGACCACCGAGGACGGCCTCTGGAAATGGGACGGGTCCCGCTGGAAGGGTACCGTCGACCTCGAGGGCAAGCGGCCCGAGGATCTCGCCACCACGCTCGCGCTGCTCGCCGAGGACCGCTACGCGGATGCGGGCGAGATCCTGGGCCAGCGCGCGGCGGAGTGGCAGCCGGAGGGCGGCCTGCGCGACCTGGTCGATCGGACCCGCGACTCCGGCAGCCGGCTGGGCCGCGTCTCCGAGGGCCTCAACGTGGCGGACGGCAACCGCGGCCTGCGGCGCCGGCTGGGGGCCACGATGGACGACCGCCGCCAGCTCGAGGAGGAGCGCGAGTCGATCGGCTCCGAGTACCGGGCGCTCCTGGTCCGGCTGGGCCGCAGCGCGCCCCAGCCGAGCATCAAGGAGGCGGACGACACGCTGGCCGTCGCCCGCCTGCTCGACGAGCGCGCGGCGACCATGACCCACGGCCTGGCCGAGGTGGACGAGGCGGAGCGGATGCGCGCGGACGCCGCCGCCGCCGCCCAGCGCGAGCTGGCCGCCGCCGAGGACGCCCGCCTGCGCGCCCTGCAGGACGCGCGCCGGGCGGTCGAGTCGGCCGAGAAGGCGCACGCCTGGGCCGTGCACGAGGCCCGCGCCCGGATGCGCACCGTGCTGACGCCGGGGCCGGGCGAGCTGAAGGCCGGGCTGGGGCCGCTCCGCCTGCACGCCAACCTGCTGGAGACGCCGACCGGGAGGGTGCCGGCCGCGGGCGCGGCGGCGCACCTGGACACGGCCCAGGCGCTGTGGGCCGAGCACCGCGAGGCGCTCGCCGACCTGGTCCTGGTCGAGGCGCCCGAGTCGGAGGCGTTCCTGGAGGCGCTGACGGAGAGCTCGGCGGCGCTGTTCCTGCTGGTCGTCGGCCAGACGGGCACCGCGCTGTGGCCGTGCCCGCCGGGCCAGGAGAAGGCCGCCCACCGGTTCGCGACGGTCGTGTGCGACCATGCCCGCGAGGCGGGGCGCAACAAGCGCGATCGTGACGAGCGGGCGCGGCAGGCCGAGGCGGAGCTGGACCAGGTGACGCGCGACCGGTCCTCGATCGAGGCGGCAGAGACGGAGCTGGGCCGCGTCGAGAACGACCCGGGCCTGCTGGGCGCGATCGACGACGCCCGCGAGCGCCTGAACCGGGCCCGCGCCGACACCCCCGAGCTGATCGAGGCCCGCCGCAAGGTGCTGGAGCTGGCCCGCCGCCTCGTGGCACCCCCAGAGCCCCTGAAGGGCGCTCCCGCGTCCGCGTAGAACTACTAGTAGGCGATAGGAACCCTCCCCCTCGCGTGGGGGGGGAGGGTGGTGGGCCGGGACGAGTGCCGCACATAATCGGCACATGAGCGACTGCTGCTCGCCCCGGGGCTACCGTCAGATCTTCAGCGAGCGGAACGCGCGCTCCGACGCCCGGCGCTACCGGCGCCGCGGCCTCGACGAGGTGTCCGCGCTCATCGTCCGGCTCGTGCGGGACCGCGGCGTCACCGACCGGACGCTGCTCGAGGTGGGGGGCGGCGTCGGCGCGATCGAGATCGAGCTGTTGAAGGCCGGCCTGTCCCGCGCCGTCAGCATCGAGCTGACCCCGACGTACGAGGAGGAGGCCGGCGCCCTGCTGCGCGAGCACGGGTTCGAGGACCGGGCCGAGCGCCAGGTGCTGGACTTCGCGCTGGCCGGCGTCGGCGTCGGGCCCGCCGACTTCGTCGTGTTGAACCGCGTCCTCTGCTGCTATCCGGACATGCCGCTGCTCGCCGGCGCCGCCGCCGATCACGCCCGGCGGGCGCTGGTGCTGAGCTTCCCCAACGACCGCTGGTGGACGCGCCTCGCGTTCACGCTGGTCAACGTCGCGCTGCGCGTGGCGCGCCGGCAGTTCCGGATCTTCCTGCACCCGCCCGCGTCGATCCTGGCGACCGCAGAGCGCCACGGGCTGCGGCCGACGTACAGCGAGCCGGGAAGGGTCTGGCACGTGGTGGCGCTGGAACGAGCCGCGTAGGCCATGCGGATCGCCAGCCACCGACTCCCGGGCCTGGTCCTCACCGATCACGAGTTCACCGTTCCGCTCGACCACGCCAGGCCCGACGGCGCGCGCATCACGGTGTTCGCGCGCGAGGCGGTGGCGCCGTCCCGCGAGCGCGACGACCTGCCCTGGCTCGTCTTCTTCCAGGGCGGTCCGGGTGGCGAGTCGCCCCGTCCTGCCGATCGCGGCCTGTGGCTGGGCCGCGCCCTCCACGAGTATCGGGTGCTGCTGCTGGACCAGCGCGGCACCGGGCGGTCCACCCCCATCAACGGCCAGACGCTGGGCAACCTCGGCGATCCGGCCGCCCAGGCGGAGCGCCTGGCCCTGCACCGGGCCGACAGCATCGTCCGCGACGCCGAGTGGATCCGCCGCGAGCTCGTCGGCGAGGACACCCGGTGGAGCGTCCTCGGCCAGAGCTACGGCGGCTTCTGCGTGACCACGTATCTGTCGCTCGCGCCTGGAGGGCTGCGCGAGGCGTTCCTGGCCGGCGGGCTGCCGCCGCTGACGGCGGGAGCGGACGACGTCTACCGGGCGACGTACCCGCGGGTGCTCGACCGCAACCGCCGGTTCTTCGAGCGCTACCCGGGCGACGAGGAGCGGGCGGCGGAGATCGTGGAGATCCTGCGGAGCGGCCAGACCTGCCTGCCGGGCGGCGATGTCCTGACCGCGCGCCGCTTCGAGACGCTGGGCATGGCGTTCGGCATGAGCGACGGCTTCGAGCGCGTCCACTACCTGCTGGACCAGGCGTTCGTCGAGGGTCCCGGCGGCAGGGCGCTGGCGGACCGGTTCCTGCTCGCGGTGGAGGCGGCGACCGCGTTCACGGTCAACCCCCTGTACATGGTGCTGCACGAGCCGTGCTACTGCCAGGGCGCCGCCCCGCGCTGGGCGGCCCAGCGGCTGCGCGCCGAGTTCCCGGCGTTCGACGTGGAGGCCGGCGGCCCGGTCCGGTTCACCGGCGAGATGGTCTATCCGTGGATGCTGGAGGAGTACGCGTCGCTGCGCCCGTTCCGCGAGGCGGCCGAGCTGCTCGCGGAGCGCGAGCGGTGGCCGGCGCTGTACGACGTCGAGCAGCTGCGGCGGAACGAGGTGCCCTGCGCCGCCATCGTCTATCACGACGACATGTACGTGGACGCGGGCCTGTCGCTGGCGACCGCGCGCGACGTCCGCGGCCTGCGGTTGTGGGTGACGAACGAGTACGAGCACGACGGCGTGCGCAAGGACGGCGCGGGCGTGCTCGGCCGGCTGATCGAGCTGGCCCGGGGCGAGCGGTAGGGGGCGTCCAGGCGGCGTCGGCTCCACTCGTCGGCGGTGCGACGCGTGGGTGGGCGAGTTCGGGCGAAGGGGGCGCTGCGCGCCTCCCGTGGTCCAGCCTGGCAGTGAGCACACGGGGGGTCAACGCTTCCCTCCGGCGCTGCGCGGCGTTGACCCCCCTCCGGTTGGTCAGCCGGCCGCGCCGTGGGGCCATCCGCCGGCGAATCGCCCCCTTGGGAGCCGTACGCAGGCACATTCGCCGGCGGTTGGCCCTATCCGGTCGCCCGGCCGGGCCCGATAGGGCCGCTGGCCGGCCAACGCACGGCCCCGCCGCCCAGCGCGGCCCCCGCCCACGATCGCCCGTTGCGCAACTCCGTATAAAGTTATATCCTGGCGACCGGAAAGCAGCCGGGCGCGCCGCCGGTGGGGGGGAGACCGCGGTTCCGCGCCCGCGTGGAGGTCGCGGCATGTCCCACGGTCAGCGACGGCACGGTTGGTTTCGGGGCGGCGGCGTCGCCGCCGTCCTCGCCCTGGCGGCCCTGGTCCTCGCGGCGACGGTCACCGTCGCCCGCGGCCCCGCTCCGGCTCGCGCCGCGGGGTTCCAGACGGCCGCCTACTTCGATCAGTGGAGCATCTACGGCAACGCCTACTATCCGAAGAACCTGGAGACGCAGAACGTCGCGTCCCGCCTCTCGGTCCTGATCTACGACTTCGAGAACATCGACCCCGTCAACCTCACCTGCTTCGAGACGATCAAGGCGTCCGACGCCAGCAACGAGCAGGACCCCAACGCCGGCGACGGCGCCGGTGACGCGTTCGCCGACTACCAGAAGTCGTTCGATTCCAGCATCAGCGTGGACGGCACCAGCGACGTGTTCAGCCAGCCGATCAAGGGCAACTTCCACCAGCTCCAGGAGCTGAAGGCGAAGCACCCGAACCTGAAGATCCTGCTGTCGCTGGGCGGCTGGACGTACTCCAAGTACTTCTCCGACGTGGCCGCGACCCAGGCGTCGCGCCAGAAGTTCGTCGGCTCCTGCATCGACATGTTCCTGCGTGGCAACCTGCCGACCGGGATCGGCGGCGACCCCTCCGGCGGCCAGGGCGTCGCCGCGAACATCTTCGACGGCTTCGACATCGACTGGGAGTACCCCGGCATCGTCGGCCACCTCGGCAACCACGTCAGCGCCTCCGACACGCAGAACTACACCGCCCTGCTGCAGGAGTTCCGTACCGAGCTGGACGCGTTCGGCTCGCAGAACGGCGGCAGGCACTACCTGCTGACGGCGGCGGTGCCGGCGGGCCAGGACAAGATCGCCAAGATCCAGACCGCCCAGGTCGGAAGCATCCTCGACTTCGCCGACGTGATGACGTACGACATGCACGGCGCCTGGGAGACCAGCACCAACTTCC
>VBJR01000348.1:0-13597 GCA_005880175.1 Chloroflexota bacterium
GCCGCGCCCAGGGCCAGCGTCGGCACGCCGGTCGACACGCCGGCGGCGAGGCCGGCCGCCGTGCACAGGGCGCGGAGCAGCACCCAGCTGCGCAGGCCCAGCCCGAGGCTCAGGGCCAGGTCGCGCTGCCGCTCCAGGAACGGCGCGACCAGCGCGCGGCCGCGCCGTCGCGCCGGCTCGAGCGGCACGCCGAGGAGCAGCGCGGCCGCCGCGGCCGCGAGGGCGAGCACCAGCACGATCTCCGCCGCGAACGCGAGCGGGGGCAGCGGTTCAGGCATGGGGCACCTCGTCTCCCGGCAGGTGCGGCCGAAGGCGGGCGCGCAGGCGCGGCGGCAGGTCGCCCGTCAGCCGGCAGACGCGGCGGAGCTGGCCCTCGGGCGCCTGGCCGTACACCTCGATGATGTGATCGGCCGCCTCGCCGAGCGCGACGACGCCGCTGACCCGCCGGGCTCCGGACGGGCCGTGCGTCAGGTGGACGACCACGTCGATCGCCTGGTGGACCGCGCGCTTGGCCAGCTGGTCGCTGGCCGCGTTGCCGCTGAACCGGGCCGATTCCATCGCGTAGCTGGCGGCGCGGTCGACCGCGAGGACGGCGCTGTCGGCGTGGATGGTGACCATCGAGCCGTCGTGGCCGGTGCTCATCGCGGTGCAGACGTCGGCCATCTCCGCGCCCCGGGACTCGCCCAGCAGGATGCGGTCGGGCCGGAAGCGCAGCGCCGCGCGGACCAGGTCGCGCATGGTGATGCCGGCGTCGTTGCGGAGGACCGCCGGGACGGTGCACAGGTTCACGCAGAGGGGGACCCAGGGCCGGGGCCGGCGGCGGCCGGTCACGGCGTCGAACGGACCGTCGCCGCGGTCGGCCTCCAGGTGCAGCTCGGCGCTGTCCTCGATGACGACGACCGTCTCGTGGTCGGGGATCATGCCCGCGAGGACGCGCATCAGCGTCGTCTTGCCGGTCGCCGTGCCGCCGGCGATCAGCAGGTTGGCGCGGCCGGCGATGCACGCGGCCAGGAACTCGGCGACGCCCGGCGGCATGACGCCCTGGCGGACGTAGTCGTCGAGCGTGCGCGTGGCCGCGGCCGCGGAGACGCGGACGGTGGCCTGGACGCTGGCGTCGCCGCTCACGGCCGGCTTGATGGCCACGATCAGGCGCATCACGCCGCCGACCGTCGCCTCGGCCACGGGCGCGCCGTCGTTCAGCTGCGTGGCGCCCACGACGCCGACCAGGCCGAGGACACGGTCGCGGAAGAACGCGACGACCTCCTCGTCGCTGCCGAACGGGCAGCCGGCCGTCGCGAGCCGCGCCTTGCGGCCCGCGGCGGTGACGACCCAGCTGTCGTGGCGGAAGCAGTGAATCTCCTCCAGGCCGGGGACCAGGTAGAGAAGGCGCGAGAGCGGCCACAGCCGCGACGCGCGGACGCGGGTCGCGTCCACCACGGCCCGGTGGAAGGCGGGGTCGGTGCGCAGGCGCTCCTGGGTGATCGGCTGGACGCCGAAGCGGACGGGCGACTCGATCACGCGGTCCACCAGGGCGGCCACGCCTCCGGCCAGGCCCTCCTCCTCGCGCACGGAGGGGGGCAGGCCGCTGAGCCGGCGGTTCTCCTCGATCAGCTGCGTGAGTCGCAGGGCCAGGTCGCGCACGCCGTCGGGCAACTCGGGCCAGTCCATCGTGGCCAGGGCCGGCTCGGGGCCGAGGATCATCGTGGTCATCGCGCGGTCTCCTGGAGCGCCGGCAGCCGCAGCGCCTGGAGCAGGCCGGGCACCGCCAGCGGCTTGGCGGCGTCCTCGGCGCGCATCGCCCGGCGCTCGTCCCAGGGCAGGACCACGCCCACGCGCACGCCCGGCAGGTGCTCGGCGAGCGCTCGGCGCATCTGCTCTCGGAGCGCGCCCCGGCGCGTCTCGTACACCACCAGCTCCGCCTGCGGGAGCTGGGCAGCCTTGAGGACCTGGATCGACTTGACCAGGCGCGCCGGGCTGTCGTGCATGACGATGAAGACGCGCTGCGATGCCTGGGCGATCGCCTCAGCCGTCCGGCGCGGCGACTCGTGGCCCGGGTGGGCGAGCGCCGCGCCGAGGTCGAGGACCACGAGCTCGTCGGGCACGGAGCGCAGCGCGGGCGCGAGCCTGGGCAGCAGGTCGGCCACGCCGGGGCCGCTGAAGCCCTGGAGGCCGGCCACGACCCGGAGGCGCGGGCGGACCGGGACGGCCACGGCCTGCTGCTCGACCATCGCGGCCGTGATGGCCAGCGTGCCGAACAGGCTGCCGATGCCGAGCCCGCCGAAGTCGAGGGCGATCACGTCGGCCAGGGTCCCGGTGCCGGCCATGTCGGCGTCGATGAGCAGGACGCGGCGCTGCTCGGCGGCGGCCCAGGCCAGGCTGAGGGCGAAGCTGGTCGATCCCTGACCGTCCTTCGTGGTGAGGATGCTCACGATCGTGGTCATCGCGGCGATGGCCTGGGTGTGGGCGCCGGCGGCGTTGCCGGTGCCGTCGGGGGTCCGGAGCCCGCCAGGACCGCGCCGGACTGCGAGGTCCCCGAGAGGCTGGAGATGGCGTCTCCCACCGCGACCGCCGGGTTCGGCGGGACGCCGACGCCCGTGCTCTTGGCCGCGAACAGCGACACGTTGTTCGCCTCCAGCGCGACCCAGTTCGGCTCGTCGGCGGCGGCGACCAGCAGGGTCGTCGGGCTGCCGGCGCCCGCGACGACCAGCCGGCGGCGATCCGCAGCGACACGGGCACCTGGACGGTGTCCGCGTCCAGCAGGTCGTCGTCGGTCAGCAGCGTCTGGGCGCGCATGCGGTGCGCGGCGCGCCGGTGGAGGGGGCTGGCGGCGAGCAGGACGAACTGGTCGCCGGCGGCGGGGACGCGGACGCGCTTCACGTCGCCTTCCCCGAGCACGCTCCCGGCGGAGACGTCGTGGGTCAGCATCCAGGCGTCGCGCGTCGCCCGGGACTGCGCGATCGTCTGCAGGTAGAGCAGCCCGATCACGGCGACGACGACCAGGCTCAGGGCAGCTCCGACGAGCTGGCGGCGGATCACGTCGTCGTCACCGCGGAGCTGCCTCCGAACGCCGGCTGGGCCGAGCGCGAGACGTGGACCGGCGCGCGCAGTCCCAGCAGCGGGACGGGCAGCGCCACGACCTGGTGGACGTCGGCGCTGACCGAGCGAGCGTCGGCGGTGCAGCGGCCGTCGAGCCGGGCCGCGTCCAGCGTGTCCTGGCAGCGCTGCCGGGCCGTGACGGCGTCGAGCTGGAGGCTGCCGGTGTAGAAGGAGCCCTCGTCGATCGCGGAGGCGCCGGCCTGGATGGCGAGCAGGACGCCGTCGTCCACGCGGTTGTACGCGATGAACAGCGCGCCCAGGTCGGCCACCAGCGCGAGCATGCCGGCGAAGAAGAGGGCGAGCACCAGGGCGAAGATCACGAGCGTCTGTCCGGAGCTGGAGGCGCGCATCGTCAGCGGGACCGGTACGCGGAGCTGCGGGCGGTGGCCGAGGACTCGATCGGGATGGGGACGGGGACGATCAGGCCCATCGGCGTCTCGCGGTAGTCGAGCGTGGCGGTGCCGCGGCAGGTCACTGCCTGGCCCGGCTGGTAGGCGTCGCAGCCCTGGAGCGAGCCCGGGCGCAGGTAGGCGTACTGGCGCAGCGTGCCCGTCCACGTCTGCCGCGCGAACTCGGCGCTGAGCGAGCTGCCGGCGGGCGCCGTGATCGCGGCGGCCGCGGCCAGGCTGGTCGCGGCGTCCAGCTCGAGCTGGGCCTCGACCCGGGCCAGGACCGCCAGGAAGCCGAGCAGGAGGAGGAGCATCAGCGGGATGGTCAGGGCGCTCTCCAGCAGCGCCTGGCCGCTCTGCCTCGTGCTCATGCCGCGAACGTCACCGCGTGGACCTCGGCCGCCAGGTCCAGCGACCAGTCGAGGCCGGGGATGGGCACGCCGGTCGCTGGCCGGCCCCGCAGCCGGACCGTGACCACGTCCGCCCACCGGGCGGCGCAGATGTCCACCTCGTCGCTCGGGATGGCGGCCAGCGCGGGGCAGTCTCGGTCGGGCCGCAGCTGCCTGATCCGGGTCCCGAGCAGCACCGGCGTGACGACCCTGGCGACGGCCGGGACCGCCTCCGCCAGGTCAGGCGTGTTGGCGCCCCCCGGCGCGGTGGTGCCGCCCGCCGCGACCCGGGCGCCGGCGGCGACGCCGGTCACGGCCGCGGCCCGCTGGACCGTGTAGACGGACGCGGCCATCGCGCCCAGGAGGCACATCAGGAAGAGCCCGACCACCATGGCGAACTCGACCATCGCCTGGCCGCGCTCGCCGTCTCCGACGTCCCGCATGCGTTGCATGCGGGCCAGTATTGCCGGAACAGGCGGACAAAACGCGGACAATGTGTCCGGCGGTCTCAGCTCCCCCGCGAGGCGGCTCTGACGATCCGCTCGGCCTCGTCCGCGATGGCCGCGAACGTGGCCGGATTGACCAGGCGCGCGCGCATCCCGCGCACGTCCTCGGCGGCCAGGAGCAGGCCCTGGGTCGTCGCCGGCGCCGACCGGAACCGGGCCGCGACGCCCTCCGAGTGCAGGTGGAGGGTGGACTGGGCCACGCGCACGATCTCACCCCGGCAGCGCTCGATCGGGTCGGGGAGGGCCGGCACCCGCTCCTCGCCGGCGGGCTGCTCGTGGCCGCGACTGGCTGTAGGCGGCGACGAGGCCGGACTCGTCGAACAGGACGACGCCGAGGTCCGTGGGCCCGCGGAGCACGATCGCGCCGCGCCGGCCGGGCCGGATGATCGCCTCGATCAGGCCGGCGGGGTCCACCCAGCGGGCCGGGATGGGGGCCAGGCGGTCGGCCTCGCGCCAGTAGCTGGGCAGCGAGAGGGCCAGGCGGCGCTCGACGGCGGCGGCGCGGAGGTTGGCCGACTCGGCGGGCCCGAGCACGTTGAGCGCCTCCAGGCCGACGAGCGCGGGGCGCCCGGCGGGGACGGCGATGGCGTCCACCACCCGGCCGCCGACCACGACCACGATGGCGTCTCCGGTCGGCGCGCGGTAGCTGATGATGGCGTCGTCGAGCGCCGCGATCAGGGCCGCCAGCCCGCGCGCGCGGAAGAACGGCTCGGGCCCGGCGGGGACGGGCGGCAGCACCGGCAGGCCGGAGGCGACGACCGCGGAGGCGTTGGCCATCGAGCGGATATCGTAGGTCGGCCGTCCGGCCGGGCGCATGGGAGGGAGGCCGGCGGCGGGGCCGCCGATGCGTTGAAGTGTCGACACCTGCACGTCTCGGCAGCCGCCGAGACGTTGAACTTCCGGCACTTCAACGTCTCCCAACCGGTGCGGGCCCCTTAACGGGTTGGATGGACAGGCCCGCCCGCGTGCGCGAACCTGGGTGCCCACGCCACCAGTTCCCCCGGGTGGGGGGCTCTGGGGGTGGGGCGCGGCGAACTGGCAGAGAGGGGACACGCGCGGGGCGGCGGATAATCGAGCGGCCATGGGCCGGCGGACCAACCTCGCCCTGCTCGCGTGCCTGGCCGTGGCGTTCGCGACCGGCTGGCTCGCGTTCGCATTCGGCACCGCGCCCGCGCGCTGGTCCCTGGTTTTCCACGCGCTGGGCGGCTTCGCGATCCTCGCCCTCCTGCCCTGGAAGTCGATCGTCGCCCGCCGCGGCCTGCGCCGCCCCCGGCCCGGCCGCTGGGCATCGCTGACGCTGGCGGCGCTGGTCCTGGCCTCGCTGCTCGGCGGCCTCCTCCACTCGACCGGCCTGCTCCGCTGGTGGGGCGACTACACGGCGATGGAGCTGCACGTCGGGGCCGCCATCGCCGCCGTCCCGCTCGCCGCCTGGCACGTGCTGGCGCGCCCGTCCCGGCCTCGCGTCACGGACCTGTCGCGGCGCAACCTCCTCCGCGCCGGCACGGTGGTGGCAGCCGCCGGTGCCGGCTACGCGGTGAGCGAGCTGGCGGTGCGCGCCACCGGCCTGCCCGGCGCGGCCCGCCGGTTCACCGGCTCGTACGAAGTCGGCTCGTTCGTCCCGGACCTCATGCCGGTCAGCTCGTGGATGTTCGACGCCATCCCCGACATCGACCCGTCCGGCTGGCGCCTCCGTGTCGTAACACCGGACGGTATCCGCGAGTGGACGTATGCGGAGCTCGACCGCTTCGACGATCGCCGCCGTGCTGTCCTGGACTGCACCGGCGGCTTCTGGTCCGAGCAGGATTGGACCGGCGTCCTCCTCAGCCGGCTGGTCCCGGACACGGCCGGGGCCGGCAGCGTGCGTGTCGTGTCGCACACCGGCTACGACCGCCGGTTCGCGGTCGGCGAGCTGCCGGACCTCCTGCTCGCTCTGCGGCTGGGCGACGAGCCGCTCAGCTCGGACCACGGCGCGCCGGCGCGGCTGGTGGCTCCGAACCGGCGTGGCTTCTGGTGGGTGAAGTGGGTGCTGGCCATCGAGCTCGAAGCGCTGCCCGCGTGGTGGCAGCCGCCGTTTCCGCTGCAGTGAGGAGGAGCTGAACGATGACCGACTTCGAACACTACGTGCTCGGGGAGCACGTCGAGGACTTCAACGACGGGATCATCAGCCGGCGCGAGCTGCTGCGCCGGGTCACGCTGATCACGGGCAGCCTGACCGCGACCCTGGCTGTCCTCGACGTGATGGGCTGCGGGAGCACGCCGTCGGGCACCCAGGCCTCGCCCGTGTCCCGCGCGAGCAGCTCGCCGCAGCCGTTCGCCACGCCGCCCGCGCAGCCGACGACGGACGGCATCACCGTGCAGCCGACCGACCCGCGGATCAAGGTGGAGACGCTCACGGTCTATGGCAAGGACGGCGCGCAGCTGATGAGCTACGCGGCGGCCCCGGCCAGCGGCAGCGCGGCGGGAGCGATCCTGGTCGTGCACGAGAACCGCGGCCTGCTCGAGCACATCAAGGACGTCGTGCGCCGGGTGGCCACGGCGGGCTTCATGGGCCTGTCGATCGACCTGCTGTCCCGGGACGGCGGGGCGGTCAAGCTCAGCGACCAGGCCGCGTACGCCGCGGCCCTGGCCAAGCGCGCGGTGCCCGACATGGTGTCGGACCTGATGCAGGGCCTGTCGACGCTCGAGGCCCAGAAGGGGATCGGCGACAAGCTGGGCATCACCGGGTTCTGCTTCGGCGGCGGCATGGTCTGGAACACGCTGGTGGCGGGGGCGAAGGTCAAGGCGGCGGTACCGTTCTACGGCCCGAAGCCGGCCGACATCACCAACCTGGCCAACACCAAGGCCGCGGTGTTCGCGATCTACGCCGAGCAGGACACGGCCATCACGGCGACGCGGACCGACATGCAGACCGCCCTCCAGACGGCCAGCCAGAAGTCGGGCGGCCAGCCGTTCCAGATCACGGTCTATCCCGGCGTGGGCCACGCGTTCCACAACGACACGGGCGCGCGCTACAACGCGGTGCAGGCGGAGGCCGCCTGGGTCGCGACAGTGGGGTGGATGCGCAAGTACGTCCATTAGGCCGGGGGCGGGTCCGGCCCGCCGGCCGGCCCACGGGGCGGCCGGGGTAGCATGGGACGCGCACAGGTGCGCGCGTCCGCGCACGCCCGGCCGCGCCCCGCTAGCTCAGTGGACCAGAGCGGCTGCCTTCTAAGCAGCGGGTCGGGGGTTCGAATCCCTCGCGGGGCACACCTCGCGGGGCACCATCTACAACGACGACATCGCTGAACCATGTAGGGGACACGTGCTCGCCACAGTAGGGCTACCGGGACGTCCTGCAGGAGCCAACCGGGCTCGCCGACGGGCCGCACACGATCACGATCTCGGCCCGGGTCGGAGACGCGGGCGGGATGGCCCGGAAAGCGTCCAGGCTGTATCGTCTGCTTCGGTCGTTGGGTTGCCGGAAGGCGCCGGCTGGACTGTGGAGGTGGATCGAGAGATGCGCAGGACCCGTTGGCTCGTGCCCGTGCGCGCAGGAGCGGCCGCCCTCGCCCTCGCGCTGCTGCTCGGCACCGGGCCGGGGCAGGCCGGCGCCGCGGCCGCCGCGGCCTCCCCGATTCCCGGCGCCGTCCAGATCACGACCCAGGACGCCTACCGCTTCCAGGGCTGGGGCACCTCGCTCGCGTGGTGGGCCAACGTGGTCGGCGGCTGGCGGAGCGCGCCCGCGATCGAGGACGCGCTGTTCGGACTCCCCAGGCCCGGCCATCCGGATCGGCTGGGCCTGAACGTGATCCGATACGACGTCGGCGCCAGCCCGGTGCTGTGGTGCCCGGCCGCCGGCCCGAGCAGCGCGTGCGCCGCCACGCCCTCGAGTGAGCGCACCCTTCCCGTGGCCGACGCCGGCCGGGTCCCCACCTGCCCGTCGTTCGGGCCGGGCCGCGCGGTGCCGGCGCTGGCCGGCGCGCCCGGCGAGGCGATCGACCTGCGCCGGGACCGCAACCAGGTCGCCGTCCTCCGGGCCGCGCTCGACCGGGCGCCGCGGCGGTCGTTCGTGCTGGAGGCGTTCGCCAACTCGCCGCCCTGGTGGCTGACGGTGAGCGGCTGCCCGCAGGGCAATCCGGACGCGACCGACGCCCGCGACAACCTGGCCCCGGCCGACTACGGCGCCTATGCCCGGTACCTGGCGGGCGTCCTGGCCGCCTTTCACGAGCGCGGCGTCGCGTTCGACACGCTGGACCCGCTGAACGAGCCCGAGAACCCGTGGGGACAGAACAACAACCCGTACACCGGCCAGCCCTTCTGCCAGTCGGGATGCCAGGAGGGCATGCACTTCGGCCCCGAGCCGCCCCTGCGCGATACGCCCAGCATCGGGCCGCTCCTGGGCCAGGTCTGCCAGACGCTGAGCACCCACGGGATCGCGACCCGGGTCGCCACGCCCGACGGGTTCAACCCGAGCGACACCCGCGCCCTGGTGGGACTGAGCGGTCCGCCCGCGACCTGCCAGGCGCAGATCAACACGCACATGTACGACTTCGTGTTTCCCAACGGCGTGGTGCCGTACGGGCAGGGCATCAGCATCTACGACCCGACCGGGGTGGGCGGCGGCCGCCAGGCGCTCGCCGGGACGGCGCGTGCGCTGTCGCAAGGCCTGTGGATGTCCGAGTTCGGCACCGGCGGCGCGGCGGCCGACATGGCGTCGGGACTCACGCTCGCCTCGACCATCGCCGCCGACATGCGCTGGCTGCGGCCCACGGCGTGGGTCAACTGGCAGCCGGTCGAAGGGAGCGGGGGCTGGGGCCTGTTCGAGGCGCCGAGCTTCCCGGCCGAGGGGCCGGTCACCATGACCAGACGGTTCTTCGCGATGGAGCAGTACGCGCGGTTCATCCGACCCGGCTTCCAGATCCTGACCCCGCTGGACCCGGTCGACGACGCCGTCCACGAGACGAGCGCGACGATGGCGGCGATGGACGACCTCCAGCACCCGCACCGGATCGTCGTCGTGGGCACGAACCCGACCGCGTCCGAGCGCCACGTCGTGTACGACCTGGGGAGCCTCGGTCCGCGCCATGCCACGGTCACGCGGTACCGGACGAGCGCCGGCGAGAACGTTCGCCGGCTGGGCCGGACGCGGCTGTCCGCGACCAGCGTCACGGACGACCAGCCGGCCGGGTCGATCACCACCTACGTGATCGACCTGGCCTGACGGAGATCCAGGGCGCGAGCCCGAGATCCCTACACGGTCCACAGCGCCCGGGTGGGCGACATCCGGGCGGCCCGCAGTGCGGGGAGCAGGCCGGCGACGGCGCCGATGGCCAGGGCGGCGGTGAGTCCGCCGGCCCAGGCAAGGGTGGGGATGACAGTCGTCCACTGCTGCGTATGGGCGTAGACAGCGGTGGCGGCCGCGCCGGCGGCGACACCGGCGACGCCGCCGGCCAGCGCGAGCACGATGGCTTCGGACAGGAACTGGATCCGGATGTGGCCCCTGGTCGCGCCCAGGGCGCGGCGGAGGCCGATCTCGGAGCGGCGTTCCAGGACGCCGATCAGCGTGACGTTGCCCACGCCGATGGCGCCGACCAGCAGGGAGATGGCGCCCAGGCCGAGGAAGAGGCTGTTCAGCGCGCCCTCGGCGGCCGCGCGGGCGGTCAGGGCGGCCGACGGTTGGGACACGACCACCTCGTACGGTGATTCGGGGTTGGCCGTGGCCGCGAGGAGGGCGTGCACGGCGTCGACCCGATCCGTCTGGCAGCGCACGTAGATGGTCGACGGGTGCCCGCCGAAGCGCAGGTACCGCTGGGCGGCCGGGAACCCGACCAGCACCGCGGAGTCGATCTCGGGCGCCAGCGGGGCCGGCTCGAGGATGCCCACGACGGAGAACCACTGGCCGCCGACCCAGATGCGGTCCCGGGGCCAGACGTGGTCGATGCCCAGGCGCCGGGCGGCGGCCGAGCCGAGCACCGCCACCGGCTCGTGTGCGGTGGCGGCGTTCAGGTACCGTCCCTGCGCCACGGACGTGCCCACCGTGCCCGGCAGCTCCAGGCTGGCGGCCTGCACGGACAGCGCGTTGGTGTTGTTCGCGGGGATCAGCGGGCTCCGGTAGGCGAAGACGTCGCGCACGACGCCCGTGTCCTGCACGCCGGTGACCGGGCCGATGCGGGAGATCATGCCCGGCGCGGCCACGGGGAGCTCGGCGGTGGCGCCAGCCAGGTCCTGCCCGTTCGTGACGGTGAGCAGGTTGGTGCCGAGCCGGTCGATCTCGGCCAGCAGCCCGGCCTGGGACGAGGCGGACAGGCCGAGGACGGCGACGATCGCGCCGACCCCGATCGCGATCCCGAGGGTGGACAGGCTCGAGCGGAGCTTCCGGGTCCGGACGCCGACGCCGGCCAGCCGGGCCAGGTCGGTCGGGCGCAGTCGCCGCATGGTGGGCATGGCCGTCGTCATGGCAGTCCTCTTCGCGGAGTCCGGTGGTGGGTGTCCGCCACGATCTGGCCGTCGCGGAGCTCGACGCGCCGGGGCATGGCGGCGGCGATCGCGTGGTCGTGCGTGATGACCACGATCGTGGCGCCGGCGTCGTGGAGGTCGTGCAGGAGGGTGAGGATCGACTCGCCGGTGGCCTGATCCAGGTTGCCGGTGGGTTCGTCCGCGAGCACGATCGCGGGCGAGCCGACCAGGGCGCGGGCGATGGCCACCCGCTGTCGCTCCCCACCGGAGAGCTGGGTGGGCCGGGCGGTCGCCCGGTCGGCGAGTCCGACGGCGCCCAGCGCCTCGGCGGCCTGCCGTCGCCGGACGCGAGCGGGGACGCCCGCGTAGAGCAGGCCGTCGGCCACGTTGTCGATCACGCTGGCGTGCTCGGCGAGGAAGAACTGCTGGAACACGAACCCGACCCGGCACGCCCGCACGGCGGCGACCTGCCGGTCCGACAGCGCCGCGACGTCCAGGCCGGTGATCCGGACGCTGCCGGTGGTGGGCCGGTCCAGGGTGCCCATGACGTGCAGCAGCGTGGACTTGCCCGACCCGGACGGGCCGAGCACGGCGACCAGCTCCCCCGCGCGCACCGTCAGGTCGACGCCGCGCAGCGCGACCACCGGGGGCTCGCCCGGGTAGGTCCTGGTCACCGCGTCGAGCTCCAGCACCGGGAGGCTGCTCACGTTGTGGGCACCACCACGCGCTGCCCGGCGGCCAGGCCCGAGCCGGACACCTGCACGAGCCCCTCGGCGTCGTCGAACAGCCCCGGCGAGACGGGCACCAGGCGATGGGCGCCGCCGGCGCCGACGACCTCGACGGCGTACCTGCCACCGCTCAGGGCGAGGAGCGCGTCCACCGGCACCACCAGCGCGTCCTGGACGGTGCTGGTGGTGATGGCCACCCGCACCGACGCCTGATCGAGGTTCCCGGTCGCGTTCGGGTCGGCCGGCGTGATGGCCACCGCGACCGTGGGCGTGTTCGGCCCACCCTGCCCGGGCCCCGACGGGGTGGTGGCGACCCTCCCGACCGAGGTGACCTGGCCGGGAGTGGTCTGGTTGTTCGGCAGGGTGATCGTGACCTGGTCGCCGACCTTCACCTCCGACTGCCGGGAGGCGTCGAGGGCGACGGTGACCTGCCTGGCCGTCGAGGTGCCCTTCAGGATCGGCCCGCCACCCTGTCCACCCAGGGTCGCCGACAGGGTGGTGACCCGGATCGGTCCCGGCAGGAACGCGTACGCACCCAGAGCGAGGCTGCCGGTGGCCGTGACGCCGAGCGCGCCCTGCAGGCGTTGCACCCCGAGCCGGGTGGCCCAACTGAACTGATCGGAGTTCGGGTCGAGCTGAGAGCTCGTGACATAGGCCAGCGCGACCAGGTCGTGGTTGAGCTGGCGAACGTCCGCCCCGGTGACGTCGGCGGCCCGCGCCCCCGCCGCCAGAGCCCGGTAGGGCGGGGTGGACCCGTACAGCAGGACCACCGGCCGCTCGTCCAACCGGTAGAGCGCCTGACCCTCGTCGACCATCTGGCCCGCCTCGGGCAGCCAGGTGATCGTGCCCGAGGCCTGACCCAGCACCGTGTACTCACCGGCGTAGCCCAACGTGCCCTCCACGCTCGTCTGTGCCGACAGCGACCGGCGGGTCACCGTGGACGTGGACGTGGCGGCGCCGTTGTCCTGCGTTCCGGAGGCAGCGGCGTGGGACCCCAGCGGATGGAAGACGCTGATGCCGAACGGGTTCGTCCGCTCGATCAGCGTCCCGGCCCCCGCCAGGATCACCAGTGTCACTCCGGCGACGAGCGGGCCGTGCCGGCGCATCTACGCGAACCCCAGCACCGCATTGGGCGCCACAGGCTCGCACTCGTTCATCCTGGCCTCGATCTGTGTCGAATGATGGTCGATGCCAGTTCCACTGAGGCTGAACACGACGCGCCCCCCGGTTTCGGTGGGATCGGGCCAGTTCGGCACCCCGTGGGAGCGCATGCACCGGGCGAACGCCAGGTCGTCGGTCATCATCTGCTGCATCTGGGCCTGTGAACAGGCGCCGGCCACCTCGCACTGCTGGAGCGTCCCGCCATCCTGGAGCAGGTGCTGGCAGGCCGTCTGTGCCGACTGGAACTGGGAGGTGCTGACCCCGAACTGCTCCGGAGCTCCTTTGCGGAGGGCTCCGCTGCTGTCGGGGTCAGGGTAGTTCGGCACCCCGTTGGTGCGCATGCAGCGGGAGAAGGCGAGCGCCGACTGGGAGCTCGACGACCCTCCCGCGGCCGCCGAGCCACCGGACCTGGTGGAGGACGCGCCGTTGCCGCAGGCCACCGCGAGCAGGGCCAGGACGGCCGCGGCGATGATCGCGCGGGTGCTGTTGTTCATCATGCCGCCCGTTATCGCGAGCAGCCCATGACACGGGCCGAACAGCGGCTGTTACGCGGATTTCATGTGCGCTGGTGCAGCATATGGACGTGCGAGTCCTGGTCGTGGAAGATCACGTCGGGCTGGCCAACCGGATCGGCGAGGGGCTGCGCGACGCCGGGTTCGCCGTCGACGTCGTCCACGACGGCGATGCGGCCCTGCGGAGCACGACCAGCACGGACTACGACGTCGTCGTCCTCGACCGCGACCTGCCGGCCGTGCACGGCGACCGGGTCTGCCGCAGCCTGGTGCGCGACGGCTCGCCCAGCCGCATCCTGATGCTCACCGCGGCCACGGACGTCGAGGACCGGGTGGACGGGCTGGAGCTGGGCGCGGACGACTACCTGGGCAAGCCGTTCG
>VBJR01000348.1:13629-14003 GCA_005880175.1 Chloroflexota bacterium
CGGCATCCCGCTCACGCTGACCCGCAAGGAGTTCGGCGTGCTGGAGTGCCTGGCCGGCGCGGACGGCGCCGCGGTCAGCGCCGAGGAGCTGCTCGAGCACGTGTGGGACGCACACGCCGACCCGTTCAGCAACACGGTCGCGGTGACGATCGCGCGGCTGCGGCGCAAGCTCGGCGACCCGCCGCTCATCGAGACCGTCGTCGGCGTCGGCTACCGGCTGTGAGGAGCCACCTCAGCGCCCGGTCGCGGCTGACGCTGCTGTACACGTCGCTGTTCGCCCTCGGCGGGGCCGTCCTGGTATTGATCACCTACCTGCTGGTCGCGCAGACCCTGCACAGCACGACGACCATCACGGCCCCACCGGAGGTCCAGCA